>CAZZFL010000042.1:0-2796 GCA_964653395.1 uncultured Treponema sp. | reverse complement strand
AAATCGCAATTGTCTTTTTATCAAGGAGGAAAGATGAAAGCACCGCTCAAATAGCGCGGCACTTTCATCTTGACAAGTTTCTACAGCCGCGTTGCTACTGTAGAAACTTGCTTATTAAATGCACATTCTGCCATCGCTGCGAATGTGCGTAAAAAGACAATTGCAATTTTCACAAATCGCAATTGTCTTTTTATCAAGGAGGAAATATGTCAAAGGAAATGAAAAAATTCATAACGGCTTTGTCCGTAATCGCGCTCGTGCTCATACTGTTTTTCATCACGGGACCGCTTTACATCGTGGAAGAAGGAAGCCAAGTCGTGGTGACGCGTTTCGGAAGCATCGTCGCCACTCATTCTGACGCGGGACTTCACATCAAAATGCCTTTCGTGGATCAAGTGACGACTTATCCAAAACTCGTGCTTTCGCTCGACGGCGACCCGCAGCGAATTCCCACAAAGGAAAATCAGTTCATAATCGTGGACACGACTTCGCGCTGGAGAATCGTCGATCCCGCAAAATTCTACCAGAATTTCACCACGCTCAACAACGCCTACAATCGGCTTTCGGACATCATCGATTCTTCCACGCGCACGGTCATCACGCAAAATCGCCTGAGCGAAATTGTCCGCAGCTCGAACATCATCAACGAAATTTCAGTGGCGGAAGTGGACGTCACTCAAGACGACGATACAAAGGACATCGCCGAACTTGTGAATGTTACCACCGAAAGCGAAATCGTTTCCAAAGGCCGCCGAAATCTTTCACGGCAAATGGCGGAAGAAGCGAACAAGCTCGTTCCGCAATACGGAATCGAACTGATTGACGTTTTGCCGAGGCAGATAAAATATTCCGACGAGCTCACCGAATCAGTTTATCAGCGAATGATAAAAGAGCGAAACCAAGTCGCGCAAGCATACCGTTCCAATGGTGAAGGAAAAAAAGCCGAATGGCTCGGAAAATTGGAAAACAAAAAGCAGACCATTTCGTCCGAAGCGTACAAAAAATCGGAGGAAATAAAAGGCGCGGCCGATGCAGAAGCCGCGCGAATTTACGCCGAAGCCTACAGCAAGGACGCGGAATTCTACACGTTCTGGAAAAGCATGGAAAGTTACAAAAAGACGCTCAAAGGCTACGACGCGACTTACAGCACGAGCATGGATTATTTCGACTATCTTTATTCGAGCGACGGAAGCAGGCGATAGATTCGAAAAATGAAAAACGAAATTGAATCGCTCAGAGAAAAAATCGAACTCATCTTGCAGCGCGAACTTCCCGACGTTGCGTCCGCCGCGTGGCTTGAAGAAAATTTCGGCGCGCTTGATTGCGTGGAACAAAATCATTTGAACGCGCTTCTCGAGCCGACTCGCTCGCTCGTCCGGCAAGGCGGAAAAAGATGGCGACCTTTGCTTTTGGTTTTGTGCGCGAAAATGGCGACGCTTGACGAACGCAAAATCGAAAACGCATTCCGCCTCACTCCGCTTTTGGAATTCGTTCACACGGCGAGTTTGATTCACGACGACATTGAAGACAGGGCCGTCGAGCGGCGAGGAAAACCTTGCGCCTACATTTCCTATGGACTCGATGTCGCGCTCAACGCCGCGAGCTGGCTATACTTCAAGGCGGCATCTTGCATCAATTCCATCGAAGCGGACGACGCGCAAAAAAAACTTTTCTATGATTTGTACGCCGAAGAATTGCGAAGGCTTCATTTGGGTCAGGCGATGGACATCACTTGGCACAACGCGAGCGACTTTTTTCCGAGCGTCCGAGAATATTCGCAAATGGTTCGATGCAAGACTGGAACACTTTCTTGCCTTGCCGCGAAAATCGGATTCATGGCGGGCGGAGCAAAAGCGCAAGATGTCGAACAAGCCGGAATTGTCGCCGCGCAAATCGGAGAAGGATTTCAGATTTTGGATGACGTTCAAAATCTTACGAGCGGAAATCCCGGAAAAAAACGAGGCGACGACATTGTGGAAGGAAAAAAATCTCTTCCCGTCTTAATTTGCGTGGAAAAAAATCCGGACACGAAAAACAAAATCTCATCGCTTTTTGAACGCGCGAAATCCGAAGGAATCGAAAGTGCAGCCGTAGAAGAAGCGATAAAAATTCTTGAAGATTCTGGCGCGATAAAAAACGCGTTCGATTATGGAAGCGAGTTAATTCAAAAAAAGACGCTTGAACTAACTTCGATTTTGGGCGATAATAAAAGCGGCGCGCGCGAAATGCTCGCTGAAATTTTTGAAAAGATTCAACGCTAGAAAATTGAAATCAAGGCGGGGGTATGATAGAATCAGTCGAAGCATTGAACAATCGCGGAAACGAACTTTCTGCGAACGGAAATTTTTCGGAAGCCATCGCCTGCTACAAACGCGCGATCACGCTCGACAAAGAAAATTATATTTTGTATTTTAATTTGGGAATCGCATATCAAAAGCAAAGAAATTTTCGCGCAGCAAAAGCCGCGATGGAAACCGCGCTCAATTTGAATCGCGCCGAAGAAGTTTTGGAATCGCTCGCCGTCATTTGTCTCGAACAGAAAAAATTTTCGGAAGCGAGCGAATATTGCAAAGACGGCCTTGAAGAAAATCCTGAGAACGCGCGGCTGTGGAACACGATGGGCGTGATTTTTTTCGAGCAAGGCGAATACGAAAATGCGGCCGAATCTTTCGAACGCTCAGTTTCGCTGAATCCATATTATTACGACGCGCTCTTCAATTTGCGCGACGCATATTCGGAACTCGGCAACGCGCAGGGCGAAGCGGAATGCCAGGCGCGGCTTTCGACTTTGAAAGA
>CAZZFL010000041.1:0-12784 GCA_964653395.1 uncultured Treponema sp. | reverse complement strand
ATTCTCAAATTTGGATGGGAGGAGAAATGAAAATTCAGATGAAAAAATCTGACGCGGAAATTTTTCCAAAAGCCAAATTTATGAGAAAGGCGATTTCGCTTGCGAAAAAAGGCGAGGGCTTTACGAATCCGAATCCGCTTGTCGGCGCGGTCATCGAAAAAAATGGAAAAATTCTTGCCGCCGGATTTCATCACGAATACGGCGCGCTTCACGCCGAGCGCGACGCGCTTTTTAATCTTGCAAAAAAAAATCTTTTGGCGGCGGCAAAAGGCGCGACGCTTTATGTTACGCTCGAGCCGTGCTGCCATTTTGGAAAACAGCCGCCGTGCACGCAGGCGATTTTGGAAGCGGGCATTTCAAAAGTCGTGGTTGGCTCGCGCGATCCGAATCCGCTTGTCGCAGGGAGGGGAATAAAATTTCTTCGCGAAAATGGAATCCAAGTGTACGAAGATTTTTTGCGCGAAGAATGCGACGCGCTCAATTTTATTTTTTTCCATTTCATCACAAAAAAAATTCCGTTCGTCGCGCTCAAATATGCGATGACCGCCGATGGAAAAATCGCGACGGTTTCTGGAAAATCAAAATGGATTTCCTGCGAGGCTTCGCGCGAACACGCGCACAAACTGCGAAAAAAATACGCCGCCATTCTTTGCGGCATCGGCACGGTGCTCGCCGACGATCCGCTTTTGACTTGTAGAATCGAAGGCGGAAAAAATCCTGTGCGCGTGATATGCGATTCTAATTTGCGGATTCCGCTTGATTCGAAAATCGTTCGGACGGCGAAAGAAATCCCGACGATTGTCGCTTGCGCACTTGATGAAAAAAAATTGAAAAATGCACAAAGCAAAAATTTTGAAGAAAAAATTTCCGCGCTGAAAAATGCGGGAATTGAAATTCTTTTTTGCAAAAAGCGTAGCGATTTTAAAAATCAAATTTCCGATGTTCAAAGCGAGAACAAAATCGATTTGAAAAAATTGATGAAGATTCTTGCCAAAAAAAATATCGACAGCGTTTTGATTGAAGGCGGCGCGAAAATAAATTTCAGCGCGTTGCAGGCGGGGGTCGTGCAGCGCGTATATTGTTTTGTCGCGCCGAAAATTTTTGGCGGAGCGGCCGCCCCCTCCCCTGTGGGCGGAGAGGGCGTTCAGCTTGTTTTGCAGAATTTCGCGCTTGAACAAAAATCGTTCGCGCAATGTGGCGACGACATTCTCATAGAATACGAAGTTCGTCAAAAGCGAAAATCCTAGAGGCGGAAAAATGTTCACTGGAATAATTGAAGAAACTGGAAAACTTTTGGGGCTGGAACAAAGCGGCACTTCGGCGAAAATTAAAATTGCGGCCAGCATCGTTCTTGACGGAACGAAAATTGGAGACAGCATCGCAGTGAACGGGGTTTGCCTCACGGCGACCGACATCGCGAAAAATTTTTTCGTTGCGGACGTGATGCCCGAAACATTGAGGCGTTCAAATTTGGGCGCGCTAAAAAACGGCGACATTGTGAACCTTGAGCGAGCTATGCCTTGCGACGGCAGATTCGGCGGACATATAGTTTCTGGGCATATCGACGGAATCGGGAAAATTTCCGCGATTCAAAATGAAGCGAATGCGATTTGGTTTTATGTTTCCGCGCCTGACGAAATCCTGAATCTTGTTGTGCCGAAAGGTTCGGTCGCGCTGGACGGCATCAGCCTCACCGTCGCAAAAATTAATTCGGCGCAATTCGCGGTTTCCGTAATTCCGCACACGCAGACGCAGACGAATTTGCTTTTTAAAAAAATTGACGACATCGTTAACATTGAAAACGACATAATCGGAAAGTACGTTCAAAAATTTTTCGGGCAAGGCGATTTTTCTTCGATCAATTTGCGGAAAAAAAGCGAAGAAAAAATCACGGAAGATTTTTTGCGGAAAAATAATTTTTAAAGAAATGCAATTGCAAAATTGATATTTCAATTTAGGAGAAATAAATGGAATCCAATTCAATTGAGTACAATTCAATTCCCGAAGCGTTGGAAGATTTGCGTGCCGGAAAAATAATTTTGGTGAGCGATTCCGAAGATCGCGAAAATGAAGGCGACATGATTTGCGCCGCCGAATTCGCCACAACTGAAAACATCAATTTTATCGCGACGTATGCGAAAGGTTTGATTTGCACGCCGATGAGTCAGGCGGTCGCCGACCGACTTGGATTTGTGCCGATGGTGAGCGAAAACACCGACACGCACGAAACGGCTTTTACTGTTTCCGTCGATCACGTTTCCACGACGACTGGAATTTCCGCAGTGGAACGCGCGGCCACAATTCGTGCCTGCGTCGATGAAAATGCGCGTCCGCAAGATTTCAGGAAGCCGGGGCACACATTTCCGCTCATCGCAAAAAAGGGAGGGGTGTTGGTTCGTGGCGGGCACACCGAAGCCACCGTGGATTTGTGCCGACTTGCCGGATTGAAGCAATGCGGCGTTTGTTGCGAAATTATGGACGACGACGGAACAATGATGCGCGGCGAAAAAATTTTTGCACTTGCAAAAAAATTCGGCTTGAAATATGTCACGATAAAATCGCTTGCCGATTATTGTCGCGTCCAAGACAAGCACGTCGTCCGGGAAGCGCAGGCGAAACTTCCCAGCGAGTACGGCGACTTCGACATATACGGCTACACCGACGACATCACGGGCGAACATCACATCGCGCTTGTCAAAGGCGAAATTGGCGACGGCGAAAATGTTCTGTGTCGCGTTCACTCCGAATGTCTTACGGGCGACGTTTTCGGCTCGAAACGCTGCGATTGCGGTCCGCAACTTGCCGAGGCGATGCGACAAATTGAAAGGGAGGGGCGTGGCGTTTTGCTTTACATGCGGCAGGAAGGACGCGGAATCGGGCTGATAAACAAACTCAAAACTTATATGCTTCAAGAAAAAGGCTACGACACGGTTGAAGCGAATTTGAAACTCGGGTTCAAAGCTGATTTGCGCGAATATTGGATTGGCGCACAAATCCTGCGAGATTTGGGAATAAAATCGCTGCGCCTTCTCACGAACAATCCGCAGAAAATATACGGACTGGACGGATTCGGCATCAGCGTGGCGGAGCGAGTTCCGATTGAAATCGCTCCGCAAACTTACGATAAATTTTATCTGCGCACGAAAAAAGAAAAAATGGGACACATTTTTTCTCACATCGACGTGGAATGAAAATGAAACTTTTTCAAAGTAATGTAAATTTTCCAGCGCGGATTTCTGACATGAATTTTTCGCTTTGATAAAAGACTTTAGCATTTGTGCCGTTTCACGATTTTGTTATGAAGCGGCTTTTTCATTTGCGAAAATTATTTAGAGTTTTCATTGCGAGCGGACCCAGAAAAAAAATAAAAAACATTATGAAAAAAGGCGTGATGAAATTCGCGATTTTTTGATTCAAGCCGATTTTAAAAAAAAGCAATGAAAGTCCGATGAACAATACTGCCGCCGTCGCGCTTCCTATTGCAAAACGTAATGTTTTTTGGGACCACGAAACTTCAATTTCAAAATTCACGAATTTTTGTTCCAAAAAAATTCCAATGAGAATTCCGATAAGCATTCCCGCGTTTCTGTAGCAGTCGAGTTTCATTTTTTCGGGATCCATCAAAGGAATGTCATGCGCTTGGCGAATTGGATAAGATTTTAATTCTGTGAAGACGAGCATTGCCACGGCGAAAATGATTCCTGCGATCACGACGAATTTTTCGCGTTCCTTTTTGCTCCATGTCCAGCCGAGCAAAAAATGCATCAAGATGACAAATCCAGCGCCTTCGCAAAGTCCTACAAAAACATCTTGCGGAGTGTGGCATCCCAAAAAATTTCTGGAAAATCCAACGAGCAGCGCAAGTAAAATCATTGCGTTCACAAAAAATTTTTCTTTCCAATGACAATATGCCACTCCGCCAAAAGTTGCGGATGCGATTTGCGAGTGACCGCTCGGGAACGAATATCCAGTCGCGCTGAATTTTGCGTTCCCGAAAGGTTGGATGCGCGCGTCACGAATCCACGGGCGGTAAACGCAAAAAATGTTTTTTAAAAGTTGATTTAGTATTGAAGAAAATCCGAGCGTGTATGCCACGAAAATTGCCTTGCGTTTTGAAATGCACCAATACAAAAACATCGGAATGAGAAATTCCAAGAACAGTGCGGCATCCGAAACGAACATCATAAATTTGCTCACGAACACGGGCAAATGATTTCGGATGTTTTGCAAAAAAAGCAAATACTGAATATCCATAATTTAATATTCCTTATTGCAACGATTGGAATCAGTATAGCAGAAAAAATTAACTTGCGCAATGCACCTTTGTTCGAAATAAAAATTGGCGACGATGTTCTGCCGCCAATTTTTATTTTTTTGCGCTTATTCCGCGCCCAAAAATTTGTAGCCTTGCGCTTCGATTTTTTCCTTGAAAGCGTCGTCGCTTACGTCGCCATTCAATTCCACGACGACGGTGCCGCTTTCGTGGCTCGCGCTTGCGCTCGTGACGCCGGGGATTTCTTCCAACGCGCTTTTTACGTGGCCTTCGCAATGGGCGCACATCATTCCTTCAACTTTCAAAGTTTTTTTCATAACTTTTTCCTCCGTTATGCCAAAATTTATTTTTTCAAAATCCAATTTTTCCAAATTGAATTTTTTGCCGAAATTTATTTTCCGCGATTTTCGGATGTTCGCGAAATTCAGTCTGAGCGCGTTTGTCACCACGCAGAAACTCGAAAGGCTCATTGCCGCCGCGCCGAACATCGGATTTAGTTTCCAATTGAAAAGCCAAATCCATGCGCCGGCCGCAAGCGGAATTCCGATGACATTGTAGATGAATGCCCAAAATAAATTTTCGCGAATGTTGCGAAGCGTCGCGCGGCTCAAACGGATGGCCGCGCTCACGTCGCTCAAGCGGCTTTTTACCAGAACGATGTCGGCCGCGTCGATGGCTACATCCGTTCCAGCACCAATTGCGATTCCAGTGTCGGCCGCGCTCAATGCCACCGCGTCGTTGATGCCATCGCCCACCATCGCGACATCGCCGATTTTTTTCAACGCGTTCACGACTTCGGCTTTTTGTGCCGGAAGAACGCCCGCGAAAACTTTGTCCACTCCAGCTTGCCTTGCGATTGCCGCCGCCGTGCGTTCGTTGTCGCCCGTGAGCATCGCGGTGAAAATTCCCATCGAATGCAATTCTGCGATTGCCGCCGCGCTGTCGTCTTTTATCACGTCGGCCACGGCGATTATTCCCAAAAGTTTTTTTTCGAGCGCGAACAAAAGAGGCGTTTTTCCTTGTTCTGAAAATTCTGAAATCTTGCGAAGCAATTCATCAGAAATTTGAATTTGTTCGCGAATGAATTTTGCGCTTCCGCCAAAAATTTTTTGTGCCGAAGAATTTTTCGCCGAAAGTCCGTTTCCCGCGACGGCCACAAATTCATTCACTTCTCGCGCGACAAGATTTTTTTCTTTGCCCTTCGCGAGAATTGCTTTTGCCAAAGGATGTTCGCTTTTCGCTTCCAAATCGACGGCGCATTGCAAAAGTTCATCTTCATTGATTCCTTCGCACGGAACGATGTCCGTGACATGTCCTTCGCCTTTTGTGATTGTGCCGGTTTTGTCGAGCGCGATTATTTTTGTTTTCCCTGCTTGTTCGAGCGCGGAAGCAGTTTTGAAAAGAATTCCGTTTTTCGCGCCCACGCCGTTTCCCACCATAATCGCGACTGGAGTGGCAAGTCCCAAAGCGCACGGGCAACTTATCACCAAGACGGAAATTCCGCGTGCCAAAGCGAAGCCGAATTTTTCGCCTGCAAAAATCCAAATTAGAATCGTGAAAAATGAAATTGCAATTACAATTGGAACGAAGACGCTCGAAACTTTGTCGGCGATTTTTTGGGCGGGGGCTTTCGTGGCGGCAACGTCGCTGACAAGTTTTATTATTTGCGAAAGCGTCGTGTCTTCGCCGACTCGCACGGCGCGGCATTTTATGAATCCGCTTTGATTGAGAGTCGCGCCCGTAACATTGTCGCCTGCGGCTTTGTCCACCGGAATGCTTTCGCCGGTGAGCGCGGATTCGTTCACGCTCGTGCTTCCTTCGATGATGACCGCATCGACTGGAATATTTTCTCCGGGGCGCACCACGAAAATTTCGCCGAGTGAAATTTGTTCGACGGGAATTGTAATTTCTTTTCCTTCCCGAATTACGTTCGCAGTTTTGGGCACGAGTCGAATCAGACTTTTGAGCGCGTTCGTGGTTTTTCCTTTTGAATGTGCTTCGAGCATTTTTCCAAGCGTGATGAGAGTGAGAATCATCGCCGCGCCTTCAAAATAAAATTCATGCATGCATTGCATTACGCGGACGGAATCGCCTTTTGTCTGCGCGTCCGTCATGACAAAGAGCATCGCGGTGCTGTACAAAAACGAAGCCGCGCTTCCCAAAGCGACAAGCGTGTCCATGTTTGGCGCGCCACGAAAAAGTGATTTGAAGCCGCTTATGAAAAATTTTTGATTTATGGCCATTACGATTGCGGCGAGCAACAATTGTGCCAAGCCCATCGCCAAATGATTTTGCGCGAAAAAAGCGGGGAGAGGCCAGCCCCACATCGCGTGTCCCATCGAAATGTACATCAGCAAAAGCAAAAACGCCAGCGAAGAAAAAAGCCGCTTTTTCAAACGCGGAGTTTCTGCGTCCGAAAGCGAATCTTCCTGTTCGGAAAGTGAAGCGGCGGAATTTGAACGCGAAGAATTTTTCGCGCTTTTTTCGCTCGCGCCGTATCCTGCGTTTTTTACCGCTTCGATGATTTCGTTTGAAGAAGCCGTTCCTTCGACGGCAAGCGAATTTGTCAAAAGGCTCACCGAGCAGGATTGCACGCCTTGAATTTTTGAAACGGATTTTTCAATGCGCGCGGCACAAGCGGCGCAGCTCATTCCAGTGACAGAATATTGTTGCATAGCGACTCCTGTATATGAAAAAGTTGAAAGCGCGATTTCGCAACAAAGTGAAAAATCGCAATGATTTTATTTCATCAATTTTTGCAATGTGCCTAAAAGTTCATCCACGATTTCTTCGTTGCCATTTTTGACATTTTGCACGACGCAGGTTTTTATGTGGTTCGCCAAAAGTTCGCGCGAAAATGCGTTGAACGCGCCTTGCGCCGCGCTCACTTGATTTAGAATGTCCGTGCAATAGGCGTTTTCTTCCACCATTTTTTTTATGCCGTTGATTTGCCCGGAAATTTTATTCAGGCGGTTCGTCAATGATTTCAATTCTTCTTGAGAACGATGTTTTGTTTTCGCGCTGACGCTTTTTTTGGAATTCATTTTGTTCCTCCGATATACAGTATACCGGTATGGGGTATATTTTGTCAAGGGGAAATTTTGTGATTCGATTTTTTTGCAATGATGATTTTGCGAAGCGGAACAAAAACTTTCGCTTCCTTTGGAAATAGCGACTGGTCGCAAGGCTTCGCCTTGCTTACCGAGTTTCGCTTTGCGAAACTCGCGGAGCGGAACATGTGCAGGGCTTCAAAAAATAAAAACTTGCGGAGCGAAACATTCACGAGATTTCAAAAAATTCTTTTGTTGATTTTTTTGAAAAGTTGTGTTAGAATCAAAAAAAATTTGAGGATTTGTTATGAACGAAATCACTTATGAAAAATCCGGCGTGGATATCAACAACGCGGACGCGACGAAAAGAGAAATGGCGAAATATGTCAATTCTGACAATCAAAGAGTTTTGAACAAAGTGGGCGCTTTCGCTTCTTTGTATGACGTGAAATTTCCTGAAATGAAAAATCCTGTGCTTGTGCTTAAAACGGAAGAGCCTGGCTCAAAACAAAAATTTGCTTTCAAATATAAAAAGATTAAAAACATTTGCTACGACATGATAAATCATTTGACGAACGACATCATCGTTATGGGCGCAACGCCGCTCACAGTGCAGGACGCGATAATTTGTTCCAAGATAGAAAAAGATGTCGTGAGCGATTTGGTAAAATATATTTCGCAGGCGTGCAAAGACAATGGCAGCGTTTTGACTGGCGGCGAAACTTCGGAGCAGCCCGACGTTGTGGAAAAAGGCGTTTACGTTCTCACATCAAGCATCGTCGGCATTGTTGAAAAAGACAAAATCATTGACGGCAGCAAAATCGAAAAAGGCGATGTCGTAATCGCGCTGCCTTCCAACGGAATTCACACGAACGGTTTTTCTTTTTTGAGAATGCTCATGGAACAAATTCCTGGCATTGAAAATGAGATTGTGGAAAACGGCGAAACTTTTTTGGAAATAATAATGCGCTCGCATTCTCCTTATTACAAAGTGCTTGCGCCGCTTTTTGGCAACAATGCATTGCGCGGAATGGCGCACATTACGGGCGGCGGAATTCAGGACAATTTGAACAGGATTTTGCCCGAAAATCTTTCGGCGGAAATTGATTTGGCGAAAATAAAAATTTTGCCGATATTCAAATTCATTAAAGAAAAATCGCAAGCCGACGACAAAGAATTGTTGCGGACTTTTAACATGGGCGTGGGCATGACCGTCGTCGTCAAAAAAGGCGCGGAAGATGAATTCCTCGCTCACTTTAAAAAACTCGGCACCAATGCTTACGTGATTGGCGAGATAATTGACGGCAGCAAAAATGTGCTCTTTAAAAATAATTTGCAATATTAAAGGCGGCTACAACAAAATAAAAAAGTGACAAAGCACTTGAAATTTTTCCGCGCAAATTCTCGCAAAATTCAAGATATGCCTAAAAAGTATCGAATGTCATATAAACAAAGTATTTGACATAACTAATTTCATAGGCTAAAATTGAAAAAACTCCGACGATGAATATTTTAAATTGGAGGCAATTATGTTTGCGGAAGTGAAAAAAAATTTGGGCTTCGGGTGTATGCGTCTGCCTATGAATGGCGGCGAAATTGATTACGATGAATTCAACAAAATGATAGACGCGTTTATTGCGAACGGCTTCAACTATTTTGACACGGCGCACGGCTATCATTCGGGCAAGAGCGAAACGGCTTTGCGCGACTGCCTCGTGGCGCGTTATCCGAGGGATAAATATATTCTCACGAACAAATTGACAAATTTCTATTTCAAGACGGAAGCGGAAGTGCGCCCGTTTTTTGAAAGCCAGCTGAAAATCTGCGGCGTGGATTATTTCGATTTTTATTTGATGCACGCGCAGTCAAAAGAAATTTTTGCGCATTTCAAAAAATGCCGCGCTTATGAACAAGCACTCGAATTCAAGGCGGAAGGCAAAATCAAACATTTCGGAATTTCGTTCCACGACACGGCGGACGTGCTCGACGAAATTTTGTCCGAGTATCCGCAGATTGAAGTCGTGCAAATTCAGCTCAATTACGTGGACTACGACGACCCCGCTGTGCAATCGCGCAAGTGCCTTGAAATTTGCAACAAGCACAAAAAGCCCGTCATCGTGATGGAGCCGGTGAAAGGCGGCAATCTCGTAAATCTTCCTGAAGGTGCGAAAAAATATTTCGAGGATTTGAGCAGCGCAAGCACGGCAAGTTATGCAATTCGTTTTGCCGCGGGCTGCGAAGGCGTGTTCATGGTGCTTTCGGGAATGAGCGATTTGGCGCAGATGAACGACAACATTTCGTATATGAAAAATTTTAAGCCGCTCGACGAAAAAGAAATACAAGCCGTTAAAAATGTTTGCAATGTGTTTAACAATATGAATTTAATTTCTTGCACCGCTTGCCGCTATTGCGCGGACGGCTGCCCGAAAAATATTTCCATTCCCGATTTGTTCGCGTGCTTGAATACAAAAAAACATTACCACGATTGGAACGCGGACTATTATTATAATGAAGTGCATACAAAGAACGGCGGCAAGGCTTCGGATTGCATAAAATGTGGCAAGTGCGAAAAGGCTTGTCCGCAACATTTGCCCATACGCGATTTATTGCAGGAGGTTGCCAAAGAGTTTGAAAAATAATATGATGTGGAAAGGATATAAAACTTGACATAAATATTGTCAAGTTTTATTTTGATAAGTTTGCGCATTTGTCCGAAGTTTCGGCAAAGGAGTTTGATTATGATTGAAAATGTTTTGGTGAAAAAGAATTTTTCGTTCAAAGTGAAAATTGCTTTTAAAACTGCTATCGCTGCGGGCATCGTGGCGCTCGCGGTGACTTTGCCTCAGCTCGTTCATATTGTTTATGGACCTGAGGGAGGGGTTCGATGGCTTCCGATGTATATGCCCATTTTGATTGGCGGTTGCATTTTGGGATGGAGATGGAGTTTAGGAATCGCGGTCGCTTCACCTTTGGTCAGTTTTTTGATAACCTCTGCGCTCGGCAGTCCAATGCCCGCGCTCGCAAGACTTCCGTTTATGATCGCGGAACTTTCGGTGTTCGCCGCCGTTTCAGGACTGTTCGCAAAAAAAATTTCGATTAACGGATGGATGGCTTTTCCTGCCGTGCTTTTGGCTCAAGTCGTGGGAAGAACTTTTTTTATGCTGCTTGCGATTCTTTTCCAATCGCTCGCGCCTTTTACGCCCGCCGCAATTTGGGCGCAGATTCAAACTGGACTTTTGGCCATTGTGCTTCAAGCGGTTTTTGTGCCGTTCATCGTGATGGACTTGAAATTCATTTTGGACAAAAATAAAAATGACTGATTTGCAAATTGCGAAAAATAATTTGCCGGGACATACGATTTGTCTTTGTAAGGACGGCGACTCTTTGCACAGCGACAAAAAGGGCGTCGCGCCGATGATGGACTTCATTGCCAGCGGCGCAAATCTTGCAGGCTATTCGGTTGCCGACCTTGTTGTAGGCAAGGCGGCGGCATTGCTTTTTGTCAAATGCGGCATAAAAAATGTTTTCGCAAAAACGCTTTCCAAAAGCGGCATGGAAATTCTTGAGCGTCACGGCGTGATTTACGAATACGAAACATTGGCAGAAAAAATAATCAATCGTTCTGGCACGGATATATGCCCGATGGAAAAAGCGCTCGCGAACACCGAAAATCCGGAAGAAGCGTTTGAAATATTGAAAAGCAAACTTGCTGAAATTCAATCGCATCGTTGATAATCAAAGCCGCGAATTTAAAAATCGCGACTTGAAAAATTTTGCGCTTTGATAAAAGGAAAATTTGTGAGAAATGAAAAATTGAAAATCGCATTTTTATGCTGCGTTTTCGAAGCGACCATAATAGCATTTGTGACATTCGCAAATTTTTTTGACAATTCAATTTACTATCTTTTTTATAATTTGCTTTACGGAATAGGAATGAGCGTTTTGCTGCCGCTTTTGATTTTAAAAAAAGAGAATGCGAATTTTGACACAGTTGGAATTAAAAAACTCGGCAAGCGACAAATTGTCGTGTTGGCTTTGTTCGTGGCGTTTTCTGCGGGCGGACAAATTATTCCGAAAGTGATGGCAAACGAAACTTTGCGATGGAATGTTTTGCCCGTTGCAATTCTTCCGCTCATCATGACAACATTCTTTGAGGAATTTTTATTCCGTGGATTCTTGCAAACGCGTTTGGAAAAACAATTTGGCGCGGTGATTGCGGTAATTGTTTCGGGGCTATTGTTCGCGCTCTACCACCTCGGGTATCCCGGCTTCCGTAGCGTTGGCGACATCCTGATTTTGTTCGCGGTCGGAATCGGTTTCGCAATTTCATTCAAGTTGGCAGAAAATAATTTGTTCGTGTCTTACTTTGTGAATTTGCCGAACGCTTTCATTACATATATTTTGAAATGCGAGCAATTTCCAAAAATGACAATTTGGTCAACGGCGTTCGCCGGCTTCACGATAATTTTGATAGCCGTTTTTTTTGATTCGTGCGGATGGTTTCATACCCCGATGCTTGCGTCGAGGTATGTTGATTGCGCTAAAAGTAAAAAATGAAACCATTGCCGGCCCAATAAAAGTCGCCAGTGGAAAATAATTGATGTTGCAAATCGGCATAAAACAAGGCAGGGAAAAATAATGTACAAATATCTTCTTTTCGATCTTGACGGAACGCTCACAGATTCCTACGACGGAATTGCGGGCGGAATAATGTACGCGCTTGAAAAAATGGGCGTTCAGGATTACAAACGGCAGAATCTTAAAATGTTTATGGGACCGCCGTTGTTCGAATCGTTCGGGAAAATTTTCGGTGGCGACGCAGAGAAAGTTGATTGCGCCGTGAAATTGTACCGCGAATATTTTGACGAAATCGGCTGGAAAGAAAACCGCGTGTACGACGGCGTGCCGCAAATGCTTCAGACGTTCAAAGACATGGGCAAAATTATGATCGTGGCGACAAGCAAGCCCGAACATTTTTCGCGGCGCATTGTTGAACATTTCAATCTTGGTAAATATTTTATTTTTGTAGCTGGCGCGTCCATCGGTCCTGAACGTGCGTCCAAGTCATCGGTGATTGAGTACGCGATAAAAAACACGGGAATAGAAAAGTCGGACGCGCTCATGATTGGCGACCGCAATCACGATATTTTGGGCGCGAAAAAATGCGGCTTAAAATCGATGGGCGTGTTGTATGGCTATGGCGACAGGGCGGAACTTGCAGAAGCGGGCGCGGATTACATTGCGGCCACTCCTGCGCAAGTCGTGGAAATCATAAGCAAGCATAATTAGAAAACACGGTTCTTTGCTGAAAATGCGGCGCGGAAATTTTCGCTGTCATTGCGTGAGGGATGCGCAGGGCTTGTTCCGGGCGGCGCGAAGCGACGAGCCGGAATGGAGTGAAAACGGAACCCGGAGCAGCCCGACCGATATGCAAATCAAAGATTTGCGTATCGGGCACGCC
>CAZZFL010000040.1:0-13560 GCA_964653395.1 uncultured Treponema sp. | reverse complement strand
CAATTTGCGTAAAGCCGCCTGCGCCGCGTTTTCGCCGTCCATCGCGCTTGAAACTATTCCGCCTGAATATCCCGAGCCTTCTCCGCAAGGATAAAGGCGGGAAAGTCCCACGCATTCGAACGTCTCGCGATCGCGCAAGATTCGCACTGGCGTGCTGGTGCGAGTTTCGATTGCAAGGAGCACGGCTTCGTCGCATATAAAGCCGCGCATTTTTTTGTCGAATTCTTTTACCCCTTCCTTGAGGCGGGACGCGATTTGAATGGGAAGCCATTCGTCAAGTCGACTTGAAACAATTCCCGGCGTGTAGCTCACTTTTGGAAAATCGCTCGAAAGTTTTCCGCGCAAAAAATCTTTTAGCAATTGTGCCGGCGCTTTTTGATGAGGCGGCGAAGCATGCAAAAAAGTTTCATGTTCAATCCAGCGTCGAAAATATAAAGAAGCCAACGCCGCCGCGCCCGCGTCATTTGCTTCCTCGAAAAAATTTTGCGGAATGTCTTCGGGGCGCGTTTCCACGACGATCGCGGAATTTGACCACGGCGAATTCCGCTTGGCGCAAGACATTCCGTTTAAAACGATTTGTTCGTTTTCCGTTGCCGAGGGAACGACGAAGCCGCCCGGACACATGCAGAACGTGTACACCCCCCTGCCTTCGACTTGGCTTGTCAAACGATATTTCGCCGCGCCCAAATTTGAATCGGATTTTCCATGAAATTGAATTTTATCAATCAGCGTTCGCGGATGTTCGACGCGCACGCCGAGCGCAAATGTTTTTGCTTCAAGCGATTCGCTCGCAATTTTTGCAAGCCGTTCGTAGACATCGCATGCGGAATGCCCTGTCGCCAAAAAAATTGCGTCGCCAAAAAATTCTTTTTCTTCGTTCGACTCCACTTGAACGGCGCGGATTCCTTTTACGATTTTTTCGCCGGAATTTTTTTCGAGCAAAAAATCAACGCAACGCGTTCCAAAATAAATTTCCCCGCCCAGCGAAATTATTTTCTCACGCATCGCGTTCACGATTTGCGGAAGCCTGTCCGTTCCGATGTGTGCGTGGGAGTCGGTGAGGATTTTTTCGTCCGCGCCGAACTCGCAGAAAATGCGCAAGATTTTTTCGACATCGCCGCGCTTCGTGCTTCTCGTGAAAAGTTTTCCGTCGCTGAAAGTTCCGGCCCCTCCCTCGCCAAAGCAATAATTGCTGTCGCCGTCAACAAAGCCGCGCGTGGAAATCTGCGCGATGTCGCGCTTGCGTTCGCTGGTTGGTTTGCCGCGCTCGATTATCACGGGCTGAATTCCGCTTTCCAAAAATCGCAACGCCGCGAAAAGTCCCGCCGGTCCGCTTCCCACAATCAAAACTTTTTTTGCGCCGAGAGAAGTGTCCGCTTTTTTCCAAACGATTTTTCGCTCGAATTTTTCTCGCTCGTTTTCGGTGAACGCCTTGTAGCGCAAAATAAATTTTTGTCTGCCGTGTCGCGCGTCGATAGATTTTTTTATAAATTTAAAATTAAAATCGTGAGCCTGAAGATCAATGCCGCTTCGTTTCAACGCGTCGCCCAATTCCGCGCGCAATTTTTTTTCGATGAGATTTTTTTTGTCTTCTTCATTCGGCTGAATCGTTATCGTCAAATCTAAAATCATAATTTCATTTTAACGATTTGCGCGAATCTGCGCTAGAGGAATTTCAAGCATGTGATAAAATTTGCAGTTGGAATTTTTTATGGCGGAGTATTTATTCCATTTTCCATTCTACAAAAAATTTTCTCGGAAGAACATTTTTAAGGCATGTTCGGATGTGGCGCATATTTTTTCCGCGAATTATTTTTTGATTTTGGAAATCACAATTTCAGCGTCAAGTCCGTCGATGCCCTTTGCAGGATTGATGATGATTTTTCCACCGCGAAATTTCACGCTCAAATTTTTTAGATGTTTTGATTTTTCTTTGCCATTTTCAAATTCCGAAATGTCGATGTCTTTGTCGCCGATTTTTTCGCTGTCAAACAAAATGGCTTCGTCTGGAAAAACATAAGAAAAATCTGCGCGCTTTTTGTCATCGCTGAAACTCACTTCCATAGAATTTTCTGGATTTTCTTTTTTGAAATTTTCGTATGCGGAAATTGGTTTTTCAGGAATTTCATTTTCGAATAAAATCCACCCTCGCGCACTTGTGCTTTTTTTCGCGTAAATTTTTTTGAGCGAAAGTCCGCTGAGTTGCGCTTCGAGGTTTACCGAAACTTCCGCTCGCAATTCGCCCATAGATTTCAAAATCTCTTTTACTTCGTCGGAATCGATTTCGCAAAAAGAATAATTGAAGTCGTTTGCTCCTGCAACGAAAAGCTCGCGTCCGTCCAACAATTGTGAAATGAACTCAGAAGAAATTTCGACATGCGCCTGCAAATTGAATTCGGAAGTATTGCAAGAAAAAAATAAAAACGCAAAAAATGTAAACAACGGAAAAAATATTCTTTTCATAGAATGCATTTTATATGTCGGCTTGAAAAAAGTCAAGCGAGAAAAAATGCGACTTGTCAGCGTTTTTTATTCGTGCGAATTTTTTATATGTTGCGATGCGCGCAGCAGGGAAGGACAAGCCTCTCCCTGCGCGTCACGCCAAGCCGCACACATTTCCCGACGCCTCGAAAGAAGTCCTCTCGTGCGCCCGCTATTTTGCCAGGGCTTCGTCAAGCATCGCGCTGATTTTTTCTTTGTCCAAATGCGTTCCGATTATGCAAAGTTTTATCATCCTGTCGCCGAGCTTTTCATCCCAATCTTTTTTGATTTCGGGATTTTCGCGCAGAATCTTTTCGCGCTCGCCTTTGGGAGCGGCCGCCACCCATTGCCCTGAATATCCCGCGACAATCTGCCGGCCGGTCGTTTCGAAAACCCACGCCATTTCAGGCTCGTCGGCAAACCACATCAAGCCTTTGGAGCGAATGATGTTGCGCGGCCAATTGCTCGCGGCCTCGTCCAACTTTTGCCGGTCAAACGCCGCGCGGCGATAATAGATGAAAGAGCCAATTCCGTACTCATCCTCGCTTTCGCCTTCGTGCTTGTGCTCATGGTGATGATGTCCGTGATGCTCGTGCTCTTCATGCTCGTGATGATGATGTTCGTCCTCGTCGTGGTGATCGTGTTCGTGATGATGTTCATGTTCTTCGTGATGATTCTCGTGCTCGTCATGATCGTCTTCGTCCACATCTTTGTTGAGTTCCGCGACCCAACCCGCGCTTTCGTAAACTTTTTCAAAGTCGAATTCGTGCGTTCCCAAAATCTGCGAAAGTTCCACTTGACATTTCGTAGTTTCGATGACGCGCGCGTTCGGCTGAAGCTTTTTCACGACGACGCGGATTTTCTTGAGCTGCTCTTTGTTTACCAAATCCGTCTTGTTGATGATGAGCGTGTTGCAGAATTCGATTTGCTGGACCAAAAGCGACTCGATGTCCTCTTCTTCCATGTCGTTTTTCAAAAGGGCGTTTCCCTCGTCGAATTCCGTAGCAAGCCGCATCGCGTCCACGACGGAAACCAAATTGTCGATGTAGCCTTTGTCGATTTGGCTCACGGCCTGCGCGATGGGCATCGGCTCGCAAACTCCGCTCGCCTCGATGAGAATGTAGTCGAACTTTCCGGTCTTTATGAGGCTTTCGATTTGTTCCACCAAATCAGTTTTGAGCGTGCAGCAAATGCATCCGTTCGTGAGCGGAACGAGGCTCGAAGAATCCGTGATGTTTGCTTCCTTCGAAATGAGCGTCTCGTCCACGTTCACTTCGCCGATGTCGTTCACGATGACGGCCACTTTGTAGCCTTTTTGATTGTTCAAAATGTAGTTCAAAAGCGTGGTCTTTCCCGCGCCCAAATATCCCGCCAAAAGCGTGATTGGAATTTTTTTCATATTTTCTCCTATAAAAGTCAAGAAAAAGTTGACGCGTTTTCAGACAACTTTTTTCTGCTTCTCCTCAATTTTTTTATGCAAATATGGGCGTGTCCGCTTAAGCAAATTTCTGATTTGCTTAAGCGGTCGGGCTGCTCCGGGTTCCGCCTTCGCTTCATTCCGGTCGCCGCTGACGCGCCGCCCGGAACGCGCTTCGCGCGCCCTGCGCATCCCTCACGCAGTTGCATGAGCGGAAGTTGTTTGGCTCGTCGCTTGCGCGACACGGGAATCCTTCACGCAGTCCGTTTTTGAAAATCGCAAGCCGTGCGAAGTTGCGAGACATGAAAAGTCCCGCGCACGATTTCATTCGCCGACTTTAAAATGCTCTTTTTGAATATGGACTTTCGCGCCGTCGGGAACGGTGTCGTAAAACCACTTCGCGTTTTCCATCGAAAGCCGAATGCATCCGTGGCTCGCGGGCTGCCCCAATTTTGCCGCCTCTTCGGGAATGACGTTGCCGGCCTCGTCGGTCGCGAGCGAATGGAAAAGCCAAGTGCCGCCGATGAATCCGACCCACCATTTTGCGCCCTGCCCGAATTTTTTCGAAAAGAACGAAGTGCCGCGCTTTTGCCCGCTTTCGTTCAAAATGTAGTCGCCGAGCGGAGTGTCATTGTCGCCGTCGAGCAAGCCGGTGGAGCAAATCATTTCCCGCACCAACGCGCCTTTTTCAAAGACGTAAGTTTTTTGGTCGGCGATGCTCACCACCACCCGCCAGTCTCCGCCATAGCCCGCAGGACCTGCGAAAACTTCCGCCGCAAAAATCGAAGCGCTCAAAGCCAAAGCCGCGAGCGCGTTAATTAGAATTTTTCTCATAGTACCTTTGTCCATTGAAAAAATTGTTTTGACAGTATAGCAAATTTTACGAGAAAATGCAACAGGCGGAGAAAGGCGAAAAGTCGAAATTGCCTTGAAGCGAGCGTCGGAATTGAAAACATTCCGCACGAATCAAAATCGCTTTTAAGCATGGTAGGAATTGAAAACATTCCGCACGCCGCGCTTTCCTCTATCGCCAATAGACAAACTTTAAAATAGGCGATAGAGAGAGTTTAAAATAGGCGATAGAAGAACTTTAAATGTTGGAGTGTCTTTCATTGCAATGTTAGAGATTCTTTCACGTAAATGTTGGAGGCTCTTTCATGCATGGAAAGGCATTGGCGCATGCGCGCGGTCCTCGCTCCTTGCCAGCTTTCCTTTTCTTTGCCGCAAGCAGAACCACGACGGGCAGCGCAGCAACAAGTATACGCAGTCTTCCGAAACCTTGTACTTCAACAAGATGTGGACTTTGCACACGGATTCGGGCAACAATGTCTACGGTGGGCAGACGGCGAAGAACATCTACTTGGGCGACACGCGCATAGTCACCAAACTCAACAGCGGCTCTGACCCGACCTATCAGGAGGAGTACTATAAGCAATACTACTATCACGGCGACCACTTGGGAAGCGCGAGCCTAATCTCGGACTACAAGGGCGACGAGTACCAGAGAATAGAGTACACGCCCTACGGCGAGACGTGGGTGGAGAAGACATCCAACACGGGGCTTGAGTTCCTGCCGTACAAATTCACCGCGAAAGAACTTGACAAGGAGACGGGTTTGTATTATTATGTGGCTAGATACCTAGACCCGAAATACAGCCGGTGGATTTCAACGGATCCCGCGCTAGGGGAGTATATTCCGTGCGCGCCCGTGGACGAGGAGGCGAGAAGGCGCAACCAGAACCTGCCGGGCATGGGCGGAGTGTTCAACGCCGTCAACGCCAGCCTGTACCACTACGCGGGGAACAACCCGGTTAAGTATACCGACCCGGACGGAAATTCATTATTTGGAACTATTGCTGGCATTGGCTGTTATATAGGCGCAGGTGTAGTATTAGTTGCAGGAACTGGACTTGCGGTCACAACAATGGGAACTACAGTTCCACTTGTTGCTTCTGGCGCCCTTGTGCTAGCTGGAAAATTAACCGCTGCAGGAACGGCAATAATAGCAGCTGATTATGTTGCGGAAAAACTTGCGCAAAGTGTTGGCAAGCCATCACCTGTTTTAGAGAATGGTGCTACATCGGTCGCTTCCCCGAATCCTTTGCCGCCGGATCCTGATGATAAGAATGATTACAACAGGGGCAATGAAAGCAGTTCTAACAAACTGTCTCAGTCTGCAAAAGATGCAAAGAGACTTGATAATAAAGGAGCTGAGAATTTGGCAAAAGAAAAAGGTTATAAGAGTGTCCATGAATTAAAAGAGGAGTATGTTGGAAAAGACAATATCAGTGAATTCGATATTTACAAAAACAATAAAACAGGCGAATCGTTTTTAATAAAAAAACAAGGTGCAAAAATCGTAGTACCAATAATGGAATAGGAGAACAGTATGGTAGGAGTATTCGCGGAATTTGGAATAGAGATACCTAAGGAATCTCGTTCGGTCATAAAAGAGTGCGTTGATCTGATGCTACAGCTTGGTGGGGAGTTGTATATAACGGAGACAAGATGTGGTACTGTTTCAATAGACTATCAAACACCATCTTCCGAAGTAGTCTATCTTAAAGAAAAATCAGAAGAGTTATGCGATAAATTAGAACCATTCGCAAAGGATTTCCAAGCGTTTTTTCAAAAAGAATCAGACAAAATAATATATAAATGTATTTTTTTTGTAAGAACTACATTTGAAGAGAATCCTGTCATAAAGATTGACAAGCGATTGCTGAAGCTCGCCTATATGTTGCAGACAGAGATTCATTTTGATCTCTTTGGGTGAAAGAACGTCTGAATATCAATGTGGCGAATCGGTTTTAATAATGGAATAGGAGAAGCAGCATGGCAGGAGTATTCGCGGAATTTGGAATAGAGATACCTAAGGAATCTCGTTCGGTCATAAAAGAGTGCGTTGATCTGATGCTACAGCTTGGTGGGGATATAAGGATAATAGAGAAAAGAATGGTTGATACAGTTTCGGTAATCTATAAAACACGATGTTCCAATGTAGACTATCTTGAAGAAAAATCAGAAGAATTATGCGATAAATTAGAACCATTCGCAAAGGATTTCCAAGCATTTTTTCAAAAAGAATCAGACAAAATAATATATAAATGTATTTTTTTTGTAAGAACTACATTTAAAGAGAATCCTGTCATAAAGATTAACAAGCGATTACTGAAGCTCGCCTATATGTTGCAGACAGAGATTCATTTTGATCTCTTTGAGTGAAAGAACGTCTGAATATCAATGTGGTGAATCGGTTTTAATAATGGAATAGGAGAACAGCATGGCAGGAGTATTCGTGAAATTTGCAATAGAGACATCCACGGAATTTCTTTCGGTCATAAACGAGAGCGTTGAACTGATGCAACGGCTTGGGGATGTAAATATAACAAAGACAAGGATCGATACAGTTGCGGTAAGCTTTGGCACACCATGTTCCGATGTAGAAGACCTTGAAGAAAAATCAAAAGAGTTGTGCGATAAATTAGAACCATTCGCAAAGGATTTCCAAGCATTTTTTCAAAAAGAATCAGACAAAATGTATAAATGTATCTTTTTTGTAAAAACTTCAGACGGAGACGATCCTGTCATGAAGATTGACAAGCGATTGCTGAAGCTCGCCTATATGTTGGAGGCAGAGATTCACTTTGATGGCTTTAGGTGGAAGAACGTCTAAATATCAACGCGGCGAATCGGTTTTAATAATGGACCAGGAGGAACGAAATGGCAACTGTATATGCGAAATTTGGATTCGAAGTCTCTGACAAATTCCCTTCAGTTATAAATGAAGGGATTGAACTGATGCAACAGATTGGGGAGATACATATAGTAAAAACAAAATGTGGTACTGTTACAATGGAGTATCAAACACCATCTTCCGAAGTAGTCTACCTTGAAGAAAAATCAGGAGAATTATGCGATAAATTAGAACCGTTCGCAAAGGATTTCCAAGCATTTTTTCAAAAAGAATCAGACAAAATAATATATAAATGTATTTTTTTTGTAAGAACTACATTTGAAGAGAATCCTGTCATAAAGATTGACAAGCGATTGCTGAAGCTCGCCTATATGTTGCAGACAGAGATTGATTTTGATGGCTTTAGTGGAAGAGCTTCTGAATATCAATGCAGCGAATCAACAAGTTAATAAATTTAACAAGAAAGTTGGTGAACAACTTTTATTCGTGCGGAAGTTTTCATTTCACGCCGCTTGCTTCGAGGCTTGTTGATAATCGAAAACTCTCGTTATAGACTATTAAAAAAAAATTTTCTTGCGCCATGAGAAACGACCATGTTGCCAGCCAATTGGCAGTTTTTTACGCTCTATCATTCTGTTCGTTCTTGTTTAAGTGTTTGTAAAAAATTGCTTGTCAATGACAAATTTGTTTGCAATGTCGTTTACGGCAAGAAAACATTGCGCGGCGCGGCGGAGTACGACAAAAAAGGTCGCGCCATAAAGGAAGAAATGACGGCGATAGACGATTCCGTCAACGATATAGCAGACCTGCCCCTCGGCGGAATCGCCCGCAGAAAAGGTGACGTTTGTGATGTTTCCCGCGGTCGTTGAAAACTTCCTTGCCACCGCATTTTTTAATCTTCCCCAGATTTTCCGAAGTTTTTTTCAAGTAAAAAAATTCCGTCCTCAAAGTGCAGCGTTCCGTTTTTGTGTTCGTAGCCCAGCTTGCGGTAGAACGGGATGGCGGATATGGCGGAATGGATGACGATTTTGTTCGCGCGTTTCGCGTAGCCGTCGTTTTCCAGAAATTGTATGATGCGGCTGCCGATGCCCTGCCGTTCAAAAGCGGGATCGACAAAAATCGTGTGGATTCGGCTTTCCGTGCGGCTGCCTTTGTTCGCGCCGATGCCGCCGCAGCCGACGATGCGCCCGTTTTCTTTTGCGACGTAAAGATGACCGCTTTCCGACTTTGCTTTGACATCGCGCCTGAGTTCGTCCAGCGTAATGGTGAGATGCTCGGACTGCGGGGGGTAGTACTCCGCCAGAACGGAATGCCTGCGCGCCCGCAAAATCATTTCGCCCGTTTCTTCGATTTCATGTTCCTGTATCAATTCGATGACCATCATTCGTGCCTTTTTAATTCTCCTTCGTTATCATTCCTCGTATTCTTTGGGCGCATTTTTTGCTTGCGCAAAAAACCGGGCTTTCCGCACTTCCGGCTATCGCCTCCATTCCTACACTTCGTTTCGGAACGCCTTCGGCGGTGCTACAATCCCTTGCGCGTTACGCCGCTCCGCGCCGTTCGCATGAGATGAAATCATTCACCTCGTCGCCCGTGCGACACGCTTGTAGTAGTACAAATTAACGTCCGCAGGAAATCTCAGTTTGCGAAGCACTTCATTTCGTCTGCGCGATTTTTACCTCTTTTCGTGGCGCGTCATTTCAGCAGCGGAAGATTGCCGGTCAGCCTGTTGATTTTCTTTTTGTCTCCGCAGAGCGCGATGCCGAAATAGGCGAGGTCGGATTCGCCCGTGTCCGCCAGTTTGCCGATGTATTCCGCATACGTTTTGCAGCGTTGCGCCGCGTCGGAAAAGTCCGCCGCGAAAACGTCGCCGAAATCCGCGCCGTACAATGTTTGCCGCAGCGACTTTATGCGCTCCCTGCCGCCCGCAAGAACGGGCACGGGAAACGTGATGATGCCCGCGTGCTCGTTGCCGTCCTTGTCCGTCACGGTTTGCCCGACGGCCGCGGGGAATTTTTTTCCGAGCGTCATGCCCAAAATGGCGGCGGCGTTTGCGATGATTCCGCGCGGAAGCGTTTCGTCCAGAATCATCACGCATTTTGTGTCTTCCATTATGATTTGCCCCTCGTTTTTGAAATGAAAATGTCCCGGTACTGCTTTGGAGTCAAGCCGATGTAGTCCCTGAAAAAATTCGTGAAATGCGGCTGGTCGGAAAATCCCGTCGAGAACGCAGCCTCGGCAGGCGCGGCTCCTTGCTCCAAAAGTTTTTTCGCCTCGCCAAGACGGATGTTTTCCAGATAGCGGTACGGGCTGATTCCTTTTGCTTTTGCGAACGAGCGGATGAGCGTCGCCTTGCTCAACGCCGACACTTCGCATAGCGTGGCAAGGGAAATGCGCTCCGCAAAATTCTGCCGTATGTACGCGCACGCCTTTTCGATTTTGCCGCCATGCTCCGCAACGGAATGAGCAAACGGCTCGCCGTATTCGTGCATGAACTGCCCGAACGCAAGGAAAAGCAGTTCGGATTTTTCAAAGTCGTTGCTTTTTCGCAGCACCGATTCGTGGAGTTTCCGCAGCGACAAAAACAGCTCTGCGTCGCGGATTATATGTTTGTTGCATTGCAACGCGCATTTTCGCCCCGTGATTTCCTTCGCAAGATTGTCCATCACTTCGATTTTGATGTTGAACGCGCGGTAGTCGAACGTTCCGCCGTCGGCTTGCGTGCAGGCGTGCTTGTCGTGCGGATTGAACAGCAGAACGTCGCCCGCCCCGACAGCATAATCCGCGTTTTCGCAAGTCAGGCGGCGGCTTCCGCTTTCGATAAATCCGACGACATAATAATCGTGAAAATGAACGGGAAACGGCTGCGCCACGCCCGCCAAGCGGTACGCCTCAACCTGCAAATCCTCGTCATAAAAAACAACGCGCGTCTCTTTTTTCATGCTGTCATTATGCCATGAAAACGATATGAAATCTTGTAAAATATGCTCAAAATGGGAATTGTTGTTGCGCGGGGAATGTAGGTTTTTACCAGCTCGAATATCGTTCTTGCAATGAATTGAACAAAGTGCGCGGAGTTTTCAGCGCGGGTTTTTCATTTTTCCCGGCGGACGACGTAGCGATAGTGCGGCATGTCAATTCCTCTGAAATGCTTTACCCATGCGTCCTCCCGGCTCATGCCGTTGCGCGTGGCGACGTTCTGCGAGGCGGTGTTCGTGTCCCTGATGATAGAACAGACTTCGCTTGCGCCGAGCGTCTCAAAGGCGTAGCGTTTGCACGCGCGGGCGGCTTCCGTGGCGTAGCCTTTGTGCCAATGCTCGCGGCGGAAGAGGTAGCCGATTTCCAGCACCTGCGAATCCTTCCAGGGCTGCATCGTCAGCCCGCACTGTCCGACCGGCTCGCCGCTTTCTTTGAGCACCGCCGCCCACAGCCCGAAGCCGTATTCGCGGTAGCGCGATTGCTGGCGGTCGAGCCATCCCT
The DNA here is from genome assembly GCA_964653395.1 of uncultured Treponema sp. GTDB lineage: Bacteria > Spirochaetota > Spirochaetia > Treponematales > Treponemataceae > Treponema_D. The sequence continues at coordinate 2,485 of CAZZFL010000040.1, read as the reverse complement.
GCACTTCCTCGTCCGAAAACGCGCCCTCATACGCGTACATCGTCTGTTCGTCTTGCAGAATCGCGCAGAGAAAGGCGAAGTCTTCCTGTTCGAGTTCGCGCAGGACAAGGCGCGGCGTTTCAAGTATCTTTTTCATGGGGAAAAATCATATCGCAACGCCGATGAAATTGCAAGCGCGGAAAATGCTTGGCGCGGCAAAATTGCGCGGTCGCTTCGCCGTTCTTCGCCTTATGCTTGCAGCGACTCCGCCCACTGCGCAAGCGCGTCCGCCAAGAGGACTTGCTGCCGCAAGACCGCCATGCCCGCCGCCGGGACATCGGGCGCGTCTTGTTTTTGCGCGAGGTGTGCCGCCAGTTCCGCTTTCAGATCCTGCACGCCGCGCACGATGTTCTGTATGCATTCCTGCCGCTTCTTTTTTGGCAGGGAATCCAAGTTGACGGCGACGGCGTTGCAGTCAATGAAGAGGCGCATGGGACGGCACGAAAGGTCAAGCATGAGCCGCTCGAATTCTTTTTTTCCTTCGTCCGTCAGCGAGTACACCGCCTTTTCGGGCATGTTGCCGTCGCGCTCAAAGCGGCTGGTGACAAAGCCTTTTTCTTCCAGCTGAAGCACTTTTTTGTAGATTGACGGAGTGCTGATTTTTACCCACTTTGAAATGCTGCGGTATTCCACCAGTTTTTGCAGTTCATACGCGCCCTGCGGCTTTTTCTTCAGCATTCCCAAAATAACGAGGTCAATTGCCGACATTTTTATTCTCCTTTACTTGACTAATAATATAAATTATAGTACAGTTCTATTTCATTTGCAATTACTATATTTTATAGTAATATGTACAACATTATTTACAAAGGAGTCTTGTATGAACAATCAGAACGAAAAGATGCGTTTGCTCGGAAGCGCGCCCGTGCCAAAGGCTCTCTTGGCGATGGGCATTCCGACGATGATCGGCATGCTGATAAACGCGTGCTACAACCTTGCCGACGTGTATTTTGTCGGCGGGCTGGGGGAGCGGCAGACGGCTGCGCTTTCCGTGGCGTATCCGCTCGGACAAATTGTCGTCGGCATCGGGCTGCTGTTCGGAAGCGGTGCGGCTTCGGCTGTTTCGCGGCTGCTCGGACGCGGGAATACGGCGCGGGCGGAGCAAGTGGCAAGCACCGCAGTGTACGGCGGCTTGATTGTCGGGGCGATCGTCATCGGCGGTATCATGGCGTTCCTGCATCCTGTCCTGAAAATTCTGGGCGCGACCGAAAGCATCATGCCGTTCGCCGTTTCGTATGCAAGGATATATGTGGCTTCCTGCTTGTTCACCGTGTTCAACGTCACGATGAACAGCATTGCGGCGAGCGAGGGCGCGGCAAAAACAACGATGTGCGCCCTGCTGATTGGCGCGACGCTCAACATCGCCTTGGACCCGCTGTTCATTTACGCGTTCGGCTTGGGCGTTGCGGGCGCGGCACTTGCGACGGCGCTTTCGCAAATGGTTTCGACATGCGTGTACCTGGCGTACATCCTGCGGAAGAAAAGCTTGTTCCGCTTTCGTTTTTCGGACTGCGCGTTCACCGCGGAAACGTTGTCCGGGATTTTCAAAATCGGCGCGCCCACGCTCGCGTTCCAGATTTTGGCGGGCGTTTCGATTTCCTTGACGAACAACGCGGCGGGCAGATACGGCGACCCGGCGATTGCCGCCATGGGCATCGTCACCCGGCTGATTTCCCTGGGCAGCCTGTCCGTGTTCGGATTCGTCAAAGGCTTTCAGCCAGTCGCGGGCTACAGCTACGGCGCGAAGAACATCGTCCGTCTGCGCGAGTCAGTCAAAATCGCAATTTTGTGGACGACGGCATTCTGCGCGGCGTTCGGCTTGGCACTGGCAGCGTTCCCGGCGGCGATTGTGTCGCAGTTCGCGTCGGGCAATGCCGAAGTGATTCGCATCGGGGCTGAGGCGCTGCGGGCAAACGGCATCTCGATGACGCTCTTCGGCTTCTGCACCGTGTATTCCGCCCTGTTCCTCGCCATGGGAAACGGCGGCGCAGGCTTTGTTCTCGGCGCGTGCCGGCAGGGAATCTGCTTCGTTCCCGTCATACTGCTCCTGCCGACCGTCTGCGGGCTGAACGGAATCCTGTACGCCCAGCCGATTGCCGACGCACTTTCCGCCGCCGTAACCGTATGCATGGCGGTCTCGCTCCACAAAAGATTGAAAAGTATGTAGATTGTTATGCGGGCCGGCTTGTGTCCGTGCCTCTGCCGTTTTCCTTGAGCACCGCCGCCCAAAACCCGAAGCCGTATTCGCGGTAATGCGCTCGCTGGCGGTCGCCCTCCCTCCCACAAAAAAACTTGATTTTTCCCTACAAAACTTTTTCCTGTAACAAAAATTTTCCTTTGCGCCAGTCGGCGTGGCCGGTCGTTTGTGTTATAGGAAATTATTGAAGTTTACGCCTTCGGCGCAGATGCGTCCTGCTCGCAGGTTACGTTTCCGTTAGCGTCGTAC
>CAZZFL010000039.1:0-13610 GCA_964653395.1 uncultured Treponema sp. | reverse complement strand
TTTGGAGGGAGAAAACTTTTGCCGCAGGGCTTCGCCCTGCTTACCGAGTTTTCCTTCGGGAAACTCGCTTTATTGAGTTTCCCGAACTGGAATTCGCTCCTTTTTTGCGAGGGAGTTTTTTCCCAAAGCGGAAAACGCCGATTTTGCGCAAGGGAGTCTTTTCCCGAAGCGGAATTCGCTCCTTTTTTGCGAGGGAATCTTTTCCCGAAGCGGAAAACGCCGATTTTGCGCAAGGGAGTCTTTTGTCGCAGGGCTTCGCCCTGCTTACCGAGTTTTCCTGCGGAAAACTCGCTTTATCGCTTTTCCCATGCGGAAAAAGTCGGTTTCGTCGCAGGGCTTACGGAGCTTGCAACGCACTGCAAAGCCGTGCTAACGAGTTTTTATCATCGCGCGGTAAAAACTCGCCGCTTCAGCCTTGATTCGGCAAAAACGGAACGAGCGCGTCGTAAATCCGCTCGGCTGTATTCCGCAAAGTGAATTTTTCCAAGATCGCGTCGGGCGGCGCGACGGGATTTTTCAAGAGCGCGTCCAAGTCCACGTCCGGCTCGTCGGGATTCACGTAGTAGGCGCAGTCGCCGTAGATTTCAGGAAGGCTCGTCCTGTCGGAAATCACGATTTTCGCGCCGAACGAAAGCGCCTCGAGCGGCGGAATCCCGAAGCCCTCGAAATACGACGGAAAGACGAACGCCTTGCATTTCCGCATGAGCGCCTTCACCTGCGCGTCCGACAGATAACCCGCCATCACCACATTGTCCAGCGAATTGAGTTTTTGCAATTCGGGCGCGACCACGGACGGAATCGGCTTTCCGCTCACGACGAAAGTCTCGTTCGGGAAAAGCTCTGAGTGCCGCGCGATCCATTTCAGATTTTTCCGCGTGGAAAGGCTTCCGAGCGTAAAGTAAAATTCCTTGCCGCGAAGTTTCGGAAGCGAATCGAAAATCGAATCGTCGGCAGGAATGTCTTTGATTTCGCCCACGCCGGCGTAGACCACCCTCACCCGCTCCGCGTCAATCTTGTAAGACTCGACGATCGTCTTTTTCGTGTATTCCGAAACTGTGAAAATGATTTTCGACTTTTTCGCGATCCGCTTGTACATCATTTCAGAATAAAGGCGAATCAATTTGTCGCGCTTGCTCTGCCCGAAATCGTCCTTGTAAAGATGCGCGTAGATGTCGTGGATGAAGTCGAATCCCGGCGCGAAGTACGGGCAGCAGTTCGAAAAGTCGAGCGGAATCCTGCGGTTTTTGAGGACGTATTTTTGGAAATGAATCTGATTCCATTTCGGAAAGAAATCCGCATCGACCGGAAGCGTGACGATTTTTATGTTCGAAAGTTTCGGCACGTCCCGCGCGTTTTTCGGAACGACGAGTTCGGCGCAGCCCGGAGAAAATTTCTCGTCGAGATATTTTACCGTCTCGAATGCGACGCGCTCTATTCCCGTAAGCGGCCGGCACCAGCTTTCGCCGTTTATCGCGATGACTTTTTTTTTCATTTGGAATTTCCCATGCGAAATTTTTTTCTCGCCGCGTCAAGCCGAATTCTCAAAGGCGCGTTTTGAGCCGCCTTGAAAAATCTAGTCTCGCGAATAAATGTCCCTCGTGAAAACTTTTTCCTTCACGTCGGAAAGCGCGGGCGAAAAACGGTTCGAAACAATGATGTCGCACATTCTTTTGAATTCGTCCAAGTCGCGGATGACGCGCGAATTGAAAAAATTGTCGCCGCTGAAATTCGGCTCGTACACGACCACTTCGATTCCTTTCGCCTTGATTCTCTTCATCACGCCCTGAATCGAGGACGCGCGGAAATTGTCGGAATTCAATTTCATCGTCAGACGGAACACGCCCACGATTTTCGGATCGCGCTCGATGATTTTTTCGGCGATGAAATCCTTGCGGGTGCGGTTGGATTCGACAATCGCGCTGATGAGATTTTCGGGAACGTCGGAATAGTTCGCGCGGAGCTGCTTCGTGTCCTTGGGAAGGCAGTAGCCGCCGTAGCCGAACGAAGGATTGTTGTAGAAGTCCCCGATTCTCGGGTCGAGCGAAACGCCCGCGATGATTTGGCCCGCGTCGAGCGAGCGCGTGAGCGCGTAAGTGTCAAGCTCGTTGAAATACGCCACGCGCAAGGCAAGGTAAGTGTTCGCGAAAAGCTTTATCGCCTCGGCTTCGGTGAGATGCGGATGAAGGACGGGGACGTCCTTTTTTATCGCGCCTTCCTTCAAAATCGAAGCGAATTCTTTCGCGCGTTCCAAAAGGCCCTCGTCGTCCGAAGGAAAGCCGACCACGATCCGGCTCGGATGGAGATTGTCGTAGAGCGCGTGCCCTTCGCGGAGGAATTCCGGCGAGAACAAGATTTTCCCGAATCCGGCCTTTTCGCGCAAAGCCTGCGTGTAGCCCACGGGAACGGTGGACTTTATCACGACCGTCGTCTTTTCGCCGCAATGCCTTTTCACCAAATCCAGCACCGCTTCTATTGAAGAAGTGTCGAAATAATTTTTCTTCGGATCGTAATCTGTCGGAGTGCAAACAATCACGAAGTCCGCGCCCGAATAAGCCTCGGCCGCATCGGTGGTGGCGCGCAAGTGCAAGTCGTGCGAAGAAAGATACTCGCTGATTTCCTTGTCCTCGATCGGAGACTTCCTCCCGTTTATGAGGTCAACTTTGTTTTGAACGAGGTCAAGCGCGACGACTTCGTTGCGCTGCGCCAAAAGCACGGCGAGCGAAAGCCCGACATAACCAGTTCCTGCTACTGCGATTTTCATAGAAACATTCTAGCACGGCGCGAAAAAAAAATCAAGGTCACAACTCACCCGAACGCGCCGGAGCGCGGGATTCCGCAAAATCGCATGCGCTTTTTTTTTGGAGCCCCTTGCGGCAGCGAAACGGCGCAGAGGCTATTTCCAAAGGAAGCGAAACTTTTCGTTCGGCATCGTGCCGCAAGTCAAAGTCCGCATGCGCGAGTTTTCGCATTTAAAAATTTCCCCGCGACCTCTTTACAAAAAGCGAAAATTGTTGTAGCATTTTAAAAGTTACCGATTTTTCGGCAAAATTTGTGGCCGGAAAGAAAAATCGACATTCGCGCACACGTCGCTTCGCGCCGTTTGCATGGGTGGAAATTATTTAAATCGTCGCTCGCGCAGATTGCGCATTCGGCGCGTTTTATCAGGAGAAAAATTATGGAAAAATCAGAAATTTCTGCGAAAATCAAGGACATCCTCACACAAAATTTGGGAATTGACGCGGACATGCTCACCGACGAAGCCGAACTTTTCGGCGGCGACATCGGGCTGGATTCAATAGACTCGCTTGAAATCATCGCGGGAATCGACCGTGAATTCGGAGTTTCGATGACGGGCGTGGGCAAAGAGCACTTTTTCAACGTGGCAAGCCTCACAAAATACGTCGAGGAACACCTCAATTAGCCAAAAATTCGGCATTTCATTTTACATTACAGGGGACTCTTATGACAGAAGACAAAAACCGTTGCGTGATTACCGGCTTGGGGCTTGTTTGCGCCATCGGAAACAGCGTGGATGAATCTTGGGCAAACTGCCTCAAGGGAAAAAGCGGAATCAAAGTCACATCCACAGTGGACACGGAAAGATGCTACGCGAAACTCGCCGCCGAAGTGGACTGCGCGGAATTGGATTCGCCCGAAAACGCGGATCGCGCCACAAAACTCTGCATGAAAGCCGTCAAGGAAGCCCTGAATGACGCGAAATTCCTGCCAGACGAAATAAAAAAAGAAGGAAGCCGCGTTTCCATAATAATCGGAAGCTGTGTCGGCGGCGGCGCGAGCGTTGAGCATTATTATAGAAACGGAAAGCCCAAAGACGACATACTCAAAATGCCGATAGGATCCATCGCGAATGAAGTTGCCGCCTACACTGGGGCGCGCGGCATCGTCACGAACATCGGGAACGCGTGCGCGGCTGGAACAATAAGCATAGCATACGCCGCCGACTTGATTCGCGCCGGAAAAGCGGATGCCGTAATCGCAGGCGGTTCGGACTCATTCACGTCCGTCCCATACGCAGGATTTCTCTCGCTGCACGCGCTATCAGAAAACGGATGCTCGCCCTTCAACCATTGCGACGGAATCACGCTCGGAGAAGGAAGCGGAGTCCTCGTGGTTGAATCCTACGAACACGCGAAAGCGCGCGGAGCGAAAATCTACTGCGAAGTACTCGGCAGCGGAGTCACAAGCGACGCGTTCCACATCACCGCCCCACGCGATGACGGCGAAGGCCAAATGAACGCCATCCGCCGCGCGCTGAAATCATCGGGAGCAAGCGAAGGCGAAATCGGCTACATAAACGGACATGGCACGGGCACCGCAAAAAATGACATGGCGGAATTCCTTTCCGTCCGCACCATTTTCGAAGGAAAGAACGACTCTCTTTCCGTAAGTTCCACAAAAGCGATGGTGGGACACTGCCTCGGCGCGGCAGGCTCGATTGAAGCGGTCTTTTCAATAAAGGCTCTCACGCAAAACAAAGTTCCGGCAACAATCGGCTATTCCGAAGAAGACTTGCCGACGCTTTCCGAGCGCGCGGGAAAAATCGACTTTATGCCGAACAATTCAAAGGACAAGCCTCTCCAAACCGTCATGAGCAATTCCTTCGCGTTCGGCGGAAACAACGCAAGCATAATTTTTTCCGAAAAGCCGGGCGAAGTGCGCGCGGAGCGCAATGCGGGAAAAATCCACATCACAGGACTCGGAATCGTCTCGTCTTGCGGAAACGGAATCGAAAACTATGTCAGGAAATTCAACGAAGAAATTTCCCCCGAAAGCGTTTCCACACAGTCAAAAATCGAGATTCCAGAATTTGACGAGCTGGGATTGAAAATGGCATTTTACAGAAAACTCGACAAATTCAGTCAAATTCAAGCCGTGAGCGGAATGAAAGCCCTGCGAGACGCCGGACTTGAAATCAACGATGAAAACGCAGTGGACATCGGCCTCATCGTGGGAACTGCGGACGGACCGCTTTCCACAATCTGCGAATTCCAGCAAACAATTGTCGAGCGCGGGAATTTCTACGGAAGCGCGTTCAAATTTCCGCACACTGTCTACAACGCGGCGGGCGGATATCTTTCAATCTGTTCGGGAATAAAAGGCTATACGGCCACAATCACGAACGGAGCGCAGGCGGGACTTCAAAGCGTGGCTTACGCGGCGGAGGAATTGCGGCAGAAAAAAAGCCGAATCATAATGGCCACGGGCAACGACGAAAATTCCGCCACAATGACTGAACTCTACGAAAAACTTGGAATGATTTCAGAAAAGCAGGCGAATCCATATTCTGCCATCGGCGGCGATGCGCGCGAACAGGACTCATGCGGATTTTCGCTTGGCGACGGAAGCACTTCCATAATCCTTGAAACCGAGGAAAGCGCGAAGGAGCGCGGCGCGAAATCATACGCGATTCTTGCGGGCTATGGAATGGCGCACAAAAGCGTTCCGCTCGACACAATCGAAGGCTCGGGCGACGCGCTCGTTGAGGCGACAAAACTCGCGTTACAGGACAGCGGAATTTCTGCCAGCGAAATCGACGCGATAGTCGGATTCGGAAATGGTTGCCGTTCCACGGACAGCCTTGAAATCAACGCATACAAAAAAATATTCGGCGAAAGGCTTTCTGCAATCCCGCTGTATTCGGTAAAGGACACGACAGGCGAAGGAAGGGCGGCGAGCGCGGCACTTTCGTGCGCACACGCGGCTTTGCTTCTTTCCCAAAAGTACGAATTGCGTGGGAAAGCCTATTTTTGCGAAGACGGCGCAATGTCAAAAAAAGCGGCGGAAAGCAAGGATTTTAGGAACATTCTCGTAACATCTTACGGATTCGGAGGTTCATACACGGCAATCGTCGTTCAAAAAGCTTGAGAAAAGAATTCCAAACGCGGAATTAAAAGCGAGCGAATTTTGGCAAAATGAGCGCGGAGGCTTGGGACGCAGTACCAAGTTATGCAACTCACTGCGAGATCGCTTTCTCTGCAAAACAAAGTTCCACCGCTTACAGGCGGGAAAGCAATTTGACGCGGATGCAAAAAATTTGTTTTTTGTATTGACATTCTTTTGAGATTTTGATATTCTAGAAAACACTTCGGGCGTTCGAAATCCGCGCGAAAATGCAGCGCGATTTTTTTAGCCTTGAGTTTTTGATTCGCTGAAAGGCTTGCTTGCAGTCGTTTTTCGCTGAACGGCATTCCGTCAATTTTCGCAAATTCGAATTTACGAAAATGCCGGAAAATCAACGGGCGGTTAGCTCAGCTGGTACGAGCGTCTGGTTTACACCCAGAATGTCGGGAGTTCGATCCTCTCACCGCCCATAAAAACGGACTTCTATATGAAGTCCGTTTTTGTTTTTTGGAAATTTTTAAGAAAAAATGAACGGCCAAATTGAAATGACGAGCGGACCGCTCGGCGGCAAAATATTGAGATACGCACTGCTCCTCGCTGCCACAGGAATTTTGCAACAGCTTTTCAACGCGGCGGACATCGCCGTTGTGGGACAGTATTGCGGAACGAACGCACAGGCCGCCGTAGGAGCGAACGGACCTGTCATAGGCCTTATGGTGAATTTCTTCGTCGGAATCTCGCTTGGAAGCAATGTCGTCATGGCGCGCCTAATCGGAAAGAAGGACGCGCAAGGCGTTTCAAGGGCGGTGCATTCCTCGGTGCTGGTGGCTTTGGCGGGCGGATTTTTGCTGCTTGCGCTTGGCGAAATTTTCGCAGGAAAGATAGTTTTGGCACTTTCCGTTCCGAACGAAATATCAGGCGCGGCGGAAAAATACCTGCGCATATATTTTCTCGGAATGCCCGTAATTCTGCTATACAATTTTGAAGCCGCGATTTTCAGGAGCACGGGAGACACGCGAAAACCTTTGGCGGCCCTCTCCATTTCAGGCGTGGTGAACGTCGCGCTGAACTTTTTCTTTGTGCGCGGACTCGGAATGGACGTGGACGGAGTGGCCACAGCGACGGCAGTCTCGAACCTTGTGAGCGCGACCATCCTTTTCGTGGCACTTTTGCGCACGGATTCGCAAATCAAAATAGCTGTGAAAAATTTAAGATTCGACACGAGAATCCTTTCGGAAATCTTGAAAATCGGAGTGCCGTCCGGCGTGCAAAGCATGATATTTTCGTTCGCGAACATAATCATACAATCCGCGATGAACACGCTGGGCGCGGTCGTCATTGCAGGCTCGGCATCCGCGTTCAATTTGGAAATCCTTTCGTACTATGTGATAAACTCGTTCGGGCAGGCATGCTCCACATTCGTCGGCCAAAATTTCGGCGCAGGCAAAAACGAACGATGCCTTTCCACGCTGAAGATTTGCCTTGCGCAATGTGCGGCGGCAACGGCAGTTTCGTGCTCGCTCATCCTGATTTTTTCGCGCACGCTGCTGTCCATATTCAACCGCGATGGCGACGTGATTGAAATCGGACTTGTAAGGCTGAAATTCCTTTTCACAGGATACATATTCAGTTTCGCGCAAGAAGTCCTTTCGGGATATTTGCGAGGATGGGGAGCGTCGCTCGTGCCAGCGTTGTGCGCGATGGCGGGAATTTGCGGAGTGCGCCTCGCATGGATTTTCACTGTGTTCAAAAAATCGCGAACGTTCGTCACGATAATGACGGTATATCCAATAAGCCTCGCGATTACAGCGATTGCAATCCTGATTGTAACGCTCATGCTGCGCCCCTCAAAAAGATATTCAATAAAATAGATTCTAAAAAAAGCCTTCATTGTCCCGCCCCATTTTTTTTCATTCCGCAATTGACTAAAATCGGCTTTCGGGTTAAAATGCAATGATTTTTGAATTCATGGGAGATTTTCATGGCGAAAATTGCATTGGTAACCGGAGCCTCCAAAGGAATCGGACGCGCCTGCGCGATTCGGCTGGCTCGCGACGGAATGGCTGTAGTCGTCAATTACAGCCGCTCGGACAAAGAGGCCATGTCCGTGGTGGAACAAATCAAAGGCGAAGGCGGCGAAGCTTTCGCTTGCAAGGCGGACGTTTCGGACTTGAACCAAGTGAAAGAAATGTTCCGCGAAATCTGCGAAAGATACAAGACCGTGGATGTCCTTGTCAACAACGCGGGAATAGTCCGCGACGAATATCTAATGATGCTAAATCCCGACACGCTCGACAAGTGTCTCGACCTCAACGTCAAGGGATATTTCTATTGCGCGCAACAGGCGGCCGTCAAAATGTTCTCGCAGAAATCCGGCGCGATAATAAACATTTCGTCGGTTTCCAGCAAGATGGCATTGCCGGGACAATGCGTATACAGCGCGACCAAAGGCGCGGTGAACTCGCTGACTCAAACAATGGCGGTGGAACTCGCCCGGAAGAACATCCGCGTGAACGCCGTCGCCCCCGGATTCGTGCTCACGGAAATGGTGGAACAACTTCCTCCTGAAAAGCGCGACGAATACTTGAAGAATGTTCCGCTAAAGCGTTTCGCAAACGTGGAGGAAGTCGCGAGCCTCGTCTCGTTTTTGGCAAGCGACGCGGCTTCTTACATAACAGGCCAGACAATCGTGCTCGACGGCGGATTGAGCCTTTGATTTTTTTATGGAGAAAAATATGAATGTCTATGAAATCCAAAAGCGGATCGCGCAAAGACCGCCTTTCCAAATGATCGACAAAGTTTTGGATGTCGTGCCAGGCGAAAGCGCGCGCGGAATAAAATGCGTAAGCGTGAACGAGCCGCACTTCGCGGGACACTTTCCAGAAATGCCGATAATGCCGGGCGTGCTTCTCATCGAAAGCGCGGCGCAACTCTGCTCGCTCGTGGTGGACGATGACGGCGTGGAAGAAAACATGGTTCACATGCTGCTGAAAGTGAGCGATTTTAAATTCCTCAAGCCCGTGATTCCCGGCGACGTTCTCGAAATTGAAGTCAAGAAGACCAATGAGGGCGGCACGCTCACCTACTTCGACGCCATACTGAAATGCGACGGCGAAACCAAAGCGAAAGGCTCGATGATTTTCACGAAGATTCCAAAAGAGCAGATTGGATAATTTATGGAAAAAACGCGCGAACTTAAAATTCTCGTCATAAACGGAAGTCCGCAAAAAGAAAGGTCGAGCACCTCGCGGGTCACGAAAAAATTCCTCCAAGGCATTCAGGAAATTCGTCCGTGCAAAATCGAATGGCTCGACATCGATGATTGCAAAATCCTGCCATGCAAGGGCTGCCTTTCATGCTGGGGACGCACCGAAGGCGAATGCGTGATAAAAGGCGACGACATTCCGAGCATCAAGGAAAAAGTGCGCGAAGCCGACATCGTAATCGAAAGTTTTCCGCTATACATTTTCGGAATGCCGGGAACGATGAAAGTCTTCACCGACCGAATGGTTTCCATGCTGTGCACATACGAGGGGCAAGCGCCAGTCGTGGGCAAGCCGTTCCACGGAATTCGTGGCGGACTTACCGGAAAGAAATTCATCATAATTTCAACTTGCGGCTATTCGCAAGCGGACTTGATTTACGACGCGCTGCTCGCGCAATTCGACATGATTTGCGGAAGGGAAAACTACTATCCGCTTTTTTGTCCGCAAGGACGTTCTTTCGCGAACGAGCAGCTTTTCGAGCGGCTTGAAGAATTCCTCGAAAAATTCGTGGAGGCCGGACGCGAACTAGCCCGTACCGAAAAGATTTCCGAGCAGACAATCGCGAAACTCCGCGAAGGCCCGTTCTCGCAGCGGCACTACAAACTGCTTATGGATTTGTTTTGGAAGACCGAGCGCGCAGCGGGCAAAAAAAATCCGGACGCTTAAAACCGCGCGATGGTGCGAGCGATTGGCGCAGCCGATTTTGAAGCCACAAAACTTTGATTAAAAAAGGAGGACGGAAAGCAATGTACAGACGCAAAACCCGAATAAGGTTCAGCGAGGTGGACAAATCCGGCTTCCTCACAATGGGCGGACTCCTGCGCCTCTTTCAGGATTTGATTTTCGCATACGTCGCCGACAAAAATCTCGGCGAAGAATACACGGCAAAAAGCGGCTGCACTTGGTTTCGCCTGAGCTGGCAGATAGACGTGATAAAAATGCCTCGCGTAACCCAGCGCGTAGAACTTTCCACATGCATCACCGAAGTGAGGCAGTCGCTCGTCTACATGGAAATAGAGATGCGCGACGAGGACGGAAATCTTCTCGCCATCGCGGAAGACATGCTCGCATATTACAACATCGAAGAATCCACCGTGGAAATTCAGGACGAAAGCATTTGGCCGCGCGAAGATTTCGGCGAAAAAAGCCAGCACAAATTCCGAGGAAGAAGAATCGCCGTCTCCAAAGCGAGCCAGTTTTCATTGAGCCAAACATTCAAGATAAGCGACCACATGCTCGACCTAAACGGACACGCGAACAACGTCCGCCTGATAGAAAAAGCCCTTGAAATTTGCGGACTTGAAAACTACGACGTAAAATCGCTCCGCGCCGAATTCAAAAACCAGATTCTTCCCGAATGGCAAGTGAGCGCGTTCGTGTGCGAGGCCGACGGCGTGGTCAAAGTCGAATTCAAAAACGAATACGGACTTCTGTGCGACGTGTTCGAATTTTCGGTTTTGAACTATGTGGATTTCCTTTGATTTTTCCAAGTCACATTTTTAAGCCCCTTACAAACATTTGTATTCGCGAATTTCGCTTGCGAAACTCGGCAAGCAAATCGAAGATTTGCGACCAAACATTAGTTTCAGCGGAAGCGAAAAATTTTTGTTCCGCCTGCTTGAATTTAAAATTGCCGCTCCAAGACCCCGCTTTGTAAAACCCGCTTGTCCAACCCACCCATTGCATTTTTCTGCGCGAAATGTTATCATAATTTCCCATGGAAAAAAACGCGAAAAAAATCCAAATACTTGACTCCACTTTACGCGACGGCGCACAGGGCGAAGGCATCAGCTTTTCCGTTCAAGACAAAATCCACATCGTGCGCGCGCTCGACGAACTCGGCGTGGACTTCATCGAAGCGGGCAATCCGGGAAGCAATCCAAAGGACATCGAATTCTTTCAGGAAATGAAAAAAATCACGCTCAAAAACGCGAGGCTTTGCGCGTTCGGCTCGACAAGGCGAAAGGACATAAAGCCTTCCGAGGACGCGAACTTGCAGAGCATTTTGGGCGCGGGCACAAAGCACGCCGTGATTTTCGGAAAGACGTGGCTTTTCCATGTTACGGAAATTCTTCGCACTACGCCCGAAGAAAATCTCGCGATGATAAAAGATTCCGTGGAATTTCTCGTCCAAAACGGAATGACCGTGCTTTACGACGCGGAGCATTTTTTCACGGGATTCAAGGACAATCCAAAATACGCGCTCGAAACTCTCCGCGCAGCGAAAGAAGGCGGCGCGAAAATTCTTTCGCTTTGCGAGACGAAAGGCGGCGCGCTTTTGAACGAATGCCGCGAAGCCGTAAAAGCCGCGGTCGATGAATTCGGCGCGGAATGCACAATCGGAATTCACACGCACAATGATTCAGGGCTTGCGGTGGCGAACTCGCTCGTGGCGGTGGAAGCCGGCGCGAAGCATGTGCAAGGCGTTCTCCTTGGATTCGGCGAGCGCACGGGCAACGCGAACCTTTCCACGATAATTCCGGATCTTCAGCTCAAAATGGGCTATGAATGCATCGACGGCGAGAGCCTGAAAAATCTCACGCCAATATGCAGGCAAATCGCGTCCATCGCGAACGTGCCGCTCGACTCTTCCCTGCCCTATGTCGGCGCGAACGCCTTCGCGCACAAGGCCGGAATGCACATCGACGCGGTTCTCAAAAATCCCGGAGCATACGAACATTCGGAGCCTGAGGCGGTCGGAAACTCGCGCGTGTTTTTGATGAGCGAAGTCGCGGGACGCTCGATGGTAATCAAAAAAATCCAAAAATTCATTCCGTCCATCACGAAAGACGATCCAGTGGTAAAGACGATAATGGAGCGAATGAAAGAACTCGAGGCGCAAGGCTACCAGTTCGAAGGCGCGGACGGCTCGTTCGAACTTCTCATGCGGAAAATCATAGGAAAATACCAGCCGTTCTTCACGCTGCATTATTATCAGACGAGCGGAATCAATCCCCGCCCCGAAGACGGAGTGAACGCCATCGCGCAAGTCAAAGTGGAAGTTGACGGGCAAATCGCGATCACTGCGGGCGAAGGAGACGGCCCTGTGAACGCGCTCGACAAGGCGATGCACCAGGCGCTCTCGCAATTCTATCCTGCCGTGGACAAAATCCGCCTCACGGACTACAAAGTGCGCGTCATCGACGGCAAGGACGGAACGGCGGCAAAAGTGCGAGTCCTCATCGAAAGTTCCGACGGAAATGATTCATGGACGACGGTCGGCGTGGGACCTGACGTAATCGAAGCGTCATGGAAAGCGCTCGTGGATTCTTTTGAATTCAAGCTGATAAAGGACATCGAAAAACATTTCACGAAATTGATTTGAATTTAGAAAATTTAATTTTTCAAGGAGATAAAGAGAAAAAATGAAAAAGACAATCGCTTTGATTCCGGGCGACGGAATCGGACCTGACGTTGTGGGCGAAGCCGTGAACGTCCTTAACGCCGTGTCGAAAAAATTCGGCCACGAATTTTCCTACACGAACGTCATCGCGGGCGGAAACGCCATCGACAAATTCGGCGAGCCGCTTCCGGCGGAACAGCTGAAAATCGCGCTTGAATCCGACGCGGCTTTGCTCGGCGCGGTGGGCGGCCCGAAATGGGACAACGTCGCCCCTGAAATCCGCCCTGAAAAGGCCCTGCTCGGCTTGCGCAGCGGAATGAAAGTTTTCGCAAACTTGCGCCCCGCCGTAATGTGGAAGCAGCTCAAGGACGCGTGCCCGCTCAAAGACGAAATCGCGGGCGACGGAATCGACGTGCTCGTAGTGCGCGAGCTCACTGGCGGAATCTATTTCGGCGAGCGCGGCACTTCGCCCGACGGGAAGACCGCATGGGACACCGAAAAATACACTTGGGCGGAAATCGAGCGAATCGTCCGAATGGGATTTGAATTCGCCAAAAACCGAAACAAGCATCTCACCGTGGTGGACAAGGCGAACATCCTCAATTCGAGCAGACTTTGGCGTGCCGTGGCGGAAAGCGTCCACAAAGAATACGGCGACATCACGCTTGACTTCATGTACATCGACAACGCGACAATGCAGATGGTGAAGAATCCCCGCCAGTTCGACGTGATCGCCACGAGCAACATGTTCGGCGACATTCTCACCGACGAGGCGGCGCAAGTCACAGGATCCATCGGAATGCTCGCTTCGGCTTCGATTGGAGACGGAAGCGGCCCCGGTCTTTACGAGCCGATTCACGGAAGTGCGCCCGACATTGCGGGAAAAGACTTGGCGAATCCGCTCGCCGCAATCTTGAGCGCGGCAATGCTTTTGCGCTTCGACTTCAAACTTGAAGAAGAGGCGAAGGCGATTGAAAGCGCGGTGGCGAAAGTGCTTGACGAAGGCTGGCGCACCGGCGACATCGCAGGCTCGCAAAGGGAAACCTTGAAAGCGCAAGGAAAAATCGTCGGCACGAAAAAAATGGGCGCACTCGTAGTAGAAAATATTTAGCCGTAAAAATCGCGGTGGCTTCGGCTTG
>CAZZFL010000038.1:0-14020 GCA_964653395.1 uncultured Treponema sp. | reverse complement strand
GACCGTTCAAAACCGTGATTGGCAGGCTTCCATTTTCCACAAAAACCCGCGCCGGCTTCTGGTTCGGATTACATCCATATTTTAGTTCTAACTCATTCATAAAATGATTGTAAAGCAAAAACCACTTTTTTGCAAGTGAAAAAATTTTCGCTTGCATTGTGATTTTTTTCGCCTTACGTTAAAAAGTTTTCAAAAAAGCCTATCTTATATGTGAGGTGAAAATGAAAACGAAAATCAAAACTTTTGCGATGATGTTCGCGCTCGCGCTTTGCGTGTCTTTTTTGGCGTTGTGCTTTGCCACGTTGGTTGGCGGATGCGCCGGGGAGGGGGAACGCGCTTCGCTGAAAATTGTGAATTGGAACGCGCAAACTTTTTTCGACGCAAACAATGACGGCGTAGAATATTCCAATTTTCAAAAGTCGAAAAAATGGGGCGAAGCGGCGTACAAGGAGCGGCTCAAAAAACTTTGCTGCGCAATCAAAGTTCTCGACGGCGATGTCGTGATTCTCGAAGAAATTGAAAACGAAGGAATTTTGTACGACATTTCGAACGCGCTCGCTGGCGAAAATTGGAATCCGAAAAAAGTTTATCGCTACGGATGTTTTTCCAAAAAGAAAAATTCTTCGATTGGCTGCGCCGTGATTTCGCGCTACGAACTTTGCGATTTAAAAATTCATTCGCTTGATGTTCGTGCGGAAAATTCCCGTGCGCCTTCGATGCGTCCGCTTATGGAAGTGGATTTGCTCGTCGCGAAAAATAAATTTTCTGGCGGCGAGAAATCGCGCGCGCTGAAAATTTTCGTGAATCATTGGAAGTCGAAATCGGGCGGCGAAGAAGAATCGAAAATTTGGCGGCGATGGCAAGAAGGACTTTTGGCGCAAAAAATTTATGACGCGCAAAATGAAGCGACTTCGCCCGCGATAATTTGCGCCGGAGATTTCAATCAAGACATAAGCGAATTCAGTTTTTTGGAGACAAATGATTTTTCGGACGCGGACGAAAATGCGATTTCAAAAACGCGCCGCTCGGACGAAGATGACGATTTTCGCAAATCACAATTTGAAGCAAAATATTTTTGCAACGCGCCGAACATAGAATTTTCGATGCTGGATTCGAGCGAAAAAATTTCCGCCTATTCGCCGTGGCCAGAATTTTCGGGCGAAGAAGGCAGCTATTTTTTCCGCGACAAATGGGAGCGAATCGATCATTTTTTCACTTGCGGACAGGTCGCACTCAAAGAATTTTCGCCGCAAACTTCAGGCGCGTGGGCGTATGACGACGGCAGGCCGAAGCCGTTCAAAATTTATTCGCTCAATGGATACTCCGATCATTTGCCGATTTCGTGCGTTGTGGAATTTTAGAAACGATTCGTTGGAAAAATGCAAGAAAAAAAAATCCGCGCAAAAATTATTGTGCGGATTTTTTTCTTGCGAGCGAGCTGTAAAATATGTGAGTTTTTGCATTGCAAGAACTCGGTAGCAAGCCGTAGGCTTCGTAGAGCAAAGGTGAGACTTTCCCCTTCAAAATAAAAATTTGCTTTTCCAAAATTTTCGTGATATAATTGTGTTTATTCGCAAACGAAAATTTTTCATTCGGAGGAAAATTATGAAATTGGAAGAATATCGATTTGACGGCAGCGAGAAAATTGACTTGAAAAAAATTCATTACGACTTTGAAAAAATAAAAGAAGAAAAACGCGAGCTTGTAAAGCGGACGCAAAAAAATATGGACGAAGTGAAATCGTTGCAAGACAAACTTTACGCCGAAGGCCGCGAGGCGATTTTGATTTGCCTTCAGGCTTTGGACGCGGCGGGCAAGGACAGCGTGGTGAAGCACGTTTTTTCGAGCATCAATCCGCAAGGCATCGACGTGCACAGCTTCAAGTCGCCGAACACGGACGAAGCGGCGCACGACTTTTTGTGGCGATATCACAAGCGGCTTCCTTCGCGCGGCAAAATGTGCATTTTCAACCGTTCGTATTACGAAGAAGTTTTGGTCGTCAAAGTGCACGAATTTTGGAAGGACTACAATATGCCCGAACGCACGGTGAACAAAGACTACATCAAAAATCGCTACAAGGACATTCGCGGCTGGGAAGAATATCTTTACGGAAATTCTTTTCGCGTGATAAAAATTTTTTTGAACCTTTCCAAAGAGGAGCAAAAAAAACGTTTTTTGGAACGAATAAATCGCGAGGAAAAAAATTGGAAATTCAGCACGAACGACGTAAAGGAACGCGCGTTTTTCGACGACTACCGCGCGGCGTTCGAAGATGCGATCAACTCCACGAGCACGAAAGAATGTCCGTGGTATGTTTTGCCCGCCGACAAAAAATGGTACACGCGCTATCTCGTTTCTGAAATTCTTTTGAACGTAATGCGCGAGATAAATCCGCAATATCCCGAATTGAACGGCGACACAAAAAATCGGCTTGCGGAATGCAAAAAAAAGTTGGAAGATGAAAGTGAATGAATCATGCGGCAAAAATCATTTCGTTGATTTTTCGCCACATTTGCGGAATCGTTGCGCGCTAAATCGTTGCGCGCGCGTTTTGGCATTTTCGATTTTTCTCGCATTTTTATTGAGCGGCTGTTTCCAAAAAAAAATGTCCGCCCAATCGGAATTTATTTTCCACACAATTTGCAATGTCAATTTGTACGAAGATTCGAGCGAAGAACTTTATGCGGAAATTTTTTCGCGCCTCCGCCAAATCGAAAGCACATTCAACAATTATTCTCCTTTCTCGGAAATTTCGCGCGTGAATGAAAATGCCGCCGAACGCGAAGTGGCAGTGAGCGAAGATTTTTTCGTGGTTTTGAAAACCGCGCTTGACTTTTGCGAAATTTCGGGCGGCGCGTTCGACATCACCGTCGGTCCTCTCGTAAAACTTTGGAACGTGACCGTGGAAAATCCGCGCGTTCCGGCCGAAGAAGATTTCGAGCGCGTGATGTCGCTCATCGGCTACAAAAATGTCATCCTTTCAAAAAATGAAGGCGCGCCCACCGTGCGCTTTGCCAAAAAAGGCGTTCAGCTTGATTTGGGCGCGATTGCGAAAGGCTTTGCCGCCGACGAAGTGGAAAAAATCTTGCGCGAAAAAAAAGTGCGACGCGCCGTAATTTCTCTGGGCGGAAACGTCTATGTTCACGGCAAAAAATCCAGCAGCGAAAAATGGAGCGTCGGCATAAGAAATCCGTTCGGCGAAGGAAACGCCGCGACGCTTTTCGCGGAAAACAATTCCGTCGTGACAAGCGGCGGCTACGAACGCTTTTTTGAAAAAGACGGCGAACTTTACAGCCACATTCTAAATCCCGCGACAGGATTTCCGGTGCGCACCGACATCGTGAGCGTCACGATAATTTGCCCGAACAGCATGGCCGCCGACGCGCTCAGCACGAGCATTTTTGTGTGCGGCTTGGAAAGCGTGGCGCGCTTTTCGCAAAGTCCACTCTGCCCAAAATTTGAATGCGTGGCGATTGACAAAGACGGCACGATTTACGCGACGCGCGGCATTGAAGCGGATTTTATTTTGCCAAAAGGAAAAGAAATCAAGCGGCTTTGAATTTTCAATATTCGATTTTCGTTCGAAATTGATTTTTTTTAATGCATTCTCGCGAATGCAAAAAAGCCTTTCTGTGCGATCGCTTGCACAGAAAGGCAAAACTTTTTCTTTTATGGAGGAAAGTTTTTTCTTTTATAGTGAATTTAAAAAATTCAAAAACGAGGCGTTTATTGTTGTTTTAATTTTTGATTCAAGCGTTCTGTACATTCTAAAAGAAAGGTCGGTTTCATCAACAGAGGATTCTCGTCCTGTGAACGAAAATGGCCACAAATTTTGATACAATTCGCTATCTGAAAGGTTGCCTTCAAAAGTGTAGTAATATTGAATTGTCGAGCCATCGCGTGGAACACGTTTGTCAAATGACAAACTGCCAGACAAAACATAGCGTTCGTTCGAGTCATCCGACGTGCGAAAACCTATCGCCTTTAACATATCGGCGAACGCTTTTTGCAATTTACCTTCGCTGTCGCCTTCGATTCTTATGTAAATTGGAATTTGTTGCGCCAGTTTCGTAAGTTGCTGCGAAACGGTTTTTGCCGTGGTGCATTGATTTCTCAAAGTTGCCGCAGAATTTGATTTTATGACATTGAGCTTCTGCAAATACTTTTCGTTGAGAATTGCGACTTCGCGAGCGAAATGTAACGCACCGTAGGCTTCAAGCGAAACTTCGCCATCATAGTAATTCAAATTTTGTTTTATGGCTTCTTCGTTTTTCGTAATCATCGAAACGAGAGCAACGGCGGTTTTTTCTTTGTCCATCACGGCGAGTGCGTAGTAAGTTTTTCCGTCTAAAAAGCTTTCTTTTAATTCAATGCCAAAAAGATTTTCTTGCGAAACTTTTTGCGTGATGTCCTGCGAAAACTCCGAAACAGAACCCGTTTCGACTTGGCCGCTTTTTTGCGCCTGCGCCATTCTTTTTGAAGTAATCAAACTGCTTTTAACGTCCCGACCAAAAATCGCGGCGAGGTTTTCCACAGCGGCAAGGTCGGCTTTTTTTTGCGAAGCACCCTCGCCTACTTGGGCAAAATATTTTTCGGCGGGAAAAACTTTCGCGGGCGTGTTCACCCAAGCGGGCATTTTTTCAGCAAAGGCAAAAGCGCACAATGCCACTGCAAAAACAAACGCCACATTTTTTTTGATTAAACTCATTCCGAACTCCGTGTTGAAAGTATGGGCGTTTATAAAACGCCCATACTTATTTTTTAGCATTTTGTTATGATGTAAAATTTAGTTGAAGCTTTCCACCAAAACCGCTCTTCCAGCTTTCACCTCAACGTTTTCAATCGTTTCGCTTTTGCCGTCTGAATATTCGACTGTCACGCTGTAAGTTCCAGGGGCGACGTTGAATCCGGCGCAATAAGCCTTGCTCGGAAGTGCTATGCCCTGCCTTATATCGGCACGCTCTTTAAGATCAAGTGCCTCAAGACTTTTTGGAGCCGCTATGATTGCCGCATTTCTAAGCAAATCGTTTTTTGCCTGTTTGATTGCAGCCTCTACACTCGCCGCCGCCGTTGCCTTTGTTATTGTGCTACGGGCAATGCTTCTTTGCGCAGCCTTTCGTGCGTTGCAAGCGACATCGTTTTCAACATCCTTGTCAAAGTCTTCAAGCAAAACTGCGTTCTTTGAAATTCCGTTATTCAATGTAATCTTTTTTACAGTGGGAACAGAATTTGAATTTCCTTGATACACAGGCCAAACATATTTAAAAGACATTCCTGCAACACCAGTAATTGGAAGAGGAATAGACGTATCAACATGCTCAACTCTCTGCGCGATTTTTCCAGCCAAAGCAAGAACTTCAATTCTGCCTTGTGAAGAAGGTATATTCGCTGCACCAGTGTCCACACCAGAAGCGGCAGAATTCAATTCACGCACTATGAAGTCATCAATTTCGCTTCCATTTTGCGAAGCAAGCACAATCTGCAAATAATCCGCCAAAGCCGAAGTTTTGTAAATGTTCGCTGCAGTGGGCTTTCCAGGAATAATCGAGAATGGATTTTCCTTTATGCCGAGTTGTCCCAACGCATTATTAATGGCGGCATTGTCCGTCTTTTCATCGGCAAGAGCAATATTTCCATACTTTGACATATAAGTCCGTTGCTTGTCTCCGACGCGAACAACGCAAGAGTAGGCATCTCCTGTCTTGCCTTCTTGCTTAGCGTAATTGAGTGCGTTCAAAGCGTCAACAAGCAAGAATTCATAGATGTTGCCTTTATACGGACTTGCAAGTTCGCTGAGCACGGCACCACCGTCCGCTTTTTCCGAGCCATCATCTCGCAATGAAGCGGCGTAGAATTCGCCAATCGCATTTGAAGCATCTTCCATTGTTGCGGCCGCGCCTTCATAGTCGCCTGTGTAATGCTGCAACATTCCCTTGTCCAACAATTTGTCAACGCCAAGTTCTTTGAGAGAAGCCAACATTCCAAGGGCGGTTTCGTAATCGCCGCTGGCAATAGCCGACTTGTAAGCTTCTTCATCAAATTTAACTTTCTTGATTTTCTTCGCCTTTTTTTCTTTTGCAGGCTTTTCTGACGAAGTGCTCTTTGCGTTTTTTGCGCTTGCAGACAAAGTTCCAAAAACGAGGGTCATGCAAATCATGGCCGCACACATTTTTCCAAATGTCTTTTTCATTTTTTTTCTCCTGATAAAAACAAAATTTATTTCTTTATGACTTTTTTGATTTCAGAATTTTCGCCTTGCCACATAATGCGGTGAGTGCTCAAATTCGTCAAAGTCATATAGACAAAGTAGGTACGCACGGATTGCTTTCCGGCAGTCTGGACTTGTGTCTTTACAGAACCTGTCATCATAAAATCCGCGCCCTCCTCGTTATCGATTGCACCAGCAGTTTCCAAACTCGCGTGCTCGGATTGTTGCGCCACTTCCGCACGAAGTTCATTGCGTTCGCTTTCCGAAGCCACGAATTCAAGCACGCCAGAATTTATGATTGCGGTCTGCAGTCGTTTTGCAACAATCGACGTATCAATTCGCTCGCTCGATTCGTTTTTGATTTTTCCGATTATAACTGTCGGCGGGCGACCGTTCTGCTCTTCAAATTTTGCCACGCGCGGACTTTCAAGACAATTAGTAAGGAGCGCCTCGCACACAATGCGAATATCACTGTCGTTCCAAAAACCGTCTAGGTCAACAATGGTATTTGCATCCACGCGCTTCGTCTTTGGCGCTGCAAAAATTGCGTTTGCCGCCAAAACAAAAGAAAGAGCAATCAAAAGAATTTTCTTCATACTACAATCCTTTCTTTATTCAAAGAAGAATTTTATTTCACATCGTCGTAAGACGTGCTCTCCATGCTCAAATCAGCATCGCCCAAGATGACTTTTTGAATTGAAGCGGTAATCATCTTCATCAAAAGCGGATCTTGCGATGTGTTCTGAGGCAAATTCTGCATTGCCGCCTCAAGTTGCGCCTCGAACGCTTTTTTGGGCATCGCCCAAACAGAATAATAAGTGTAGGTGATGTCATAGTCAGCTTCGCTTTTGATTTTCTTCACGCCGGGTTTTGCAATTCCAGATTTTGTCCAATAAGTCGCCATACGTTCCAAACCGTTCACGCGAACATTGGAAAGAACCGTAGTAACGTCCGTGAGTGCTTGATTGATGGACACATTTCCCGCGTTTTGTTCACTCTGCAATGCCGCTTGCGTTGCCCGTCCAATTTCACTGGAAATCGATTGCGCAACATTCGACTGCAATTCAACTTTGTCAGTCCAAGTGGAAAGGAATTCAAGATTTGTACCACGCGCGTTGAAAATCCAAACCATGTAATCGCTCAAATCGAGTTCTTTAACGATTTTGCGTTTGTTGTTTTCAGCTACCGCTTTCGTCCAATCTGGAATCTGAATTCCAGATTCGCGTCCTTGCCAGTCGAGCGTTATTGGCTCAGCCTTGTTTGTCTTTGGCTTTGCCGCGCTCGCCGCGAAAAGAGCCAAAAACAAAATAAATGTTGACAACAATGTTTTTTTCATTTTGTCCTCCAAATTGATTTTTTCTCATTCTTTTTGAATGATTGTCCCGAATTATAAATCTTTTAGGAAAATTAGTCAAGCAAAAAGAAATGTTTTTAAATATTTTAATTCTTTTTGATTATGTTTATATTTAAAGTAATTCTGGATAATTCTATAAATATGGTGGAAATAAACATAAGGAAGATTTTCGGGGGAAACGTCAAAAAATACAGGAAAAAACTCGGGCTTTCTCAGGAACAGCTTTCCGAACGACTCGGCATAACGCCGAACCATTTGAGCGTGATAGAAACCGGCGCGAAATTTGTCACTTACAAATTGCTTGAAAAAATCGTCGCGGAGCTTCAAGTGATGCCGATGTCGCTTTTTTTTACGGAAGGAAGCGCGCCGCTCGACGAGACGAAAATCAACAAGATAAACGCGATCGTGCAAAAGGAGCTGTCCCTTTGCGCGGCGAAAATCCAAGATAAAATACAGGAAGAAATTTATTGATATTTACACGAGGCAACGCTGTTTTTTTTAATTTGCTCCAACGCGCATTTGAATTCGTTCGCGTCCGCAAATTGGATTTGCATTTTCTTCGAATCGACGAACTCGATTTGCAAAATCAAATTTTCCGGAATGCTTTCCGCGCCCGCGCAATTTTCCACGCCCTTGATTTTTTCGTAAGGAACAAATTCGCCGCCGCCGATTATGCCGTTTTCATAAATTCCATTATTCACATTGCAGGCATCGTCGCGGCAAGAAATGAAAATCGCAAGCGAGCAAATCGCGCAAATCAAAATCACAAAAAACGCATTGTAATTCACCAAAAGCGCGAGCACAATCACGAGCGGAATCACAATCCAAATCGCGAGCGTTTTTCGTTTTAAAGGCGACGCAGTTTTTAAAATGAGCGCGCCCGCCGCCGCGCGAATTTTTTTGCGACGATTTTTTTGCGTGACAAGCATCGCGACATAAAAAAACAAAGCCGCGCCGCACGCCACCAATTCAGTTATAAAAATTTTATTCATATTTTTCACAAAAAATTCGAAATTAAAATTGACGACGCAAATTGAACATCAATTTTAATTATCCATATTTTCAAACTTCTCAAATTTATTTTTGAGCCAAACTTTCAAAGCCTCTCGCGCCGAATTAAACGCAAGCGGCAAATCGTCAATGTCTTTTTGCGAAGCGATTTTTTTCGTCACAAATCCGCTCACTTCTTTTTTGTCCGCGTGAATCGCATCAAAAAAATTTTCATTTTTTTCAAGCCGAACTTTCGCCTCAAAAAAAATGTCGCATGTTTTGTAAAAAAAATTCTTGTACTCGTATGTGTTCGGAAAACTCGCGACGAATTTCAGCGAAGCCGCTTCCACGCGCAAGCCGGTTTCTTCAAAGCATTCGCGAATCGCGCCATCTTCCGCGCTTTCGTCGGGATTGCAAAATCCGCCGGGCAAAGCCAAAAATCCTTTGCGCGGATTTTTCGCGCGCGTCTCAAAAAAAACATTTCCTTCCGCGTCGCAAATAATCAAGCCCACCGCCGCGGCAACATTGTTGTACAAATCAAAATCGCAGTCCGAGCAAATCCATTTTTTGTTTTGGACAAATTGAATTTTTTTCGAACCGCATTTCGGGCAAAAATTAAATTCATTCATCGCCCGCTCCGTTGTCGGCATTCGTGCGAACGCGAACGCAACGTTCGAGCAGTTCCAATTCTTTGTTCAATTTTTGCTCGTCGCCATTCGTGAGAATTTTGTCAATCGAAGAACTCACTCTTGTGATTTGGAGCGCGAGCGCCTGTTCGAATTTTCCGGCGCGAACCGAAACGCTCGGCTCGATTTTTTTCGTGTCTTCAAAACAACGATGAATTATGGCTTTTTGTCCGGGATATTTTTCCGCGAGAATTTTCGATTTTTCGTCCAGCACCGCAAATCGATTTATTATGTTCAGCATCGAATCTTGGGCGGCTTTAAAACTTTCGGGCGAAGCGATTTTCGAGAATCTCAATTTTTCAAAAATTTTTTTCAAAAACATTTCCCAAACACCAACTTTAAAAACTTCTTCCCTTCGCGTCGAACTGCACGACGAAAGCGAAAATCTTCGCCACGGCTTCCCACGTTTCTTCGGGAATCGTCTGCCCGATTTCCTGCACGCTCAAAAAATCGGCGAGCGCGGCGTCTTCCGAAACCGGAATGTTTTTTTCGGCGGCGACTTCGAGCATTTTCTGCGCCAAAAATCCTTTCGCGCTCGCTGCGATGAACGGCGCGCTCGCGCCTTCGGGATATTTCAACGCCACGGCTTTTTTCACATCGCGCTTCACGCAAATCCCTCCACGGACGAAAGCGGAAAATCTTCCGTGCCGAACGCCGAAAACTCTTCGGGCGAAATCGCGCACACTTCCACGCCTTCGCCGAAAAGCCGCGCCAAATTTTCCGCCGATTCGCTCGCAAAATCCGCGCCGCCTTCGCTCGAAAAAATCACGCGGCAAACTTCCTTATTTTTAAAATATAACACAAAACGCAAATTTTTTCCAGCAAATTCAAAATTCACCGAACATTTTTCCACGAGATTTTTTTCCAAATCCATGCAAATCCGAAAAACGCCCACGCCGCGCAAAGCGTCCTCGCCTTTTTTTCGAATCGAATTCATTTCAAATTCAAACGGCAAAAAAATCCAATGCCTGTTTCTTTGCGATTTCAAATTTTTGTGATTGAAAAATGCCAAAAAATTTTCCTTGAAATTTTCGCCGCCGAAAAAATCGTTCACGCCGGAATCTTGAAAATCCGATTTTTCCGCCGCCGAATTTTTTTCCCCATTTTGAAAATCGCCGCCGAGCGCGGAAGCAAAAAAATTATTTATTTCCTCGGCGCATTGCCGCAAAAAAAATTCAAAATCATTTTCCGAATCTGAAATTTCACGAAAAGTCGCGCCTTTAAAAACAATTTCATTTTTCGAATCGAATGCGAATTTTTTTTCTGAAAGATTTTCGGCAGAATTTTCTTCGATTTTTAAAATCGCATTTTCGCGAAAATCCAGCGAATCGCGCGAATCGTTTTCGCCGCCGGATTTTTCTTCAGATTTTTCGCCTGAATTTTCTTCGATTTTTAAATCGGATTTTTCGTCGGAAGATTTCGCGCTTGAATTTTCGTCAGAAGAATTTTCGTTTTCGCGACGCGGATTTGAATTTTCATCGCGCGG
The DNA here is from genome assembly GCA_964653395.1 of uncultured Treponema sp. Taxonomy (GTDB): domain Bacteria; phylum Spirochaetota; class Spirochaetia; order Treponematales; family Treponemataceae; genus Treponema_D. The sequence goes on along the minus strand of CAZZFL010000038.1, from coordinate 3,296 downwards.
ATTTTCTTTTTCGCCGCCATGAAAATCGCCGCCGAACAACGCCATGATTTCCTCAAGCGAATCGTCGCTGTCAAATCCATTTTGCTCCAAAACAAGCGCGCTTTCCGCGGCATCGATTTCGCGCCCCGCAAATTTCGCGGCAAGACGACGCGCCTTTTTCATCAAAGCGGAATCAAGCCTCGCGCCGCTTTGCATCAAGAATTGCAGGATTTTTTGCGAAACGCCGTCGGCCGGCAAGCCAAAGCTCGCCAAAAACGCGCTCGCTTCCGGACTTTGAAAATTGAAATTTTGCACGGAAATCGCGTTCGCGCCGGAAATTTTTCCGCCCGCATTTTGCGCGAACAAAAACACTTTGCCGTTCACGATTTTCACTTGCGCACGAAAAGTGTCGCCCGCCTTGAGCGGCGAGTCGGATTTTACCGAAAAGCGTCCGCCCGCAAAACTTGCCAAATATTTTCCGCCGCCTTGATTTTGCAGGACGCGCACAAAAAGCAAGTCGCCCTCCCTGACGCTCTGCCGCAAACCAGAAAGGGCATTTTGAGAATGAATCGCTACATTTTGAATTTCGCTCATTCGAGCCGAAATTATTTGGCTTCGGCCTGCGCCTTTTCAGAAGCGGCGGCTTCCTTCGCGGCAGCGGCCTCATTTGCGCGAGCGTTGCGTTCGGCGATGGCTTTGGCCACTTTTCCGCCCACGCGCTGCTTGACTTTGGCAGCCTTTCCAACTTTATCGCGAATATAGTAAAGCTTCGCGCGGCGCACTTTTCCGGGCCGAGTAATTTCCACTTTCATGATTCGCGGAGAATTAATCGGGAAAATGCGCTCCACTCCAATGTTGTAGGAAATTTTTCGCACCGTGAAAGTTCTGCGCGCGCCTTCGTTTTTCATCGCGATTACAAGCCCTTCAAAAACCTGAACGCGCTCAGTCTTGCCTTCCACGATTTTAAAGAAAACTTTAACCGTGTCGCCGACATTGAACGGCTGGGCGTTCGGGCGTTTTTGCTGCTCTTCGATTGTCTTTATAATGTCCATAATTTTCCTCCTTCAAACACAAGCAATTCCGATGCCTTGAACGCGAATCGCATTCAGGCCAAAGCAAAAAGCCAAGCCTTTCGCTATTTTTTTGCGGAATGCTTTATGAAAACTGCTTCCGTCAATTCCTCAATCATTTTTTCGGCTTCCAAAGACAGCGTTCCGCTCATTCTCGCCTCGGCGATCAAATCGGGCCGATTCAAAAATGTTTTTTGGATGCGCTTTTTCAGCCTCCATTTTCGGATGTTCTCATGGTTTCCGGAAATCAAAACTTCCGGCACTTCCATGCCCTTGTACACGGGCGGTCTTGTGTACTGCGGGTACTCCAAAAGCAAATCGGAAAAACTTTCTTCGGCGAGCGATTCGCTCGAAATCACGCCGTCAATCAGCCGATAAACGGTATCAATCACGACTTGCGCCGCCACTTCGCCGCTCGACATAACGTAGTCGCCGATGCAAATCTCGTCGTCCACGTAACGGTCGATGATTCGCTGGTCGATGCCTTCGTAGCGGCCGCAAATCATCACAAGTTCTTCTTCTTTGCTCAATTCTGCCGCGAATTTCTGCGTGAACGGCTTTCCGGAAGGCGTGACGTAAATCACGCGCTTTTCCTTTTTGTAAGCCTTCACGCTTTCGAGCGCGGCTCCAAGGACTTCGGGCAACATCAATTGCCCCGCCCCTCCGCCATACGGACTGTCATCACAAGTGCGGTGCTTATCCAGGGCGAAATCCCTGATATTCACCAAATCGTAGGCAACAATTCCCTTTTGAACTGCGCGCGCCATGATTGAGCTTTCAAAATAAACGCGCACGATTTCCGGGAACAAGGTCAGCACAGTAAATTTCACTGGACTACTCCAGGATCCAGAGGTGCATCAGCTGGACGCTCTTGTTCGGAATGTCAACTTTTCCAACATGAGTTTCGTTGAACGGAACGTAAACCGTCTTCGGCTTTTTGTTGGCATTCAATTTGACTTCCTCTTTAAGAACGTCGCAATCCTCGGAGAGCAAAACTTCCAAAAGTTCGCCGGCTCCGCCTTCCAATACGTCTGTGATTGAACCCACCACGCTTCGCACATTCGCTCGGCGAGCGTCATCCGTGGGCGCGACATCATTTCCCAGTCCGCTTTCTTCCCCGAAATAAACCAGGGAACATTTTTTCAGATCCTCCACATACCATTCACCTTCTTTCAAAGGGCAGGCATTTTCGCGGGACGTTTGAAGCGACGCTCCGTTAAGTTTCTTTGCCGCTTCAGGAGAATCCACTCCCGCAAATTTCATGTACAAAGCATTTCCCGCAACGCGCGCGCTTTCCACGGCGTATTTCGCAGAATTTTCTTTTTGTACAAGCGTAACTTCCTTCAACACGGCGATATGCTCGTAACGGCCAGAAGCGCTTTCGATTCTAACTTCGCCCGTAAGCCCATGCGAGCCTCGGACAAAACCAACAGTCAAGTCCATCAACAATCAGTCCAGAATTTCAAGGCCGTAACGCTTGCCGTCCTTGCCAGCCGACGCGCTCAAAACCGTGCGCAACGCCTTCGCAATCCGACCATACTTGCCAATTACTTTTCCGATGTCGCCTTCGGCAACCTTGAGCTCCAAAACCGGCCCGCGTTCGCCAACGGCTTCCGTCACAGAAACGGCATCCGGCTCATCGACCAATGATTTCGCAATGTATTCAATCAGGTCTTTTTCCATTCCAGCGCGCTCCGTAACTTAAATTGACTGACCGTTTCGAGCAAGCCCTTTTTTATTGAAAATCCGCACGACCGTCTCTGTGGGCTGAGCGCCAACGCCGAGCCAATACTTTGCGCGGTCTTCTTTAAAAGCAATTTGCTTGCCTTCAACTTCGATTGGTTGGTAAATGCCGATTTCCTCGATGCATTCGCCATCGCGAGGTTTGCGCGAATCCATTACTACGATGCGGTAGCAAGGCTTCTTTTTTGCGCCAAATCTCTTAAGCCTAATTTTGACCACCTTTTCCTCCTTTATAAATTTTCGCACTATACAGTGTGAAAATTTATTTTACAAAAATAGCGCGAGTTCGTCAAGCGGAAATCAATTTTATAGCAAAAAAAATTATCGAGCGGAAGAAACATTCCGTCGCCCAAAATTCACGCGCAACTCAAAATTTCAACGCCCGATTTTTTCCATTGCATTTTTCCATTTTACATTTTTTTCTTTTTATGATATAATCTGCCAAGCACGCATAAAAATTCAGCATTAAAATTGACGACGCAAATCAGTCGCTGATTTTTTATA
>CAZZFL010000037.1:3562-14570 GCA_964653395.1 uncultured Treponema sp. | reverse complement strand
AGCAGTTATCATCACCTTTATAGATATAACTGTCCACGTATTTCTTGCCTAATTGCGCTTTCTTTTCGGCACGAATACGCTTTAACAATTCGCTTGCCGGCTCATCGTTTTCGTCTTGCGGAACAAGTTTGCCCTGTATTGCATATTGCAGGATTGATTTCTTAAGCTTGTCATATATCTCACCGTCAAGCTTGCTCTTTTGCTGTTCCCATTTATCGTATTCGGCAATGAGTGGATCATAGTGTTTTACTTTGGTTGCTATGCGCGATTGTTCGCTAATAGGTGGAATTGGTACAAGAAGTTGAGTTATATATTCCGCCTTAACATTGTTTATATTAGTACCTTGCGCTTGTTTTCTAATGTGTTCTCTATAATAATCCGTAGCAAAAATCAATTTGATATAATCTACAAATTCATTGAACATTGGGCGAACTATGCGTAAGAATGCTCCAATTTGTGTATTTTGCAATTCGTTATTAATGTATCCAGCTTTTCCAATAACAGCCTTACTACCCGTTGAAGCCACAATCAAGATGTCATTTAATCTGACTTGCTTTTCGTTGTCTTTATAGCTTGCCGGAAGAAAAACATCATCCTCAAATGTCGATACTTGTAAATTATTTATATTGCCGCCGCGCAATATTCTTATGCCGCTTTTACACACATCCTTTTTATCATATGACACACCACTGATTATTGAAATCAAACATCCTAATCGAGTCCATTCCCAACTTTCTGGTAACTCAAAAGGAAGCTCATCTTCTATGCAAACGGGCGCATTATTTCCAATCTTCTCATAATGGCGATTATCATCACCTTTGAAGATAACAGAATCAACTTTGTCTTTTTTAATTTTCCCTTCTTTTATAAGCTTTTGTTTTTCGGCGCGTATCTTTTCAAGCAAAATAGAAGCAGGCTCGTCATTCGGGTCTTGCGGCACGAGCTTACCTTGTATTGCCATTTGAAGAATAGCCTTGCGTAATTGTTCAGCCTTCATTTTTCTCTCCTAAAAGAGCCATTATCTCGGCAAGAACCCTGTCTATATTTGCATCCAAGCTCGCGCGCTTTTCGCGATACTGATTAATCAAATCCTGCGGAGGAAGTATCTCTTCTTCCTCGTGCGGATATCCACACAAGTCTATATTATAATTGAGCACTTTAATCTCCGCTGCACTATACTTCTTTGCTTTAGGGAAATCCTCCACCGTAATTTCCTCGCGGTTATTCCACCATTCTATAACCGGCGCGAAATGTTCGGGTTTCATCGGCTTGGTTTTAGAGAAATGTTTATAGCCTTCCGGCATATCCAAACGATAAAACCAAGTTTCTTTCGTAGGTTTTGTCTTATCAAAAAACAATATGTTCGTTGTGATTGATGTATACGGCGAAAATACACTATGCGGCATACGAATTATAGTATGTAAGTTAAACTCGGCAAAAAGCTTTTTCTTAATTGCCACTTTTGCGTTATCCGTTCCGAAGAGGAATCCGTCGGGCAGAATAACAGCGGCTCTGCCTTTTTCCTTTAAGCGATACATTATAACCGACATGAACAAATCCGCCGTTTCGCTACTAGCCAAATCAGCAGGAAAATGATTTTTTACATCATTCTTTTCGCTGCCGCCGTAAGGCGGATTCATCAAAATCACTTCAAATTTGTCCTTGTCGGTATAGTCGAGAACATTATACAAAAGCGAATTGCCGTGTTCGATTTTCGGGATATCGATATCGTGCAAAAGCAAATTGGTTACACAAAGCATATACGGAAATTGCTTTTTTTCTCGTCCATAAATCGATTGATTGTAAAGTTCTACGTCATCGGTAGTTTTCTTGACTTTGTCCAACTCTTTCAGCCAGCTTGTCAAAAAGCCGCCCGTACCGCAAGCAAAATCAGCGCAGCGTTCTCCGATTTTCGGTTTAATCATTTGTGCCATAAAATCGGTAACAGGACGCGGTGTATAAAATTCGCCGGCAGAACCTGCGCTTTGGAGCTCACGCAAAATAGACTCATAAATTTCTCCAAATGCATGACTTTCTTCGTAATCACTCAAATCCAATTCGTCGATTACATTAATGATTTGACGAAGCAAAACGCCGTCTTTCATATAATTGTTTGCATCTTCAAAAGTTGATTTCACAATTTGCTTTTTAGGTGGCGTAGTAGGATCGACCTGCACGCCAGCAATTAAAATGTTGCCTATGGAATCTTTTATGTCGTTTCCTTTCAGTACGGGGAAAACGGTATTATTTACAAAATTCAACAATGCATCGCCAGTCATTCCTTTGCCGTTTTCTTCGTGTGCCCAATTGCGCCAACGACATTGTTCGGGAATAATGGACTTATAATCTTCTTCGTCGAACTCCCAGTCGTTTTCCTTGCTGTCGTACACTTTAAGAAAGAGCATCCACGCTATCTGCTCGATTCTTTGCGCGTCGCCATTAATACCCGCGTCGTTACGCATAATGTCACGTATTCTTTTTACAAATCCAGAAATGTTGCTCATATTATGCCGCCTTATATATTTCGTTTTCCAATTCTCGCACAGCCCGCAAAAAACTTTCTCGCCCACCAAATAACTGTGCTATTTTTGATGGTCTTCCGAATTTAACGAACGGTTCAAGTTTAAGAATGTCCAAATCCTCAATTTCGTAAATGCCGTCACTTGTGTATTTATCAAGCAGTGCTTCCAAAACCGCTCGCGCGTCGTCACCGTATTTCGCAAATATGTTGCGCTTCTTTACATTTTGCGCACGCTCGCGTCGTGTAAGCGGCTTTTGGTCAAATGCAATGTGACAAATAAAATCAAAATCGTCCACATCCTGCAAGTTTTCATCTGCCTTTACTTTTTCAAGATTGATGCCGCGACTTTCAAAGAGCGTTCTTATTTTTTCTTTCTTTTCTTCGGCAGACCATTGCAAAACAAAATTTTCAAGAGAAGAAAACTCGCTGAATATATTTGATTTCGTATAGTCGATAATACTTTCTTGTCGCAAAAGCTTGCCGTCGGTATCATACACGGCTACGGCTTTTTGTAAAATCTCTACTCGACAACCGCGTGAATCTACAACCCACTTATGTTTCGGATTAGAAGGTGGCTTGGGTAAAACGTCAGTCCCTTCGGGCGGATTTGTATGTTCGGCATGGTGAAACTCTTCATCCTGCTCAATAGGACCATCCCAATCGGGATCGGCAAAAAGCCGAGAAACGCCGCGGAAATCCATAATAACAAAATGTGTCTTACCTTCGTCCCAGCGAAGTCTTGTTCCACGACCGATTATTTGCTTAAACTCTGTCATGGAGCCTATCATTTCGTCAAGCACTATAAGCTTTACCATCTTGCAATCAGCGCCGGTAGAAAGCAATTTTGAAGTGGTTGCGATAACGGGATATGGTGCAGACACAGATATAAAATAGTCAAGCTTGCTTTTGCCGTAAGCGTCGCTACCGGTTATACGGACAACATAATCGGAATCTCCCCTGTTCATATCATCGTTTAATTTGGCAAGGGCGGCGCGCATGCGCTCGGCGGCATCTTCCGTCGCGCAAAACACGATAGTTTTTGCCATTCTGTTCGTTGATTTCAGATAAGCCGTGATTTCTTTGGCAATCATATCAATACGATCTTGAATGATTATATTATAGTCATAATCACTGTTGTTATAAATTCTGTCTTCAATTTCGTAGCCGTGGATATCCAGCTGTCCTTTGCGAGGTCGCCATTCGTCATCTATGTCGGTTCGTATGCGAATGACTTTGAATGGAGCGAGAAAGCCGTCATCGATGCCTTCCTTCAAGCTGTATTTATAAAGTGGCTCGCCGAAGTAGTCTATGTTGGATATGCTTGACGTTTCTTTGGGTGTGGCAGTCATACCGATTTGCGTAGCGGACGAGAAGTATTCCAATATCTTGCGCCAACGACTTTCTTCCTTTGCACTACCGCGGTGACACTCGTCTACTATAATCAAATCAAAGAAATCTTCGGCAAAGAGTTGACTATAATGGGCAAGCATTTCCTCGTCGGTTTCTTCTTCGCCATTTTGTTTATTACCCACCAACTGTTGATAGAGCGAGAAGAAAACTTGATACGATGTAATAGTAGTTTTATTGTCTTTTGCAAAATTGATTTTATGAACGATCTTTTCCAATGGTTTAAAATCACCGTTAATCGTTTGGTCGATTAAATTATTTCGATCCGCCAAATATAGGACTTTTTGTTTTGTGCCGCTCTGCAAAAGCCGATAGACTATTTGAAAGGCAGTATATGTTTTCCCTGTGCCAGTCGCCATTACAAGCAACAGTCTATTCTGTCCTTTGGCTATCGCATCTACAGTGCGGTTGACCGCTATTCTTTGGTAGTACCTCGGAGAGTACGTGCTTTGGCTTGTGTAATAGGGTTGTACCAACAGTTTTTCTTCGATTGCGCTTAACCCCGCACCGCCGTTGACTTCACTTTTATAGCGCGCAATCAATTGATCGGGCGTCGGAAAATCTTCTAACGGCAGTTCCCGTTCTACACCCGTGATGAAATTGTATTCTTCAAAGCCGTCGCCGTTAGAACTGTAAGCAAACGGTACATCCATCATTTTTGCATACTCTTTGGCTTGCTGCATTCCGTAAGACACAGGGTGATTATTGTCCTTTGCTTCCACTATTGCAATAGGACGAGTTTTGTTTATGTAGAGAATATAGTCGGCTTTTCTAGGAGCTTCACGAGATACGAGGTTTCCGCGCAAATTGACTTTACCGTCAGTAAACCTTACGGCAGTTTCCATAGTGATTTTATCTTTCCATCCACTTTGTATAAGCGCGGGCGTAATATAATTGAGTTTGACATCCTCCTCTGTCATTTCTTTTTTTTCAATTAAGGGCATTGTTCTTTTCTCCGTTTTTACGACTTACGAACTGTTTATTTTGAAATTATAACATGAAATTTGATTTTTGTCATTAGAGCATATGAAAGAAATGTTAACGATTTGTTTTGTGCCTTTGAATTTCTCTATACCGATTCTGCATTTTATGCTATACTTGAACAATGTAGCCTTGTTTGAAAACTGCGGAACAACAGACGCCTGAATTCATAACATTCTGTACGGAGGTGTACGCGGGAAAAAAGAATGTCAGCGGCGGCGAGGTTGCGAAAATGTTCTGCGATTCCGGCGTGTTTGACTTTTTGGAGGAAAACTATGCCGAGCTTCACACACAGGGTAGAGAGTTTTTTATTACGATGATGGGTAAGACTTCTTTTCTTTTACTTGTAAAAATTGTGATGAAACTTGATACCCATTGATGGTTGCAAAAAAAAGTTGAAATGTATATAATCGGTATTGCAGTTGTATTTGATGGAATCTTATAAATGGTATATAGAATATGAGTAAAGATTTTAAAAGAAAGACGAGAGAAGAAAAGCCTGTTGTTGCCATTTGCTATGACTTTGACAAAACTTTATCTCCTGATGACATGCAGGCACAAGGATTTATACAGTCTGTTGGGCGTGAGGTGAAAGAATTTTGGGAAGAGTCCAACAGTTTGGCGGAAAATAATGAAATGGATCAAAACCTCGCTTATATGTTCACAATGAAAAAAGAGGCCTACGGAAATTTCGTTTTTAATAAAACGAAATTGAAAGAATATGGTTCAAAAGTGAAATTGTTTTCCGGAGTTGAAACTTGGTTTAAAAGAATAAGGGAATATGGAAATTCACAAAATGTAATTGTGGAGCATTACATAATATCGTCTGGTCTAAAAGAAATGATTGAGGGTACGATTGTGGCTGATGAGTTTGAAAAAATATATGCAAGTTCCTTTTATTACGATGAAAAGGGCGTCGCCTTGTGGCCCGCTCAGGTTGTCAATTATACAAACAAAACTCAATTTCTTTTTAGGATCGAGAAAGGCGTGCTGGATGTAAATGATCCTGGCATAAACGACTTTTTTGAGCCAGAAAATATAAGAGTCCCTTTTCGCAATATGATTTATATTGGCGACAGCGACACCGACATTCCGTGCATGAAACTTGTTAATTCCTATTCGGGTCATTCTATAGGTGTATATGACCCTGAAATAAAAAACAAGGCTAAAGTCTATAAAATGATGCACGACAACAGAATAAAATATTTTGCGCCCGCCGATTATTCAGAAGATTCTGAACTAGACATTCTTGTAAAGGCTATAATTGACAGAACCGCATACAATGAAAAATTAGAAACAATTCACTATAAAAACAAAAAAGAATTTATGGAAAATGATGAATCAATAAATTCTGAAGAACGTGAAAAGAGGAATTTGATTATCGCTTTGGAAAACAGTAGAAGTTTTGCAAATACACATTCTGTAATTGCAAAACTAAGAGAATACGAAGATTTTTCTGATTTCTATAAAGATTGGCTTGTAGACATTGCGCTTGAAAACAGTCAGGTTAATTATATAATCACTGACATGGATTTGAAACATTTTTATGGCGATATTTTGAATTCAATAACATCTTTGTCTGAAAAAGCAGAGAGGTTAAAGGTAATTATAGAATCTTGATAGAAGCGTTTCTTTTCCACCGTCTGCTTGTCCGTGGACACTCGAATATAGCCGTAAGTCATGCAGAAAATATAGCGCATTTTATATGCAAGTAAAGAGCATTTGTTATGCTTTACTATATACAGTATTATTTGATATAATGACAATGCATAATCTTGAAGGTACAAGGCATGAAAGATTATTGAGAAGCTGGAAGCAGGGCTAGCATAGCAGAACAGATTCACGCAAAAAGAGACTTGATTTCATCGTCCTCTCTCCCACATCTCCCCCTCGCACAATTGAAAATATTCGCATTACCACCCCCTTTTTCCGCTTGACAAATTTCGTGAATTGTTATAATACAAAATTAACTTCCGGGAAATTGAAATTTCCTGCGGACTGAATACAGAATTTTAGGAGGCTGGTTTTATGAAGCGCAATTTAAAAGAGTTGGTCGGAAAGATGACTCTGGAAGAAAAGGCGGGGCTTTGCTCGGGGCTTGACTTTTGGCATACGAAGCCTGTTCAGCGTCTCGGCGTTCCTTCGGTGATGGTGAGCGACGGGCCGAGCGGCTTGCGGAAGCAGGACACGGAAGGCGACCATCTTGGCGTGAACGACAGCATCAAGGCGGTGTGCTTTCCGAGCGGATGCCTTACGGCTTGTTCGTTCGACACGGAACTCCTGCAAAACATGGGCGAGATTCTCGGCGACGAATGCCAGGCTGAGGACGTTTCCGTGATCCTTGGCCCCGCAATCAACATAAAGCGTTCTCCGCTTTGCGGGCGCAATTTTGAATATCTTTCCGAAGATCCTTTCCTCGCAGGAAAGCTGGGCGCGGCGTACGTGAAGGGCGTGCAGTCAAAGAATGTCGGCACGAGCGTCAAGCATTTCGCGGCGAACAATCAGGAATTTCGCAGAATGTCATGTTCGAGCAACATGGACGAGCGCACGTTGCGCGAAATATATTTGCCGGCGTTCGAGGAGACGGTAAAAGAAGGCAAGCCCGACACAATCATGGCTTCCTACAACAGGGTGAACGGAGTCTTTGCCGTGGAAAGCAAATTGCTTTTGACGGATTTGCTCAGAAAGGAATGGGGCTTCAAAGGATTCGTTGTTTCGGATTGGGGCGCGGTGAACGATCGCGTCGCGGGACTGAAGGCGGGGCTTGATTTGGAGATGCCGTATTCGGGCGGCAGCACTGACAAGCAAATCGTTCAGGCGGTGAAAAGCGGAAAGCTTTCCGAAAGCGTTTTGGACAAGACCGTCGAGCGGATTTTGCGCATCGTGTTCAAATTCACGGATTCGCGCCAAAGCGGAAATTTCGACAAAAAGGCGCATCAGCTTCACGCCGCGAAAATCGCGCAGGAATCGATGGTGCTTTTGAAAAACGAGTCGAACATTTTGCCTTTGAAAAAAAAGGACGCGAACGACATTCTTTTCGTGGGCGCGTTCGCGAAAACTCCGCGCTATGAAGGCGGCGGATCTTCCCACATAAACGCTTGGAAAGTGGATTCGTTTTTGGACGCGGCAAAGGAAGCGGGGCTTTCCGTCAAATGGCTTGCCGGCTACGACCTCAAGGAAAACAAGTCCAAGGACAAGGCGCTTTTGGAAGAGGCTCTCGCGGCGGCGAAAAAGGCGAAGGTCGTGGTGATTTTTGCGGGGCTTCCCGACAGCTACGAATCCGAAGGCTATGACCGCGACCACATGAAGATGCCTCAGAATCAGGATTTGCTCATCGAGGAAATCGCGAAAGTGCAGAAGAATGTGGCGGTGGTTTTGCACAATGGCTCTCCGGTGGAAATGCCGTGGGCGAGCAAAGTCAAGGCGATTTTGGAAAGCTACCTCGCGGGAGGCGGCGTTGGAATCGCGCAGTTCAACCTGCTTTTCGGCGACGCGAATCCTTGCGGAAAACTGGCGGAGACTTTCCCGCTCAAGCTTGAGGACAATCCTTCGTACTTGAATTTTCCGGGCAACGGAAAGGACGTGAATTATGCCGAAGGAATTTTCATTGGCTATCGATATTACGACAAAAAAAATATGCAGACGCTCTTTCCGTTCGGGCACGGACTTTCTTACACGAAATTCGAATATTCGGACTTGAAATTGAGCGCGAAAAAAATCACCGACGAAGAAACTTTGGAAGTGAGCCTCAAGGTGAAAAATTCAGGCCGTCGCGAAGGAAAGGAAATCGTGCAGATTTACGTCGCACCGAAAACTCCATTCCGCGAGATGCGCGCGCAAAAGGAATTGAAGGCGTTCGCGAAAGTTTCCCTCAAGGCGGGCGAAACGAAAACCGTGAAAATGACTTTGGCAAAACGCGCGTTCGCGATGTGGAGCGTCGAGCTTCACGACTGGTTCATTCCGAGCGGCGAATATGAAATTCTCGCCGCGGCTTCCTCGCGCGACATCAGGCTTTCCCAAAATGTGAATGTCGTTTCCACGCAGAAACTTCCGTTCAAGGTGGAGACGAACACGGTGTTCGAGGAATTGATGGAACTCGAGGGCGCGAATGAAGTCGCCAAGCCTATCATTGCCGCCGCCACCAAAGGAATGACGGGCGGTTCGGAACGTGGAGAAAGTTCCAAAGCCGCAGTCAGCGACGAGATGATTTTGGGAATGATAAAAAGCATGCCGCTGCGCTCTTTGCGAAGTTTCTCTTCGATGAGCGATGCCGACATCGAAAAACTCATTGAACAAATCAACAAAAAACTGGGCAACTGAATTTTCTAGATTCCGAAGACGAGCGCGTTCGTTTTTTCGTCATGCTCGCTTTTTTGCTTCGCGCCGCAAATCAAGTCGCCCGATTCCACCTTTGCGCCTGGCGGACAAATCGCAAGCGAAAATCCTTGCCGCGCACATGCGTAGTGGCCGCGCGCGCCTTTTTGTGCAAGGTGAATCGTGTCGGAGACAATCCGAATGCTTTCATCTTTTTCAGAAGATTTTGCCGCGTTCGCATTTTTTCGCATCAAGACGAACGAAAGCACGGCGCGTTCTTTTGGAAGCCCCGACTTTTCGGAAAGCGACAAAAGACGTTTGGGCGCGCCTGAAGTTTCAAACGCAAAGTTGCACCATTTTCCGCTCGCGCCGCTTTTTCCGGCTTTGCGTCCGTCCATCGGGCATGTTCCCTGATGCGGGCAGGGTGCGGCCGCGAAAAATCCGTTTCTCAAAAAAGCGTCTCGCATCAAAGAAATGAATCTCGCCGAGGCTGGAACGCCCGGTTCTATGAGCAGCACGGAAGCGTTTTCCTGCAAATATGGAAAGAGCGACTTCGAATATTTTTTTGCGAGCGAGTCGGGCGGCGCGGATTCGCCTTGCAGGATTTCATTGAAGACGTTCGCGCAAGTGAGCAACGCGGCTTTTTGCCGGATGCTCGCGCCAAGCGAATCTTTTACGCGGATTATTTTCCACGGAAGAATTTCCGCCGCGCCTTCCGCGTTTTCGGCGCTTTCGGCGGCAGAATTCGCATTGACAGTTTTTGCCGCGATCGAAAGAAAAATTTCCTCTCCCAAATTCAACGCCTGCCGGGAAATGTCCATCGCGTGCCAAACGAGATTCTTTTTGCGAAGCGCGGGCTGGGAAAGCCACAACGCGCAAATCACCGTGAGCGGCCCGCTTCCGATGTCAAGGCAAATGTCGCCGTCGCGCAAAAACGAAAAGTCCAAGTTTGAAAAAAGCCTCGTGAGGCGCACCAAATTCCACCACATGAAATATCGCGCGTATGCCACGAGCGCGGTTTTTTCGTTCATGTAGCCGAGCCTGCGCCGCTCGCGTTCGTCCGTCATCTGGTGGCTCAAGTCGCGGATTTGTTTTGGAAGCGCGCTTTCCTGCTTTGAATTCGCCGGGATTATGTCCTGAATTATTTTGTCGAAATTCTCGAGCAGCGCGAGCGCGTCTTGAGGAATGTTTTTCGTGTCGAAAAGTTTTTGAATTGTCTTACTCATTTTGTTTTCCGAATCGGGATTTATTCTTTTTGATTTTCCGCAGAATCTTTCGAATCTGAATTTTCGCGATATTTTCTTATCGTAAAAAACGAAGTCAAAAGTTCGGCCTTCGCTTTTTGAATTTGGGAAAGCGCGGACTTTCCATCCAAAAAGCAATCCGCCTCGCTTATGATTTGATTTCGTGCGCCTTCAATCGTGAATTTTTTTTGGTAAATGAGATATTTCATCCGCAGGATTTTTTCGATGTCGCTTTGGGAATACGTCCGCCTTCCGCTCAAATTTTTTTGCGGCGCGAATCCGGGAATCACTTCTTCCCAATAGCGCAGGACGTGCGGCTTCACGCCCGTAATTTCCTCGACTTGTCCGATTGAATACGTCATTTTTTTTCCCATAAAAAATCAAGAAGAAAGTTTCAAATTTCTTTCTTGACTTTTTATGCCACTCCGTAATGAAATGAGAAGCGGCATTTGATATGCAAGTTTCCAACGGAAACTTGAAATGATAAAAGTGCCGCGCTATTTGTGCGGGGCTTTTATCATATTTCCTTAATTCTTCGCAG
>CAZZFL010000037.1:0-3462 GCA_964653395.1 uncultured Treponema sp. | reverse complement strand
AAAACTCGCGTTAAAATGAATGGCGCAATTTTAGCCATTCATTTTAAACTCTTCCTTAATTTTTGACAACGAGCGAATCTTCAGATTCGGGAGTTGGCAAAAACGCGATTTTACAGCGAAGCGAAAAATCGCAATACGATAAACGAGTCTTCGCAGAAAACTCGCGTTAAAATGAATGGCGCAATTTTAGCCATTCATTTTAAACTCTTCCCATTTTTTTCGGCTCGCCTTGATTTCAAGTTGAACCGGAATTTTGTCAAGTCCCAAATCTTCGCGAATTCGGTTTTTCAAAAACGTGATGTATGTTTGCGGCACGGATTCCGGGCGCGTCGCGAAAATCACGAACGACACGGGGCTTGTTCCTGTCTGCGTCATGTAGCGAATCTTGAAATGCATCGTCCGGCTTGCGGGCGGCGGATATTTTTGAAGCCAGTCGCGAAGCGCGTTGTTCAAAGCCGAAGTTTCGATCCTGCGGTTGACTTGCTCGTAAAGTTGCAGCGCGGTGTCCATGAGGCGTTTCATTCCGTCGCCGTTCAGCGCGGAAGTTTCCACGATCGGAGCGAAGTTCATTTGCCCGAACATTATGCGGATGTCTTCTTCGGCCTTTCGCGCGGCGGCTCTGCCTTTTTCCTGAGTGTCCCATTTGTTCAAAATGAAAATTATCGGGCGGCCGCGTTCGTATGCGAGCGCGCAGATTTTTTTGTCCTGTTCGGCAAGTCCTTCTTGCGCGTCTATGAGCAGAAAAACAACGTCGCATTCGTCGAGCGTTTTTATCGCGCGATTCACCGAATAATATTCCACGTTTTCTTTTACTTTCGTCTTTCGCCTGATTCCAGCCGTGTCCAAAATAACGCAGTCGCGCCCGTTGTATCTGAACGAGCCTTCCACCACGTCGCGCGTCGTTCCGGCGTAGTCGCTCACGATTGAAGATTCTGTGTGCGTGAGACGGTTCGTCAAAGTGGATTTTCCTGTGTTCGGCTTTCCGAGAACCGCGATTCGGATTGGAGGCGAATCTTCTTCCCCTTCCTTTACATTCGAGAAGTCCAGCCGGGAAACGATTTTCTGCGCCAAAGGCGTGATGTTGTCGCCGTGTTCCGCGGAAATCAAAATCAAATCTTCGAAGCCGAATTGCGCGTAGTTCCACGCCGCCGCCTCGTTGCGCCCGCCTTCGGTTTTGTTCACCGCCGCGATCACTTTGTGCCAATGCGGCCTGAGAAGCGCGACGAATTCTTCGTCTTCGGGCGTGCTTTCCTCCGCGTCCAAAAGCAAAAGAATCAAATCCGCCTTTTGTAGCATTTCGACGGTTTTTGCCACCACAAGATCGTCGAGCGCGTTCGTGCTGATTTTGTGGACTCGGCGTTGGCTCGCGCCCTGGCTTTTTCCTTCGCGTTCGTCGCGCGTGAGCTTGAAGCCGCCCGTGTCCATCAAGTGAACCGGCATTTCCGCGATGAAAGCCGTGCCTTCGATCGGATCGCGCGTTACGCCAGGCGTCGGGTCGGTGATAGCGATTCGCCTGTGCATGAAGCGATTGAACAGCGTGGACTTTCCCACGTTCGGGCGGCCGGCAATCACGACGAGCGGAAGATTCACATAATTTTTGCTTGGGTCGAATTTTATTTGTTCGTCCGAATTTTGCGCGTAATTTGCGCTTTGGATTTTTTTCATATTTCTTTCCAATATTTTTTTGCTTCGCTTTTCATTTCCGAAATCGTGGTTTGGGAAAGATTTTTCTTTACGAGCGAAATCAAATTCGAGCTTACGCTCAAACTGCGGATTCCGATTCCCGCGAGCACGGAAAGGCATTGCGGACGCGAGGCCATTTCTCCGCAAATCGAAACCGGAATGCCTTCGCTTTTCGCCGCGTCCACCGTGCGCTTTATCAAAAAAAGTACGGCTGGATGAAACTCATCGTAGAGCGACGAAACGTTCGTGTTCTCGCGATCCACTCCGATTGTGTACTGCGTGAGGTCATTCGTTCCGATGGAAAAAAAGTCCGCCTGCTTTGCAAGCGACTCGGCGCAAATTCCTGCGGCTGCCGTTTCAATCATTATGCCGAGCGGAGTTTTTTTGTTGAACGGAATTTTTTCGGATTCGAGTTCGTCGCAAACTTGTTTTATGATTGCCTTAGTTTGGCTTATTTGGCTTGCGTCCGTGATGAGCGGAAGCATTATGCGAAGGTCGCCGAAAACGCTCGCGCGGTAGAGCGCGCGAAGTTGCGTGCGGAAAAGTCTCGGATAATTCAAACTCAAGCGGATTGCGCGAAGTCCCATCAGCGGATTTTTTTCTTCGATGTTCGGCGCGTCCATCAGGCTCAAAAGTTTGTCGCCGCCCACGTCGAGCGTGCGGATAGTCACGGGCTTTCCCTGCATTATTTCGAGCACGCGCTTGTACGCCTCGAATTGAGTCTCTTCGGTCACCGTCCGAATCGCGCTTGCGTTCGCGGAATTCAGTTCGTTCATAAAAAGGAATTCCGTCCTGAAAAGTCCGATTCCTTCCGCGCCTTCTTGAAGCACGCGTTCGGCTTCCTGCACCGTGCCGATGTTCGCATAAAGATTGAATTTCGTGCCGTCCTTTGTCTTTGCGGGCAGCGAGCGGAATTGCAAAAGTTCATTGCTGCGTTCGCCCTGCTCTTTTATTTTCGAAACGTAATTGTCGATGGTAGCGCTGTCAGGCTCGATTATGATTTCGGATTTGTCCGCGTCAATTATCACGGTTTCGCCGCTTTTGATTTTTTTCGTGATTTTCGGAATAGCGGAAACTGCCGGAATGGAATAGTTTCGCGCGAGAATCGCGACGTGGCTTGAAACGCCGCCTTGCGTGAGCGCGATGCCGATGACTTTTTTTTCGGAAAGAATCGAAAGGTCGCTCGGACTCAGCGAATGCGCGATCAAGACGCAGCGTTCGGGAATTTCTTCGATATTGAAAGGATGGATTTTCAGCATTTCATTTATGACGCGCCCGAAAATGTCCGTGATGTCCTGCCCGCGTCCCGCCAAATAATCGTTGCCGCTTTCGCGCAAGCGGTTCGAATATTCTTCAATCTTCATTTCAAGAATGTGCTCGACATTGAAAAGTTCGCGCTTGAGAAGGTCTTCCACTTCCTTGTTGAAAACTGGATCGGCGAGCATAAGCGCGTAAGTTTCGAAAATTTCTTTTTGCGTTTTGTCCGCGTCCGTGGCGTGCAAATTGATTTGGTCGAGCCTGATTTTTATCTGCGAAGAAACCGTGTCGCGTGCGTAAGTGTAGCGAAGCCATTCCGATTCGAGCTGCTCGATTGCGATCGGCGTTTGAGGAATTATGCGCTGCGTTGGCTCTGGAATCACGAACGCCTTGCCGCTTCCGATGCCAGAAGAAATCGACGTCCCGAATAGAATGTCCATTTTTCTATTATATAGAATAATTGCATTTAAGTCAAACGATTATTGAAAATCAAAGCATAGGTTGCGCGAAGTTTTTTGAAGC
>CAZZFL010000036.1:0-14996 GCA_964653395.1 uncultured Treponema sp. | reverse complement strand
CGTTCATGATTACCGGCCCTGCCACGAAAATCACGAACCTCGGCGCGCTCAAGATCGCGCTCGGAATGCGGCATTTCGCGCTGTACATTTTGTTCGTGATGGCGTTTTCGTTCTGCACGGGAATTTTCGTGAACGTGATTTTGTAGCGGCTTGATGAAATGTTTTGAAAAATTCGGATTGGCGAAAAAATGCGCGTAAATAAAATCTAAAGAGTCGCTTCAAGAATTTTGAGCTTTCGCGAAAGGAACGCTAGGCGAGCGACTTTGCAAATGCGCGCTCGGAAATCTATTTGAAAAATTCCGATTCTCTGATATAATGTTCTTATGGAAATTCGTACTTTGAAATATTTTCTCGCGGTGGTAAAGGAGCAGGGCGTGAATCGCGCGGCGGCCGCGCTCAACGTGACGCAGCCGACTTTGAGCCGGCAAATGGCGCAGCTGGAAGAGGAACTCGGCGTGAAGCTTTTCGAGCGCGGCGCGAGGAAAATTTCGCTCACCGGCGAAGGCCTGCTTTTCAGCCGAAGGGCGGAAGAAATTCTTTCGCTCGTGGAAAAAGCCAAGACCGAAATCAACGAGCCTGTTTCGGTTTTGGAAGGGAAAATCTGCATTGGATGCGGCGAGCTTTCCGCCGTGAGTTTTTTGACGGAACTTTTTCACGATTTCAACAAAAAATATCCGCTAGTAAAATATGACATTCTCACCGCCACCGCGGACTTGATAAAAGAATATTTGGAAAAAGGCTTGGTCGATATCGGCGTTTTGCTCGAGCCGGTTGACCTTGAGAAATTCGATTTCGTCAGATTGGAAAAAATGGAAAGGTGGGTGGCGTGGATGAGGAGCGACGATCCGCTTGCCAAGAAAAAAAGCGTGACGGCAAAGGATCTCGTGAACGTGCCGCTGATTCTTCCGCGCCGCACGAACGTGCAGAGCGAGCTGTCCGCGTGGTTTGGAGATTTGTTCCGGCAGGCGGAAATTCTTTTTACGAGCAACCTTTCAATGAATTCAATGATTATGGTTTTGGAAGGACTTGGCGTTTCGATTGCTCTGGAAGGGCAGTACGACATTTGGGACAAAGGCAAAATCACTTCGCGTCCCCTCAAGCCCGATTTTTTTTCCAACAGCGTTTTCGCATGGAAAAAATCCCATTCGTTCAGTCCCGCCGTCGAAAAATTCATCGCGACGGTTCGGGAAAAACATGCGTATGGAATGCACGAAAATTTATCGCAGGGAAAGCGCGTTAAAAAATATGGGGGGGGGTACAAGAAAGGGCCGCCGCAGATGCCGTGAAACGGAGTGAGAGATTCTTTATCATTTAAATGAAAAAAACATGCATTGGAAAATTATGCCCAAGCCGCGCAAGCGGCGCGTCAAATAATTTCCTCTAGGCAAACGGCGTAAAGCGACGTATGCCCAAGCCGCGCAAGCGACGATTTAAATAATTTCCACTAGGTAAACGGCGCGAGTTTCGTACGCTTCGCTACCGAAACTCGGTAAGCAAGGCGAAGCCTTGCGACCTTATACCCAAAACGCATACATTCCAATAAAAAATAAGTATTTGACATAACTTGTTTTCCGCTGCTGAAATTGCATTGAAATTTGAGCGACTTCATTTCCGTTTCCACAAAAAGAATTCCGCCAGCGCGTCCTTGTCGCGGATTGGAATGACGGCTTTTTTCTCCACGGGGCGTTTTTGGAATTTCAGGCTCAAGTCCGTCACGAAATGCGGCAGGGTAGAGCTGCGCGTGATTTCCTCCAGCGCACTTTTGTCGCTTTGGATGATGAAGCGCGACGAGGGAAGGTTCTTTTTGTGAACGCCGTCCCAATATCCTATTTCCGAGGCGACGATAAAAGTTTCGCCGTCCATCTCGGAAAACGAAATCGACTTTCTTTGCGCGAGGCGATGTTTTTTCGGAAGCGAAAAGAAAAGCCGCTCCTCGCAGATTTTCCGCGAAGAAAATTCTTTTGAATGTTCCGCGCCTTTTTCCGCCGCGACCGGAAAAATCGCCATCTCGAATTTTCCGTCCATGAATTGCTTAATGAGTTCCTTTTCGTCAATGATTTGAAATTCGATTTTTCGCCCGCCAAAATCTTTCGGTGGATTTTCCTTGAGAATCCAAATCGGCGCGGGCGCGACGCTTCCGATGACAATCGCGCGGCTTTGCCTTTCCAAAAACGAAAGTCGCTCCCGCATTTCCTCTGAAAGCGCGATGATTTTTTCCGCGTATTTCACGGCCTCCCGCCCGACTTCGTTCAGCGCGATTTTGTTTTTTGTGCGCTCGAAAAGCTGCACGCCAAGTTCGTCTTCGAGAAGCTGCATTGAGCGCGTGAGCGCGGACGGCGAGACGAACAATTCTTCGGACGCGGCGAGCATCGTCTTGTTTTTGGCGACGGCAACAAGATTTTTCAGCAGGCGGATTTCGGGAATTTCTCTCATGCGAAAATTATAGCAAAAACGCGCGAGTATGTCCACATTGCGTTTCGTGCAATCTGCGTTGAAAAAGTTCTAATATACAAAAGGTAACCGCGTAGATTATAATCTGATTTATTCATTGAAATCGATTTCAAACTTCGGCGGAAAACTTGCTTGAAATTTTTGGCAAGTTTAATTTGCCGCAAAATTTTCATGGGAGAAAAAAATGAAAAAATTGTCTTTTGGATTTTCGCAGTGCGAAAAAATTCAGTCTCGGAAAATGCTGCGAAAAATCGCTTTTTTGGGATTGTTCGCTTTGTCTGCGGCATCCGCGTTTTGCGCGCCCGCGAAAATTTCGATGAAAGAAATCAAGTCGCGGAATTTTTCCACGTTCGAAGTTTCGGAATCCGTGAGAATTTTTCGCGTGAGCTTTCCAAATCAATATGGAACGGAAATCGTGGGAAATCTTTTTGTGAAAAAGGACGCAGGCGGAAAATCGCCGGCAATCGTAATCGGGCATCCGATGGGCGCGACGAAGGAGCAGAGTTCCTGCGTCTATGCGTCTCGTCTCGCCGAACGCGGATTCGTGACTTTGGCGGTGGACCAGATTTTTTGGGGCGAAAGCGGCGGACTTCCGCGCCATGCAATCGCGCCCGATTTGTACGCGGAGACGTTCAGCGCGGCGGTGGATTTTTTGGGAACGTGCGAATTCGTTGACAGGGAAAAAATAGGCATTCTGGGAATTTGCGGAAGCGGAAGTTTTGTGATAAGCGCGGCGAAAATCGATCCGAGGATGAAGGCGGTGGCAACGGTGAGCATGTACGACATCGGAAAAATGCGACGAAGCGGACTTGGAAATTCTGTGAGCGTGGAGCAGCGAAAAAAGACGATTGAAAATGCTGCGGCGCGCCGCTACGCTGAATTTCTCGGCGGCGAAAAATCGCTTGTGGGCGGAAGTCCTTTTTCTGTGGACGAGAATTCTCCGCAACAGCAAAAGGCGTCGCACGAATTTTATCGCGGGCGCGGAAAATTTATTCCGAAAGGCGAGCGGTGGGAAGACAACACTCGAAGCCACGAGGCGAGCAACGCGAAGTTTATGAATTTCTATCCGTTCAATGACATTGAGACAATATCGCCGCGCCCCATGCTTTTTATCGTCGGGGAAAAAGCGCATTCGCGGGAATTCAGCGAGGACGCGTACAAAAAGGCCGCGGAGCCAAAAGAATTTTTTGTCGTGGAAAACGCGGGGCATTTCGAACTTTACGACAAGGAAGAATTTTTGCCGATCGAAAAGCTCGCCGATTTTTTTGCGAGGAATCTTAAATGAAAATTGCAAGCCGATTGCAAACGAAATTATTTTTGGAGAAAAAAATGAAGAGAAAAGTTGGAATACCGGTTTTCGCGGCAATGGTTGTAGTGTCGTCTTTTTTTTCGGCGTATGCGAGGACAAAGGTCTGCTCGAGCGCGAAGGACGGCACGGTGCGTTCTCGCGAGGAAATCACTTTTCCCGTCGGGCGGCCGCTGGATTCGCCGTCGTTCATCGGGCACGCGTACCGCACAGACATGATTGCGAACGAAGGCACGTTCAATTTTCCGGAGACGAACTGCATTGTGTTCGAGCCGGGAGCGCGAAGCGCGTGGCACACGCATGGCGGAATGATTGTCATGGCGGCGGAAGGCATCGGCTTTTATCAGGAGGAAGGCAAGAAGGCGCAGATTCTCAGGCCGGGCGACATCGTGGAAATTCCTGAAGGAACGCGGCATTGGCACGGGGCGGCTTCGGACAGCTGGTTCAGCCAAATTGTCATTTACAATCCGCACTGGAAGAACGAGCAAAGCGCGGGCGAAATCACGCATGTGAGCGATGAGGAATATGCGAATCTTGACGCGGAGGAATTTTCCGGCAGGATGAAAAAATTCGGCGGCTTGCGTTTCAGCCGCGCGAAAAAAGGCGCGAGGCTTCCCACGTTCAGCGGCATGGCGTATGTCTCTGATTTCGTGGACGCGAAAAACGCGGCAGGCGCGCCGTCGCTGCATTACGTGGCGTTCGAGCCAGGCGTCGTCAACAATTGGCACTCGCATGCGGGCGGACAGATTTTGATTGCCACGGACGGCATCGGCTATCACCAAACGGAAGGCGGCGAAGTGCAGGTGCTCCGTCCGGGAGATGTCGCGCTCTGTCCTCCGGGAGTGAAGCACTGGCACGGCGGAAGCAAAGGCGCGGTGTTTGCCCACATTGCCGCGAACACGAATCCCGACACGCCGGACGTTCAGTGGTTCGAGCCGATTTCCGAAGAGGAATTAAAAGTGCTTCCAAAAGTCGAGTGAGCGGAAAGCGCAAAATTTAGGAGGACGACATGAAAAAACTGATTGGAACGGCGGCGTTGCTCGCCGCCGTCATGGGCGCGGGTTGCGCCGACACGCAGAAACAGGCGGACGGATGGCAGGGGCGCACGGTGCTTGTCGCGTACTATTCGGCAAGCGGCACGACAAAGGCGGTCGCCGAAAAAATCGCGGGCATTCTGGGCGCGGACTTGCTCGCAATCGAGCCCGATGCGCCGTATTCTTCCGCCGACCTTGACTGGACGAACAAGCAAAGCCGCGTCTGCCGGGAACACGACATCATCTTCGGCGGTAAGGCGAACGGAACGGCGACTGCCGCGGACGTGAACAAGCTTTCCGTCACGCTCAAATCTGCCGCGCCGGACTTGAGCCGCTACGACACCGTGTTCATCGGCTATCCGATATGGTGGGGAATCGCGGCATGGCCGGCGGACGCGTTCGCCGCGCAGAACGACTTTTCCGGCAAGACCGTCATTCCGTTCAGCACCGCGATGAGTTCAGGCATCGGACGGAGCGGCGACTTGCTGGCAGAAATCGGCGCGAAACGCTAGCGCATCGTGAGCGGCGGATTTCCGTGAACGGAATTTTATTTTTCAGTTTTTAATATTAGGAGTAGAAAAAATGAGCATTCAGGTAAAACGCGCGTCATGCGCAGTTTGCGTCGCGGCTCTTTTGTCAGTGGCGGCGTTCGCAAAGGAAAAGCCGCTTTCCATAGGCGGTAATTCGAATATCGACATGGAAGATAAAAATGTTTTGATAGCGTTTTTCTCCCGTGCAGATGAAAATTACGGCGTGGGTACGGTGGAAAAAGGCAATACGCATATTCTTGCGGAAATGATACAAGAAGAAACACACGGCGATTTATTCCATATTCAGCGTGCGACGCCGTATCCTGCTGTTTATAGAGAATGTACCGCCGAAGCCCAAAGAGAAAAGAATGCCAACGAGCGTCCCGCTCTTTTGCAGACGAAAGATATATCCAATTACAATATCATTTTTCTCGGTTATCCGATTTGGTGGGGCGATATGCCGATGCCCGTTCATACTTTTTTGGAAGGGCAAAACTGGAACGGCAAAACGGTTATTCCGTTCAATACGCATGAGGGGAGCGGACTTTCCGGAACGGTAAGCGCTATTAAATCAAAATGTACGGGCGCAACGGTTTCGGAGGCTCTTTCAATGCGTGGGACGACGGCACAGAATAACCGCGCGCAGGCGAAAAGTCAAGTATCGGCTTGGCTGAACAAATTAGGATATTAAGGAGTAAAGATTATGAAAGACGTTGTGCTGCTTACGGGGGCGGGACAAATAGGCATGGCTATTGCCCGCAGAATCGGCTACGGCAAAAAGATTGTTGTCGGCGACAAAAAAATCGAAAATGCCGAGGCAATCTCAAAAACTATGAACGACGCAGGCTTTGACTGCGAAGCGATTGAGACGGATATATCTTCGCGTGATTCTATTTTGAATTTGATCGGCGAAGGGCAGAAGTTCGGCGAAATAGCCTACTTGATTAACAGCGCGGGAGTGTCGCCTAGCCAAGCACCGATAGAGGCGATACTCAAAGTTGACCTGTACGGCACGGCTGTTCTTTTGGAGGAAGTCGGCAAGGTCATAAAAAGCGGCGGCGTGGGCGTGACGATTTCAAGCCAGTCGGGACACCGTATGCCGCAGCTTGGAAACGAGATAGACGAGCAGCTTGCAACGACTCCTACGGAAGATTTGCTGAAGCTGGAAGTTTTGCAGCCTGAAAATATCCGCGACACGCTTCACGCCTATCAAATGGCAAAACGCTGCAACGAAAAGCGCGTGATGTACGAGGCGGTGAAATGGGACGAACGCGGCGCAAGGCTCAATTCCATTTCGCCGGGCATTATTATAACGCCGCTTGCGATGGAGGAGTTCAACGGCATACGCGGCGACTTTTATAAGAATATGTTTGCGAAGTGCCCCGCGCATCGTCCCGGAACGGCGGACGAAGTGGCGAATGTCGCGGAACTTTTGATGAGCGACAAGGGAGCGTTCATCACGGGCGCAGACTTTTTAATCGACGGCGGCGCGACTGCCGCATACTACTACGGCGAATTGAAACCGACGAAATAAAACAGGAGAAAATATAATGCAATACGTAACGTTATCGAACGGCGTGAAAATGCCGCAGCTCGGATACGGCGTGTATCAGGTGAGCAGGGAAGAATGCGAGCGGTGCGTCTTCGACGCGCTCAAGGTGGGCTACCGCCACATCGACACGGCGCAGAGCTATTTCAATGAAGAGGAAGTGGGCGGCGCAATCGCAAAGTCGGGCGTGGCGCGCGAAGACATTTTTGTCACGACAAAAGTGTGGATCGAGCATTACGGCTATGACGAATGCAAGAAATCGGTCTTTGAATCTATGCGCAAATTGCAGACGGACTATATCGACCTCGTGCTTTTGCACCAGCCGTTCGCAGACTATTACGGCGCGTGGCGCGCGCTCGAAGATTTGTACGCGGAGGGAAGAATCCGCGCGATCGGCATATCGAATTTTTATCCCGACAGAATGGTTGACCTGTGCAGCTTTGCAAAAATCAGGCCGATGGTGAATCAGGTGGAGACGCACCCGCACAACCAGCAGATCGAGGCGCAGGAATGGATGAAAAAGTACGGTGTACAGATTGAAGCGTGGGCGCCGTTCGGCGAAGGTCGCGGCGGACTTTTCACGGACGAAACGATTGCGAAAATCGCCGCCAGGCACGGCAAGACGGTGGCGCAAGTGATTCTGCGCTGGGAGTTGCAGCGCGGAATCGTCGTCATTCCCAAATCCGTGCATGTCGAAAGGATGGCGCAGAATCTCGACGTGTTCGACTTCGCGCTTTCCGACGAGGACATGCAGGTCATGGCGAGCCTCGACAAAAAGGAAAGCTCTTTCTTCTCGCACACCGACCCGAAGATGGTGGAGTGGTTCGCGAAAATGGTGGAAGAGCGCAAGCACAACCACGACCACAGCAAGGACAAGAAAAATTGGTAGGGGGCAGAAGCGTTTATTCTAACTCTTACACGAAAGACTCTCTTTCGTTCGGTGAAAGAGTGTCTTTCATTTATTTACTTGTCCCAAAGCCACGCATCAGTTTCTCCACATCGGCGGACGTTGAGCATCTTTTCCAGGGAAACGGCTTTCTCATAGACCACGAGGACTGGAATGCTCGTCACGCTGTATTCCATAATAAAAATTCTTACTAGAGCAATTTTTTTTGAATACCTACGTAAGAACATCCTTCTTGCGTAAGCAAGAGCGTCTTTCTTACTTACGTAAGAGCATCCTTCTTGCTTAAGTAAGAGTATCTTTCTTACTTAAGTAATCCTGTCTTTCTTGCTTAAGTAGTTCTCTCTTTCTTGCGTAACTATTTGAAAAATATTTGTCAAATGGTACTTGACAATGACAAGTTTATTTGCTATATTATTTATAGGGAGAAAATATGGCAGACAATACATTCAAGGAGCGGTTAGCGGCTCTGATAAAGGAACGAAACATGACGCAACGGCAGCTTGCCGAGGCAACCAGACTGACGGAGGGCGCGGTATCGCATTACCTCAAGGGAGACCGAGAGCCGAAAGGCGCGATTCTACTGAACATCGCGAACGCACTGGGAACGTCCACCGATTATTTGAGCGGCAGGACTGACGACGTGAGGACGGACGATGCGGACAGGGAATTGAAAGAGGCGTACCGGCTTGTCGCGCGGAACGCGCGGAACATGACGGCGAAAGACAAGGCAAAATTTGCCAGGGCAATATTCATGGAGGAATAGCCGATTGAAAGGAGAATTGCAGGGCAGCGACTATGAGCAGATAGAGGAAGAGGCGAACAACCTCGTGGAAGATTTGGGACTGCAAGTCTTTCCGTTGGACTGCTTCGAGGTGGCGCGGCTTTTGGGGATAACGGTCTTGTCGTATTCGGAACTTTCAGAAAACGACAGGATTGTGTCATTCTCTGAAAGCGAGGACGGCTACAGCAGGAGGGAGGCTGGCGGGTATGTCATCTATTACAACGACGGCAAGCCGCCGACGCGGATAAAATTCACGATGTGGCACGAAATCGGCCATATCCACCTAGGGCATCTTGAGGGCTGCGACAAGAGCGTCGGGCGGATTGAGGCGGAGGCAAACCATTTTGCGGCGTACATCGTCGCCCCGCTCGTGTTCGTCTCCCGGATGGGGCTTGAAACGCCCGATGAAATAGCGGCCGCGCTCGGAATCAGCATTGACTGTGCCTACAATGTGTACGAGCATTACCAGAAAGCGATGCGGAATCCACGTGTCAGGCATAAGATTCTCCACAGCAGGATTGCGCGGCTTCTGACATATACTTCAAAGGAGGAGGTGGCATGAGGCGAAAAAAATACCCTCAGCAGACGGAAATCGCCTGTTGAGGGGCAAAAGACACCGCAAGAGAGTCTTTCTTAACGTAGCTGTTAGAATCATACCTTATATGCGGTGTCCTCGTCAATAGGGCGGACGGCGGAAAGCCTGAATCCCTGTTCAGCGCAAAGGGAGCGCGCTTTCGGGCGGCTTCCATATCTCATCATATCTGCGGTACGCAGAGGAGGACATTTTTATGAGCAATACGACTGTTATTGACTATGAGGATTCCGACGGAAAGGGAACGGTGACGCTCGTCGCGAATCCCTTTGGCAAAGGCGGAAAGTACTACGCGCGGTTCGACCGCACGACGGTGAACATCGACCATCTGATAGCGCGCATTCAGAAAAAAGAGGTGGGCACGAACGCTATAATGGCGAAGCACTTCGCCTCGCTGTTCAAGGCGGAAATCCTTGAGGCGCTCGCCCGCGGCGAGGCGGTGAATGTGCTTGACCTCGGCACGCTGTACATCAAGGCGAACTGCGTCATCGCGGGAAGTTCGCCTGAGACAGTCGTAACGGAAGGTTTTCAGGTGAAATTCACGTCCTCAAAGCGGCTGAACGATGCGGTGGCGAAAATAGGCATAAAGAAAATCGTGACCGCGGATTCTGGTCCAGTGATTGGGAACATGACGGACTTGTACACGGGCAGGACGGGGACGCTGTTCACGGCGGGAAAATCGGTGCGCATTGAAGGAATGCGGATTAATTACCGGGGAATACGGCGGCATCTATTTTGCCCCGACGGATGATGAGTACGGTTCCGGCAATGATGAATCCAAGTGGATCAAAGTGGACGAAGACAAGATTTTCCGGAACCAGCCGAAGCTGGTGGAATTCTTCCTTCCCGCAGGCCTCTCGCCGGGAATCCCGTACCGCATCATGCTCCGAACAAACAGCACCAAAGGAAACTCACTGAAAAAGTCGTATTCGACGGCAACAAGCGAAGCCGTGACGGTCGCGTGAGTGGGCATTCCGCCGCCCTGCCGGGCGGCGGGGTGTGTGTGCAGAGGATGAGCTGGAGAATGCTATCATGCATATTGTCATGATAATGCTATTGCGAAGGGAATAAAATATGAAGATGATATGGAAATAATTTAAAACTTTGCAAGATGTTTTTTTCCGTCAAATATAAGAATTGGTATATATACAAATTCTGATGTTTCATAACTTGGAACGACTTGATAGCATGGGATTTCTTTTTCTTCTGCAATTGATAATAATTCTTGTTTATGCTCTTGGAATATACTGTCTCCTAGATAAATCGCCTTTGCTTTCTTGTTCATGATCGGGCTATGCTGTTTGGGATTGTCTGGAAAATGGGTAAAAACTCTCCATTCTTTTTCATAATACCAATCACTGGATTTTGTAAGGAGACATTTTATACACAGAAGCATATCAGAAAAATAGTCATTCATTCCTAATTTTATTTCATCTCTTAACATTTGTTGGATAATTGATATAATGCCTGCCGTTGCGTCCAACCTGTGTTTTGAATAGCAAATTGGCGCAATGGGAGTTTTTAATAAAAAGTTGGAACATATTCTAACGTTGTTACAAGGCTGTTTGCATTCTGTGAGATTTTCCGTAAAATTATATTCTAAACAAAAGCCTTTATGACCATCGGCATAATGTCCCCACAGCAATGAAGAGTTATTGCTTTCTGAAAAACAGGCAACATTATATTTTGTTTCTGCTTGAACAATACCGACAAAAAAGTCTTTAATTATTGCATCAAATTTTGACTGTAAATATTGTATGACAAGTGGTTTCTGAGCGCTCATTACTTTTGAGACTGCTGATATGTCATCAATTTTTGCAACATTTTCAGTCAAAATATGAAGCGTTTCTTTATTGAACAAATTTTTGATTTGTTGCGGAGTATATCCAGTTTTTAGGATGCTTAACTGATGTTTGATTACATTTTCATCAAATTCATTGTTTAAAAATTGATTTACTTTTTCAATATCATAGCATGGAATGTATTCATAGGGATCGTTGTATTCTGTAACTTGGCTTCCCCATATTTCATCATTGCGTAAGGCGTTTAAATTGTTTTCGGTAAATCTCCTATAACGGAAAAGACGTTTGGGCAGATTTGATTTTATCCAGTCGCGAAGCATATTTAATTTTGACAAAACAAGTGATTCGTCGCAAAAGTTGTCATATGTCGTTTGATATAAAAGTGCTTTAAATTCGTCGTGTTTATTCATAATTCCCTTCCATGTTTAAGTTGTTTTATCAAATTTCTCGTTTGCTTTATGCTTTTAAACCATGTCGCTATTTGAGCTTGCAAACAAGGCTATTATTCCTTAAAATTTTGCAAGCAAAGTATTGAAATCTGTATCGTCACTTGTCGCATTGTCAGTAATGAACAAGTATTCAAAAACATTGTGTCCGTCAGCCTTGTTGTATTCTAATTTTGCAATATTATATCGCCCATTCCTTTTTCGCCAAAACAATGTGATCATTTACTTTTGTTCTGTATTTGACTTCCACCAAATAATACTTTTCAGCTGTTGTCACAATAAAGTCTGGCCTATATTCATGTTCGCGCTTATACGTGATGTTAAGTTAATGAAATCAGCGGACAATTATTCGCCTGAAACTATACACAACGCGCGCTCATCTTGCTAAACTTCCTGTAGGCGGAATATGTAGCTTTCTGTGCGTCTTTTACCGACACTTTACCTATTATGATATTATATCACAGAATTCATTTTTTGCAAGAAAATATCAATGTTACTTTATCTTTCTGCGCTTACCGTTTTGTTGTTCAAGAAATCCTGCATATTCAAATTTTCTATATTTTTCTCAAGATAATCAAGAATTTCTCTATCGGTTTTGCCGTAAATCGGTGTTTTAAAACGAAAGTCATTGTAAAGGATGCAAGAAAGTTCTTTCACCCAATTCGACATACTCATCTGCACTATGTGTCCTTTGTTAAGCGATTGCGCCATTTGAACGACACGACTTTTTTCTCCAATTCGGTCAACTATTATAATCGTTGACATATCATAATGTTTATCGTTATAACTCATCGTATTCTCAAATCGCGTAACCTTGTCGAGCGAAATTTCTGTGTTGCCCACACCGATAAAACCTATGTCAAAACGAATTCCCTTGCCAACATCGAGCAATGCGGTGGCATCACTTTCCCTTTTAGAGTCACGCTCTGAAAGCCAAAAGATTTTCTTGCTTTTTGAAACATCGTTACGCTGAACAAAGTCAAAGCCTAAAAGTGAAAGAACACTGCCCAAAACAAGTTTTTCGAACATTTTTCCATAGGTGGATTTTTCAGAACCTCGTATTGCCAAAGTCTGTGATCCTATAGCAAGAAAAAGTTGTATGATTTCAAGCCAATCAATTTCACATTTTGTATTACCAAGCTTTATGTTCGCAAGAAGTTCTCCGAATTCTTTTTTCGCTTCATTTTCTGTAGATGACAAAGTTTGCATTGTTTCAGCCAGGTATGATTTCAAGTTATCTTCATTTTTTCCACGAAGCACATTTTGAATTTGTTTTTCTGTAAGACCTGCCATCCAAGTTAGAAAAGTTTTTTCGCTTTTTGTTGGTTTGTCTTTTGTAAGAGAATCAAAAATAATATCCGCATAATTTTTTGAAAAATCGGGAATATTTGAAAATGCCGTTAGATACGTCTTTAGCATTGCCGCAGTAGAAAGAGACACCCTTCGCTTTGTCAGAGATTCCGTCAAAGTACGGATGTTCTCACCCTTAAGAATTCCAAGTACAGTTTTTTGAATAACGGATTTACCGAGTCTGTCTACAACATCGGCTTTTCCATAATTCGCAAGGTTCTTTCCCAAATCTGGAATACAGTCTTTTAGTTTCATAATTCTATCCAAACAATAATTGCGATGTAACAATGTGCGAAGTGTTTATGAAATTTATTTCTTCGACATCACCAAAATACCACTTTTGCAACTCCTCTTTGAAGTCATCAACATATTCTTCTTTTTGCTCTATGTAACAAAACCTTCGTTTAAGTTCGTATGCCACTCGACAAGTCGTTCCACTTCCTGAAAAAGGGTCAAGAATGACATCGTTTTCAAAACTATAATAACGAATTACTCTTTCCGCCAATTCATCGGGAAAAATTGCAGGGTGCTTTTTTGAATGGGCAGGCGTGATTTTCCAAATATTCGTCTTTTCATAATCATCAGCGATTTTTGATTTTTCAATGGCCGTCCTGTCAGGATGATTTCTGATAGACCAGTCAATCAGTTTGTCTGTGTGCTTCCTATATACCAAAACATACTCAGTAACCGGAACAGGCTTGTATTGCAACGGATTTCTATCAGCAGCAAAACGCCTTCCCCTGCCAGTCGCCCATCCAGCTCCTTCTGGTTTTTGCCAAATTATATCGTCAACAAAATCATACCCCTCTTCAACAAACAGTCTATGAAAGTCAAATGGAACGGCAATGCGCTTTGACTGTTCGGAACGTGAGGAACGGCGCAACAAAACTGGAGAAACATTTATCACAAAAAAACGACCTTCATTCAAAACTCGATGGCACTTGTGGATGATGCGTTGCATTTTATTGAGATAGTCTTTATATTCGAGATATTCCATGTATTCAGGACGAGCATTAAAATATGGAGGTGAAGTGAAAATCAAATCCGCGCTTTCAGCGGGCATTTCGGAAAGAATTTCTTCACAATCTCCAAGTGCAACGGTATTTCTGAGCGTTGAAATATGCGGAAGTTTTTTGCCTTTTGGAACTTTTACAGAGACATTGCGTCCCAAAAGACGACTTTCAAGCATTTCTCGAGAAGTGGTTTTTTCTGCATCGATGAGACTGGTTTTCCCGTCAATTACGAGTTCTCCGACTTTATTTTTTTCCTTGTTGCATAAAGGCACTCGCCAAATTGAGTATCTGTCATCGATTTCAGGCAAACCAAATGTTATTGCGTTTTCAAGGTTTATTGTTTTTAGAAAAACCTCGCCAACTTTTTTAGCGTCGCTTCCATTTTGAATTCGCCAGTCGGCAATGTTTATTTGTTTATGCATTAGATTAGTATATCACAAAAAACAATGTTTGTGTGAAAAACTTGTTGTCTTTTTACCTTGATTGCCATTTGCAAACCTACCATGTTTAGATATTGGAGCACCACTATAGGCGTTCCAAACAAAGGAGAAATAAACGTTAGCAGAAATGCGGAAATCTTACGCCGAGCAAATCCGCTCGCGGAAAAAAGATTTCGTCTTCTTTTTTTACCGCAAGAAAGGCGAAACGCTTTATCCCGTCCACAACCTGCTTCCGTGCTGCGGAAAATTCATCGGCTACAATCTTGATTGTCATTTTTTATCCATAATATGTTTTACCATAAAATACAAAAATTATAGAGGATATGGCACACCACGCTTCCTTTTCATTTGCAATCGTGACGAGAAATGTTTGCCATCCTTATCTATTTCTTCGTCTATTCATCATAAAATAAAACGCCATGTCCGTTTTTTGTTTATCATCGCTTTCTCTCAAAAATCCTAAAGGTTTCGGCTTGAATCTTTTAGGTGGTCTATGCAAAATCTTTCGTCGTTCACCCTGCAATATTTTTTTTCTGTAACAAGAATTTTTTTTCTTTGCCCAAGCCGCGCGAGCGTCGCCTCAAATAATTTCCGCTAGGCAAACGGCACGGAGTGACGTATACCCAAAACGCATACACTCCAATAAAAAATAAGTATTTGACATAACTTGTTTTCCTCTGCTAAAATTGAAATGCAATTGGCGGCGGATTAAAATCCGCGATTCTAAAACATTCAAAAACGGAGAAATTATGAATCTTTCTGAACGGAAGCAGTCCATTTCTGCGGTGGCGGCGT
>CAZZFL010000035.1:0-15419 GCA_964653395.1 uncultured Treponema sp. | reverse complement strand
TTTCAATATTTCTCCGCTTCCAGCGCGTCCTCGATTTCATCGTCGAGCTGCCAAAAAAAGTCGATTCCTGTCCGCGCTTCGATTTCGTCCACGGTCGTCTGGAAACGCCAAATTTCTTCCTTGCTCTGCTCGTTCGGGACGATGAACGCGAGCATTTTCGGCTCGCCGTTTTTGAACGCGAGAATCGCCTTGTAGAAAAATTCGGGGACGGCCACGCGGTTCACGCCGATTGTCTCGTATGAATCTTTTTCGAGGACGGGACCTGTGACGACGAAAATCTTTTCGCTTTCCGAAGCGAGCGTCCGCACGTATTCTTCGAGGCGAAGCCAAATCCCGGCGTTGAATGCGTGGACTTGCGGCGAAATGTTGCTCAAGAAAAACGACTCGCTCATCGTGACTTCGCTGTACGCCATGTCCGCCGCCGGCGCCAAATGCCCGCGATCATAGCCGCTGTGCCTGTAGTCTTCCAGTTGCGCGGAATAAGTTTTCACGTCGGGATCTTCGCGGAAATTGTTTTTGCGCGAGGCTTGCTTTTGCAATTTTTCGGCATCGAGCGTGTACGCCACCCATTCGGCCTGCTCGAATTTTTCGCGGTAGCAAAGCGTGTAGCCTTCGTGCCGGACGATTTGATGCGTGTCGCGCCTTTCGGAATTTTTTTCTACTGCCTTGCAAAGCGGAATTTCCAATTGAGATGAATCCGCATTCAGTATGATTTCGTCGTAAAAATTCTCGCCGCGCATTGACGACGCGCACGAAAGATTTAAAATCGAAACGAGCGCGAAAAAAGCGGCTTTCGAAAAAATTCTTTTCATAATTCATTGTAACACATATTGCGGATTTTTTGAAGAAGTTGTATAATCTAGAAAATTCGCATCCGGCGATTTTTTTTCTTGCCGAATTTTTTCGGCCGGGAATTTTGGAAGGTCGCCCGATGATTGCGATTTTTGCACGAGGATTTTTATGAAGAGAAATGATGTTCCGCGGCACTACAAGCCGCTTCTCGACGAAACTCAGACCGAGCACGGCATCGTCCTTTTGAAGAATTTTTTTCAAAGCGCGCTTTCCACCGAATTGAATTTGACGCGCGTCACGGCTCCGCTTTTTGTGCGGAGCGGCATCGGCGTGAACGACGACTTGAACGGCACGGAACGGCCCGTGCGTTTTCCCGTGAAGTCGCTCGGCGAGCAGAATATGGAAATCGTCCAGTCGCTCGCAAAATGGAAGCGGCTCAAAGTCACGGAAATGGGGCTTCCTCGAGGATTTGGAATTTACACCGACATGAACGCGATTCGTCCCGACGAGGATTTGGACGCGGTGCATTCGCTTTACGTCGATCAATGGGATTGGGAAATGGCGATCGACGATTTGGACAGGACTGTTTTCTTTTTGCATGAAATCGTGAAGAAAGTCTATCGCTGCATAAAGCGCGCGGAATTTTATGTCTACGATTTTTATTCTCAGATAAAGCCGACTCTTCCCGACGAAATCAAGCTTTTGTTCAGCGACGATTTGGCGCGTGAATATCCGAACCTTTCGCCGAAAAAGCGCGAGGCGGAAGTGGCGAAAAAATACGGCGCGGTTTTCATCACCGGAATCGGCGCGCCGCTTTTGGACGGGCTTCCGCATGACGGACGCGCGCCGGACTACGACGACTGGATTACGGAAACAGGCGACGGGCACAAAGGCTTGAACGGCGACATCGTTGTATGGAACGAAGTGCTCGAGCAGCCCTTCGAACTTTCTTCGATGGGAATCCGGGTTTCCCCATCTTCGCTCAAAGCGCAGCTCGAAGAGCGCGGCTGCGAGGAGCGCGAAAAGCTGATGTTCCATTCGAAGCTTTTGCGCGGCGAACTTGCGCAGACTTTGGGAGGGGGAATCGGGCAGTCGCGGCTTTGCATGCTTCTTTTCAAAAAGGCGCACATCGGCGAAACGCAAGTGAGCATTTGGCCGCCGCAGATGGTCGCCGACTGCGAAAAGCGCGGAATCAAACTTTTGTAGTTGACTGATTTTGAAAGACGAATACAATTTTGACTTGACGGATTTGGATTCTCAGCTCGCCTCGTTTTCGCAAAAAGGCATAACGCGATTTTCTTTGAACGAGGGCGTTTTTTCGCGCGACAAAAATTCGCTCAAAAATTTTCTCCTGAAGGCGCAAAAATACATTCCCGAAGTTTTCATTTCGATTCCCGTGGAAGCGGGCGTGATCGACGGCGAAATCGTCTCGCTGTGCAAGGACTTGTTCTGCTCGCTCGACATTTTTTTTCGCGCAGGAGAAATTTCGCAGGAAAAAAAATCCGCCGGATTCGATTCGAAAAAATTCAGCGCGAAGAAATTTGAAAAAAAGGAATTCGCCGCTGAAAAATTTTCGGACGAAAAAAATCCAAAAAATTTCGCTGCACGAAATTTTGATTCAAAGAAAAATCTTTCGCCGAAAAATTCATTCGCCTTCGACAAAAAACTTTTTTCAAAAAAAGCCGCGCTCTTGAACGACGCGAATCTCGTCTTTGGATTTTTGGCGGACTTCGCCATTTCGCCGAACGATTCGATAAAGTCTTTTTGCGAGCGGCTCGATTTCGCCATGACGCTTTATCCGAATCACATTGAGTTTCCGCAGATTTATTCCGACGAGCGCGAGGAGCGGCGCAGTGCGACTTTTTCAAGCCAAGACATTTCATACGCGCAAGGTTTGGCTTTTGCCGCGGAAATTTTTTATTCGTGCGGAAGGGCGGTGCCGTGGTTCAATTCGGTTTTGAAGCCGCTTAAGATTTCCCCGTCGAATTTTTTTTCGGATTTCGCCGAATGGCAGATTTGCAACAATTGCGGTTTCAAGTCGCGCGAAAAAGTCGCCTCGCTTTCGCACAAGGAAATCGAAAAAATGCAGCTGCTTTTTTTGGAAGAAAAATATGACGAGAAAAATCTCCGCCATATTTATCCTGCCGTGCGCGACGCGGTTTTGTTGAACGGCGCGTTCTCTCGCCTTGAAGGGGAGGGGGAGGAATGCTCGATTTCGCTTTCGTTCAGTCCCGACGATTTGCTTTCCCCCGCCGCATTGGATTTGTCCGCGTTCTGCGAAAATGTCTGCATGGAAAAATGCCGCGTGAAAATTTTCGCGGGCGACGAAGGGCCGGAATACGAAATATTTTGAAGCGGACGATTTTTCTTGACGTGAAAAAAAATTCTCGCCTAGATGATTTTTTGCGGGAAAATTTGCCTTCCGCGCTTGATGAATTTTTGGATTCAAAAGAAAATAAATTTTTGAGCAATTCGAAAATCCGTCGCCTCATTTTCAGCGGAAATGTTTTTGCCGAAAATCGCGCCGTGAAAAATCCTGCCTTCATTTTGAAAAATTCTTCGCGCGTGAAAATCTTGCTCGACGGCGAAAAACTTTTTTTCGAAAAGCAAAATGGCGACATTGAATTTTCGCTTTGCGAAAATGACATAATTTTCGAGGATGATTTTTTGCTCGCCGTGAACAAGCCGTGCGGAATTCCGAGCGAAAAAACTTTTTTGGAAAGCCGTGCCTCGCTTTTTGATGCGGTGCAAAAATATCTTTGCGAAAAAAATCCCGGCGCGGAAAATTATTGTTCCACCGCGCACAGGCTCGACAAGGGCACTTCGGGCGTGATTTTGTTTTCCAAGAAAAAATCCGTGAACGCAGCCTTGCACGAAATGTTCGGCGGAGGGGATGGGACAAGCCGCTCGGTGAAAAAAATCTATCTTGCAGTTTGCACGAAAAGCACGGCCGGAAGCGCGAGCGCGTTTTTGCGAGGCGCGAAAAATTCTGAAAATGAATTTGATTTTGAAAACGAGGAATTTTCCGTGAGCAATTTTCTTGGGCGTGTTTCAAAAAAATCGCAGGAAGCGAAATTCGGCGAAGTGGCGGAATCTTGCGGCGGAAAATTCGCGAGGACTGATTTTCGCATTTTGGAAAAAAGCTCAGGAAAAATTCTAGTTCAGGCGCGGCTTTTCACCGGGCGCACGCATCAAATCCGCGCGCATCTTTCGCAGTGCCGCATGCCTGTTTTGGGCGACACGCTTTACGGCGGCGAATGCGCACAGCGGATTTTTTTGCACGCGCGAAGCCTTGAGATGCCTCATCCCGTGACCGGCGAAATCTTGGAATTGGTTTCGCCGGTTCCGAAAGAATTTGAAAAATATTTCTACCAACTTCGCTGAATGTAAGTCGCGCGCGGGCGCAGCTCGATTTCCACTCGGCGGTTTTCGGCGCGGCCTTCGGGCGTTTCGTTGTTGCCGATCGGAATGGTTTCGCCGTAGCCGTGGTAGGTGAAAAGTTTTTCGTCGATTCCCTGCGCAATCAAAAGTTTCATCACGGTTTGCGTCCTTTCGACGGAAAGCCGCATTTGGTTTTCATGCTGGCCGATGTCGGCGGTGTGTCCTCCGACGAAAATCGTGAATGCGTTTTCGGAAATTGCGTCCTTCAAAAGTTCGGCGAGCTCGGCGATGCGCGGAAGTTCGTTTGGCAGAAGTTCTGGCGAATCCGGAACGAAATTGAGTTTGTAGGTGAAGCGAATCACGTTGCCAGTGTCCTCGATTTTGTCCGCGCCGGGATGCTTCAGCGGATAGAGCTTCAGGTTTCGAAGCACGGTGTAATATGGCTCGTCCTTTATCGGGGCGGACACGTCGTGCTCAAGGACATCGCGTTCGAGAAGAATGACGACTTTTCCTTTTTTCAAAAGTTCCGCGTTTTCCGGCACGGAGAAAATTCGGAGCGTGTCGTCCTCGCTTATGATTAAGTCCGTTCGGTTTCTGCCGTAGACTTTGAGGGCGGTGATGTGGAGGGGGTCGCTTCCGATGCGGTCCTTGTAGCGGCGTTTGTCGTCGCTCCAGTCGTAGACGCATTCGCCGATTTCCTTTTCCAACGCGCTTTCCATCATGTTGCGCTCGTAGACGACTTCCATTTTTTCGTTCCAGATTTTCGGGAAGAAGCACGGATTCACGCGTTCCTTTGTGAAATCTCCGTGGACTGGAAGCTGCCCTCGCGCGTCGATTATGATTCCCGTGTACGCGCGGGATGAAATCATGTCGATGGATTTTTTTCGCGAGTAAGGCTCGTTGTGGCGCACGAAAAGGCTCGAGATGTCGTTCAGGTTCAAATTCTTTTTTGTCTTGAAAAGGAAACTTTCGTTGTCAAAATATCCGGGCGTCTTTTCTCCCGAAGTCATGATTTTCATCACGTCCTCAAGGCTCACTCTGTGTTCCAAAATGTAGTCGCCGAGCGAATGGTTCGAATCCACGCAGAGCGTCAAAAGCGGATCTTTGATAAGGTTTGGAAGGCGCGAATTGATTATCGTAATCGCGGAATTTTTTCCGCTCGGCATCGGAATGTTCGCCTTTTCCATGTCGAACGAAATCGTTGACGTGAATTTTTTTTCCTTCCAATTCACGGAACTTGTGGAAGAAAGCGGCGCGTTTGCGTCATAAGTTTTTCCGCTTTGCGCCGTCGCGCCGAAAATTGTCGCGAGGAAAAAAATCGCGCTTC
Organism: uncultured Treponema sp.; assembly: GCA_964653395.1. Taxonomy (GTDB): domain Bacteria; phylum Spirochaetota; class Spirochaetia; order Treponematales; family Treponemataceae; genus Treponema_D. The sequence goes on along the minus strand of CAZZFL010000035.1, from coordinate 9,919 downwards.
CGCATTTTTTTAAAAAATCCTTTTTCATCTTATTCACTATCGGCATTTTCCTTTTTCGACATAAGCGCAAAAAGCGCGTCGCGCGCGGCTCCCCCCATCCTTGCCGGAAGTCGGATTTCGTAGGTTTCCTCGGGCGGCGTGACTCCACGCAAAAGCGCGGGATTCAGGCAGAGCAAAATTTCCTCGTCAATTCGCATTTCCATCGCGAGACGTTTCAAGGAAATTTGCGAAGCGACTTCCACATAGTCAAAATCATCAAACGGCGAATAAGTTTCGCGCTCGAATGAAAATTCCGGCAAGTCCGCCTCATAGAAATTTTCGTTCGCCGCGATGTCTGCGATGGCGAGCAGGCGCGGAACGTAGTTTATGGCGTGGTCTGGAATGAGCTTTTTTTCGCAGAGCGTCCAAAAATTTTTTTCGCCTGATTTTTCGAGCGCGCGTCCCACGGCCCCCGCCCCGCAGTTGTAGGCGGCGATCGCCAAAAGCCAGTCGCCGAAAGTGTCGTAGTTCGCCTTGAGTTTTTTCAGCGCGGCGTCTGTGCTTTTCCATGGATCGAGCCGCTCGTCAAGCCATTCGTTTTTCCGCAAATATCCTGCGATGCTGTTTTCCAAAAATTGCCAAAGTCCCACGGAGCGTCCGTCTTTCGGCGCGGCGTTCGCCTTGTAACTCGATTCGATCACGGGAATGTATTCCAGCGCGAGCGGCATTTTTTCCTCGAGCAGTCTGCGGCGCACATAATGCCTGTATCGCTCGCCGTTTTTCAGGATCACGAAAAGTTCCGCGCCGCGCTCGGGCGAAAGATAGCTTTCCCTGAAGCGTTCCACTTCGGGACGAAGCGCGTCCGGCAAGTCGGGCGGAATGTGGCGGACGTTCTGTGCGGAGGAATGTTTTTTCTCGTCTTCAAAGTCAGGAATGATTTCCTCGTAGAGAATTTCCTCGCTGGGAGCGGAAAGAAATTCTTGCGGAAAAATTCCTTGCCGTGAAAAAATCAAAATCGCGAAAAGACATTTTCTTGCTTGCGAAAATTTTTTCATTTTTTCGATTGGAAAGAATCGCCCATGTAGATGCCTGCCCATTCCCAAGTTCCGTGGACTTTCGGCTCGGCGGGAAAATTCACCTTCCTGAAATAAAAGTACCATTCAGGAGCGAAGTCCGTCCATCCGCTTGTGCGGAGATACGCTTCGTTCGCATTTTCGCCTGCGAGGAGTTCTTCAGAAAAAAGGATTCTGTTTCCATGCATGTAGTTTTGGATGCGGAAGTTTGTTTGGACATTCCGAGTTTCTTCGTTGCTTCTCCCGGATACTGTGAAAAAATTCGCCTTGGAGTGAATCGCGTCGAGCCGCGTTCCCTGATTGCGCGTGATCGCGCTTTTCACGGCATCGGAAAGTTCGTCCAAAGTCTTGAACATCCAGTTTTTCGGCGAATTGTCAAACACTATGAGCGAGCGCGCATGGCTGTAGATGTCTCGCATGTCCATAATTTGGATTGAGCCTGCGTCGCGCTGTGCGAGGAATGTTTGGTACATTCTTAGCGCGCGAGTCCAATCGCCGAGCCGTTCGTATTCGTTTGCAAGTCGGGCGTACATTTCCGTGAGATTCACTTTTTCAGGAAATCGGCTCATCAGAGTGTTGAAATAACTTATGCGGTTTTCGGGATTTTCGGAAATTTGGATGAGACGTTCGAGGCATAGAAAGTGAATCGACTGGCCTTTCACAACGAGATCGTCGTAGCAACGCAGGATGCGCTCGAAGTAATACTCCGCCACTTTTTCCTGTCCCATTTCGATGTAGGTGTACGCGCACATCAAAAGCCAGTACGAGTTGTATTTGTCGTGCGGGTTCGTTTCCACGAATTCCGTTAGTAAAAGCAGAAGTTCGTCTGTGTCGCCTTCTTCAAGCATTTTCGATGCGATTTGATTCATGATTGCGTAGCGGCTTTTTTCGGATAGTTCGCCGCCGCGCTCAAGCATTCTCTTCAATTCAACGGTTGATTTGCGTCCGATTTTTTTTTCGGGACTTTCTTTGGAACATGAAAAATTCAGCGCACAGAAAAATATGGAAATCACGGTCGCGAGAATCTTTTTCGTGGAAATTTTTCCATAAAGATTTTGTTTTATTTTCATAATTTTTACAATATATTATGATTTGATTATTGTCAAGATTGGGCAAAATGTAATATAATGGACATTATGGAAAAATACAACAAAAAGGCGCAAGACATTATGCTCGCGTTTGGGATAATTTTTTTTCTTGCCGGAATAGTCCTGTTTTTCCTTCCGCCAATCGGCGAGCGCGAGACTTACCATTTGGTGCTGAACACGATTTTCCTTTTGATAACGGCGTTCATGGTTTATTTTTCTCTTTTGGCGCGAAACGCGGTTTCATTTTATATTTCGCTGAATCTGTGCATAATATCGCTCCTTTTTCTGATCCTGACGGCGCATGCGGTTCCGCTTGCTTTCCGCGAGCATTGGCCGCTTCTCATGATAACATTCGGCGTGACGCTTTTGCCGGTGGGACGAATACATTGCAAGAAATTCCGCACCGTGTATGTTTTTCCTTCGGCGGCGATGACGGTGCTGGGCGTGTTTTTCTTCCTGTTCACGCTTAAAATCATAAAAGTTCCGATGCGCGTGTTTCTTGGAAAATCTATGCCGATTTTCCTTGTTTTCTGCGGAGCGTTTTTGATAGTGCTTTATTATGTGAGGCAAAGCGCCAAGGAAAAATTTCCGATCATCAAGGACGACGAGGATAAATATGCCGAAGAATACGACGGCGAGGACTACGACTAGATGAAAAGGCCTCTTTGCCTTTTGACATTTTTCATTCTCGTTTTTTTGCCCTGTGATTTTGCGGCTCAGGATTTTTCGCTTGGGAATTTCGGCGGAGAGAATTTCACGCTTGAAAAAATGGCGAAAAAATCCAAGGAAAAAAAGTCCAAAAAAAATTCTTCCGAGAATGTTTCCGAAGAAGAAAGACCCGTCACGAAAATCAGCGTGGACAAGACGAAGAAAAAAAACGATGCGGGATATTTTTCTGGAATCTCGGATGAAATCATGCGCGATGTGGAAATGGGCGCGCCCGAAACCTTGCGTTCCGCCTACGTCAAGCTGAAGAAGCCTTCGGTGGAATACAATGAGAATGAAAGCGTACTTTTGTTCTGCATAGATGAAATCTCGAAAGTCGTTTGGCCCAGCATGGAATTTTCGGCAGGCGAGCCGCATATTTCACAACGGAACGCCTATGTCGGCGCGATTGAGTCGGCGCGGAACGGAATCTACGACACATCTATGAACGGCTCGGATTTTTTGTCGCGCGCGTTGCCTTCGCTCGTGCTTTGCGGAAATTCAGGGCGCACCGACTATTACGAGCGCGCTCAGCAGGATCTGCTCGCCGCCCTCGAAATCAATTCCAAAAGCGTCCTCGCGAACTATCTTTTGGGAATCCTTTTCGTTAACATGAAAAAAGCTGAAGATGCCGTGGAACATTTCAAGGTGGCCGCCGCGGGCACTTCCGCGTTCGAAGTGGATTTCCGTCTGGCGTCCGTGCTGAACGCGCTTTCGCGCTATGGCGAAAGCCAGACGATAATCGACCGCCTTATCGTGGTTCAGCCTTCAAATTTGCAGCTTCTGAAATTGGCGGCGCAGAATTCGCTCGACCGTGGAAATTACGCTTCCGCCGAACGCTACGCGATGCTCATCCTCACGCAGAATCCCGCTGACTTGGAGATGGTGCTTTTCAGGGCGAAAGTTTTCGTTCAGACTGGCGAATACCTAAAGGCTGCGTCGCTTTTGGACGTTTACGCGAAATCAAATCCGAATTCAAAGGAATATCTCGTGCTGCGCGCGCGGATTCAAAAAGATTGGAACAGAAATCCAACCGCCGCAATCGCCACAATGGAAAAGGCGCTCGCGCTTTATCCGAACGACAGCGAGGTCGTGCTTTATGCGGCGAGCCTTGCTGGCGAAACTGGAAAGAATATTGGCGGAAGGAGCGGCGCGCAGCTTTCGTCGCAAATCCTTTCGGACGATCCCGAAAATTCAGAGGCGCTTTCTTTCTTGATTCAGAATTTGGCGGACGAAGAAAAATGGGCGGATGCCTACGCGTCAAGCAAAAAGCTCATGTCGAAAAATTCTTCTGTGCAGACAATTTCGATGCACGTAAAAATCTGTCTCGCGCTCGGCTATTTGGACGAGGCTTGGAAGGAAGCCTCGTCTCTTTATGAAAAAAATCCGAATGACGAGACTTCGATTCAATCTTATGTCGAGGCGATGGTGCGGACTGGGCGCACGGCGCAGGCTTCGCGTTTCATAAATTCCATGCTGAATTCCGCCGCGTCCGCGATGAAAAGTTTCCTGTACTATCAGCGCAGCTTTTTGGTTTCGGGAGAAGCCGAGCGGCTTTCGGACTTGCGTTCCGCCGTGATTGCGAATCCACGCAATTTCGACGCGCTTTTTCGTATGTACGAGATTTATTTCCAAAAGCAAGATTATCGCAAGGCGCAATATTATCTGCGTCAAGTGATGTCGCTTAATCCCGGAAACGAGAATTTCGCAAGGTTGAATTCCGAACTTGACAAATTGATAAAATGATGCGACTCGCATTTTGAAAACCCGCGCATTTCTTTTGCGCCGCAATCAAAAAAAATGCGCGGGTCAAAGTGCCTCCGACCCGCGCGAAAAGTTATGTTATCCTTTCAAAAAGAAAGCCGTTTCATGAATTAAACTTTTGGAAAAATCCGTTTTCCGAAAGTTTAATTTCGCCCGCCGACGCAATGCGCCGAGCAAGGCAATTTGGGCGAACGCGCGCGAAGCGCGAGCATTGTTTGGGATGTCAGCCTTTGACCGCTCCCGAAATCACGCCCTTGATGATGTACTTCTGCGCCGAAATGTAGAAAATCACGATCGGGATTATCGCGAGGACGAGCATCGCCATGAACCCGCCGTAATCGGTCGCGCCGTATGCGCCCTGCATCGCGATTTGAATCGCCACGGGAACAGTCTTGTTGTCCGTGCCGAGAACGAGGTAGGGCAGAAGATAGTCGTTCCAAATCCACATCGAATTCAATATCGCCACGGTGATCGCGGTGGGCTTCAGGACGGGAAAGACGACGAGGAAAAAAGTTTGCAGCGGATTGCATCCGTCGATTTCCGCCGCCTCCTCAAGCTCAAGCGGAATCGCCTTGACGAATCCCGTGAACATGAAAACCGAAAGTCCCGCGCCGAATCCGAGGTAGACGAGCACGATTCCGAAGATGTTGTCGAAATTCATCCTGTTCACCACGAACGTCATCGTGTACATAACCATTTGGAACGGAACGATCATGCTGAACGCGAAAAGATAGTAGAGCGCGCCCGTGAATTTGTTCTTCACGCGCACGATGAACCAAGAGGTCATCGCGGTGCAGACGATTATGATGAGCGTGGAAAAAACTGTTATGAAAAGCGAGCGCAGGAACGCCGCGAAGAATCCCGCAGTGGAAAGTCCCGCGATGTAGTTCTGGAAGCCGACGAACGTCTCGTTGTTCGGAAGCGAAAAAGGCTCGCTTGAAATGTACAGGCGCGACTTGAACGAATTCACCAGCACAAGGAAAATCGGCACGAGGAAGAACGCCGTGAGTACCAGCATCGCGAAAAAGGCGATTTGCTTTGTCGCCTGCTTTTGCTTGTAGAGATTGTGTGTCATTGTTCAGTCTCCTTTTGCGTGGTCGCCTTGAGCTGCGCGAACGCGATTATCGCGACTATGACGAAGAACACGACGGCCTTCGCCTGTCCCACGCCCTGCCAGCCCGTCCTTCCGTAGAACGTGTTGTAGATGTTGAGCGCGAGCATTTCCGTAGAACGCGCCGGCGCGCCGGCAGTGAGCGCGAGGTTTTGGTCGAACATTTTGAAAGTGTTCGTGAGCGTCAAGAACATGCAGATTGTGATCGAAGGCATCACCATCGGAATCTTTATCTTGAACAAGACGCGTATCGATGACGCGCCGTCAATCGCCGCCGCCTCGAGCAGGTCGCCCGGAATGTTCTGCAAGCCGGCGATGTAGATTATCATCATGTATCCGATGAGCTGCCAGTTCGTGAGGATTACGAGTCCCCAAAATCCGTATTCGGTCTTGAACGAAATGTCCACGCCGAGAATCTTTTGGAGCACGCCGTTTATCAGCAAGTTCCAAATGTAGCCCAAGACGATTCCGCCGATGAGATTCGGCATGAAGAAAACCGAGCGGAAAAGGTTCGTGCCTTTCAGCCCCATCGTGAGCGCGAGCGCGAGCGCGAATGCGAACACGTTCACGGTTATGATAGAAACAATCGTAAAAAGCGAAGTGAATCCGAGCGCGTGCAAAAACTCGCCGTCCGTGGTGAACGCCTTGACGTAGTTTTCGATTCCGACCCATTTTGCGTTCGTGATTGTTGTGAATTTCGTAAACGAAAGGCCGATTCCCATCAAAAACGGCACGATGAAAAACAGCGCGAAGGCGAGCAGGGTGGGCAGCACGAAAACCGGAAAATACTTGCCAAGCGTCGCCCGTTTTTTTATGCTTTTTTCCATAAGATATTTTCTCCAAATAAGTGGCTTTTTGGCGTCGTGCGAGAGCCGCAAGCCAAACAGCTTGAATCATGGAAAAGCCGCCGGAAAGTCCGGCGGCATCGTTTTTACATGTTAGATTCTTTTTTCCAATTCGTTACCACTTCGTCGGCGACAGAACCCCAAGTCTTTTGGCCCTGCGCGTACTGCAAGAGCGCCGAGCCGAAATCGTCCTTGAATTTCTGCGACGGGAAGAGCGTGAAGTTCCATGAAACCGAAGTGATTCCGCCCTTTTCCATCCACGCGAAGATTTCCTTCGCGAGCGGATCGGTCGGACGCTCGGCAGGACCGAACGTGTCGAACGGCGCGATGAAGCCGAGCTTGTTCGTGACGTAGTTCTTTCCGAAATCGCTCGAGTAGAGCCAGTACACGAAGTCGGCGGCGGCCTTCTGCTCTTCGGCGGAAGCCTGCGAGTTGATGCTGTAGAAATTCTCAGTTCCGATGCAAAGTCCTTGGCTTTCCTCGCCCGCGACTCCAGTGTAAATCGGGAGATATTTCACGTTTTCGGGCAAAACCTTGTTTCCAGCGACGTCGGCGATTTGTCCCCACGCCCAGTTTCCGTTTTGAACCATCACGCACTTTTCGAGCGCGAATTCTGCCATCGAATCAGTGACGGTCTTCGTGCCGACGGTCTTTCTGTCCACGGTGGAATCGTTCAGATAAAGGTCGAAGATGTTGCGGAACTGGTCGCCGTACTGGAATTTGATTTCTTTCGTTGCGTCGGAAGCGAGATCCACATTGTTCGTCTTGAATTCCCAATAAACCGGAAGGTTCGCCAAGTGCGTCTGCCATCGCCAGTCTTCGCCGGCCTTGAGAGAAGTGCTCGCGAAAACGCCTTCGATTCCGAGCGCGGCGGCGTTCTTCTGCATGTCGTCGCAAAGCGCCTTCAGCTTCGCGAAATTGTTGATTTCGTCCATGCTCGAATACGGCGTGGCCTTTGAAGAAAGCGCGAAATATTTGTCGGTGAGCGCCTTGTTGTAGATGATTCCATAGCCTTCCACGACATACGGAATTCCGTAGACTTTGCCGCCAGACGTGACCGCGAGCGACTTGTCCGAAAGGTGCTTGTATATTTCAGTCTGAGAAAGGTCGGCGCAATAATCCGCCCAGTTCGCGTAGCCGCGCGGTCCGTTGATTTGGAAGAGCGTGGGCGCTTCTTTCGTCGCCATTTTCGAAGTGAGAGTCGATTCGTAGGCGTTGTTCGCCGCTGTCTCTACGATGACTTTCACGCCCGTCTGCTTTTCGTATTCGTCCGCCAGTTCCTGATAGACTCCCGCGACTTCCGGCTTGAAATTAAGGTAGCGGATTTTTACCTGTCCTTTGCCACCTTTTGCGCATGACGCAAGCAAAATCGCGCAGGCCGCGACCTGCGCAATTGTCGTTCTTTTCATTTTTTCCTCCTAAGATTTTTTCTGAAAAGTAAATTCGGCGCGATGTTTTTTGCGCCTCGGGCACAGAATACCACGCTTTTTTTTCGAGTGTCAATAAATTTCACTTTTTATCGCGGCGTTTTTCGGCGCAAAATTTGGTTTGTTTCTTTTTTCAACAAACTTGAAGTGCCGCCGCAAGATTTTTCGCCATGCTGAAATGGGTTTTTTCCACAAAATTTTCCGCTTTTGCAAAATTTCCTTGACAATTTTTTTTTTGCAATGTTATACTGAAAAAATGAAAAACATTCGCTCTAGCGGGATTTTGCTTCATCCCACTTCATTTTCGGGAACGCCCGGAATCGGAACGTTCGGCGCGCCCTCGTACAAATTCGTTGACTGGCTTTCTGAGGCCGGCCAAACTCTGTGGCAGATTCTTCCGCTCGGACCGACGGGCTACGGCGATTCGCCTTACGCGTCTTTTTCCACGTTCGCGGGAAATCCGCTTTTGGTTGACCTTGACATGCTCGCCGAAAAGGGCTGGGCGCAAAAGGATGACATTCTTCCGCCCGAATATATAAAGAATTCCGGCGCGGTGGATTTCGGCGCGGTGGTATATTGGAAGACGCCCGTCTTGCAAAAGGCCGCGGCGCATTTCCAGAAGAACTGTTCGGCGCAAGACCGCGTCCGCTACGAGGCGTTCAAAAACGACAATTCCGCGTGGCTCGACAATTTCGCCAATTTCATGAGCATCAAGGCGTTCTACGACGTCGAGGCGGAAAAGCAGAAGACGAGCGGAGTTTGGTTCAAGTTCTGGCCGAAGCCGCTCGCCTCGTGCGATCCTTCCGCCGTCTCAAAATGGAACGCCGAGCACGTGGAAGAAATCGAACGCATTAAGACAATCCAATTTTTCTTCGCCGAGCAGTGGGGCGCGCTCAAAAAATACGCCAACTCCAAAGGAATAAAAATCATCGGCGACATCCCGATTTTCGTCGCGCCGGATTCCGCCGATGTCTGGGCGAACCAAAAGCTTTTCCAGCTTCAAAAGGACGGCACTCCGGTCTGCGTGGCGGGCGTTCCTCCGGACTATTTCAGCGCGACCGGGCAGCTTTGGGGAAATCCGTTGTACGACTGGGACGCGATGGCGGCCGAAAACTACGACTGGTGGGTGAAGCGGATTCGCCGCTGCCAGGAACTCACGGACTATGTGCGCATAGACCATTTCCGCGGCTTCGAGGCGTATTGGTCCGTGCCTTACGGAGCGGAAAACGCGATCGGCGGAAAATGGGTGCCAGGCCCGCGCCACGCGCTTTTTTCCGAAATAAAGAAAAAGATGGGCGAGATTCCTATCATCGCGGAGGACTTGGGCTTGATCACCGAAGAGGTGCGCGCGCTCCGGGACGACTTTGAGTTTCCCGGAATGAAAGTCTTGCAGTTCGCGTTCGACGCTGGCGAGGCAGGCGCGGAAGGCATGACGAACGCCTTCCTTCCGCACATGTATTGCGGCAACTGCGTCGTGTACACTGGAACGCATGACAACGACACGATGCAGGGCTGGCTCGACAGCGCGCCCGATTCGTCCGTGCGGCTTGCTGCGGAATATTCCTTCGGAAAGGAATTCTCTGAAGGCGAGGCGAGGAAGCTGAGCGATTCGGGCGAACTCTGCGCCGCGCTCGTAAGGTGCGCGATTGCGTCCACTGCGGACATGGCGGTGATTCCGATTCAGGACATTTTCGGCGTTTCGAGCGAAGGCAGGATGAACACTCCCAGCACGGTCGGCGCGAACTGGACTTGGCGCTTCGAGATGTCGGAGCTCACCAAAGAACGCGCGGAAAACCTTGAGTTCCTCGGCCGCATCTACGGCAGAAACTTGAAAGTTAATAATGAATAGTTAATATTCGGTAGTGAATGGCTGATGGGGAAGGAGTGCGGGTTGAGGGCTTTCGAAAGACGCTCTTCGCCCGCGCTC
>CAZZFL010000034.1:0-15471 GCA_964653395.1 uncultured Treponema sp. | reverse complement strand
GCGAACGTAAAAGATTTGGTCGCGAAAATTTTTGGAAAATGAAATTGCGTTGAATTGGATTTTCAATGGTGCAGGAAACGCGGCGTTTTTTAGAAGGACTGGGGAAGGTGTTTTGAAGCCCCTTACGGAAGTGAAACGGTGCAGAAGCTATTTCCAAAAGGAAGCTAAAATTTTTGTTCAGCCTCGTAAAATCCGCGAATGCTCAGGTTGCGCGAGTTTTCATCACGCCTTCGTGCGCCGTAAATTACAAATCATTTTCCAAAAAGTTTCATCACCGCCGCCGTGAGTGCTTTGACGATGCTCGCGCCCGCCACGAATGTTCCGACGCTGCTTCCAATCGACGAAAGGAAAAAAACCAAAAGGACGCGCGTGATTCGGTTTGAATAAAATCCTTTCAAACTCGCCGCGTCTTCGGAAAGCGTTTCCACGTCCTTGACTTTCGGTTTTTTCACCAAGGCCTGAACGATGCCCGTCAAAAATCCGATGCCGATGAACGGACAAAGCGAAGTGAACGGCGCGCCCACGAACGCGACCAAAATCGAAATTGGATGTCCTGCCGCGAGAAGTGTTCCCGCCGCCGCAAGAATTGAATTCCACGCCACCCACGAACCGAGCATTTCCGTGCCGAGCCGCTTTCCGCCAAAATAAAATCCCGCCACAATCAGCGCGACAATCAAAACTGGAATTGTCCAGCCTGCGATTTTCGCGCCCAGAGTTTTTTTCGGAACGAAGGCGATTTCCTGCGTGTCCGTGTTTTCCTCGCCCTGCGCGATTTTTTCCAAATGCTTTTGCACGCCGGGCAAATGTCCCGCGCCCAAAACGGCCGTGATTTTCTGCGCGGCGTTTCCGTCGCTTGCCTTGCATTCCCAAATCTTCGCCGCCAAAAAATAATCGCGCTCGTCAATCAAAACTTCTTTTACCGTCGGCAAGAATTCCGAAAGTTCGCGCATCATCGAATCCATTTCGTTTTGATTTTTCAGAGATTCGATTTCTTCCGGCGAAACTTCTTCTTTTGAAAACGCGCTCGCAAAAAGCGCGGAAAGAAGTTTGCATTTTCCCCAAAAAGAATTTTTCGCCCAAGCGCGATTCAGCGTGACTTTTATCGGGCGATCGACCAATTCAAATGGAATGTTTTTTTCGCCGGCAATTTCGATGGCGGCCTTCATTTCGTCGCCGGGCTTTACGCCGACATTTTGTCCCATGCGCCTTTGGAACGAGCCTAAAACCAAATTCGCCAAAACCAAAAACGCCTCGCCGCGTTTCAAAACCGCGATGATGTCGAGGTCGCGATATTTTTCGGCATTCATCATAGAGTCGTAGCGGCCGCTGTCCAATTCCACGGCGACGCAATCGGGAGAATCGCTTTGAATCGATTCGCGGGTTTCCTGAATCGACTGCGGCGAAACGTGCGCCGTTCCAATCAGCGTGATTTTCCGTCCGTTCAGTTCGAGGATTTTTTTTGTAGAAACAGATTCCATTTTATTTTCCTAATTTTAATTTTCATTGCGCGAAAAAATCAATTTCAAATTTTAATTTCAAAATTTTCGCAATTCCTGAAAACGCGATTTTCAAATTCCGAGGAATTCCAAATTTCAAAAAAACGAAAAATGCGATTCCTATTTTACCTTCCATTCGGCGAGACGAAATTCAAAAAACATCGGACTTTGCAACGACGCCACTTCGCTGTAGATTTTTTTCGCCAATTCATCGCGTCCCATGATTTCGTCAAAAAGCGCAAGGTAAAAAGTCATTTTGCCTTTTTTTGTGCCATTCGATTCACTTTGAATTTTTCGCGAAACCAAATTCTCCGCATTGCCAGGACCCAAATCATTGTAAAGCCTGAGCATCAAATATTCAAGCGAATCGTGATCGGGAAAATCTTTCATCGCCTTCGCCAAAAACGGCTTCACCTGAACGGCTTGGATTGGCTGCTTGACGGCCTTGTAATAGCACGCCGCAATCATCAGCGGATACGAAACGTTCGTCTTGTTGTACGAATACGCTTTTTCAAACGCGGCGCGCGCTTCGTCGTAATTTCCGATTCGCCATGCGAGCATTCCAAGCGATTCGTAGGCAAAATAATATTGCGGATTTGTCTTGATTACCATTCGATAATCTTCGAGCGCCTTGTCATAAAAATTCTGCTCGTCGTAAAGTCCCGCGCGATACGCATAAGCCAAAAAATATTGCGGATTGATTTTTATCGCATTTGTCCAAGCTTTTTCCGCGTCCTTGAATTTTCCGCGAAAACGCTGGTACGTTCCCAAATCCATATAAAAATCGTAATTAGAATTATCGATTGCGATCGCCTTCAAAACTGCTTCTTCGGCACGCAAATAATTTTCGTCCTCGGCGTAAATTTTTCCGATATAGGCGTAGGCGTGCGCGTTCTGCGGATCGATCTCCAGCATTTTGTTGAACGCTTTTTTTGAATTTTCAATCTCGTTCAAATAATAAGAAGTTTGCCCGTATCCGAAAAGCGCGTCCAAATTTCTCGGGTCGCCTTTCAAAGCCTTGAGATAATAATTTTTCGCCGGCTTGTATTTGTGCTTCAAAACTTGTTCCTGTCCCAATTCAGTATTCGCCGAAGAATTGTTCGGATCAAGCGCGATTATTTCCTTGAGCACGGCAGATTTCGCGCCCAAATTACCAGTGACTTTCGCCAACATCATTTTCAATTCTTTGATTTCGATGTCGGAAGAATTTTTTTGCTCGAGTTCGGAAATCAATTTTTTCGCATCGTCGTAGCGCGCGGCGGAAATCAAAAGCGAAACGTGAAGTTTTTGCAAATCAAAATCATTTTTGAGTTCGGCGGGCATGTTTTGGAAAAGAGCCACGGCTTCTTCCGCCGAGCCGTTTTGCAAAACCGCGCTCAAACGTCGCACGAACGCTACGGCAGGAGAATCTTTCGCGGCACTTTGATTTTTTTGATTTTCCGTAATCGAAACATCGGCGGCGAAATTCGGAAGCGCAAAGAAAATTGCGACCAAAAAAGCGAAAGCGAAATTTCTAAAATTCATTCGTTCAAACTCCATCAAAATTATTCGTGCGGAGAGTTCAACACCCCGACGCTTGCATCGTAATAAAGGGCATAAAACCCGACTGCGATACTATGAGAACAACAACCTCGATGCTTGTCGAGGTATGTTGTTTGCGGAAAATTTTTCCGATTTTCAAATATTCAATATACCGAAAATCCACTTGAATTTAAAGTCCCATTTGTGTAAAATGTTCCAATGCATTCTGTGAAAAAACTTATTGGACTTTTTGTCCTTTATTCCATTATAATTCTCGGCATTTTCGTGATTCAGTTTAGAAACGATTTTATAATTAGAAAAAACATTTACGGCATGAGAGTTACAATTTCCCAAACGGAAAACGGCGATTTAAAAGACAATTTCAAAATTTCCTACGGCGGAATAAGTTTCAATGCGGATGAAAATTTTCCCGTGGAATTTTCCGAAGACGGAATTGCGCGCAAGGCAAAATTGATTTCGTTCGAAGAAGCCGAGCGTTCTTTGACGTTGAATTTTGAAGATGAAATCGCGCTGACTTTTTCCGTGGACGAAAAATCCAATTCCGAAAACGAAGAAAAAAACAAGGCGAAAGACGAAAATTCCACTTTTTGGATTCGCGCGAAGATGCCTGAAAAAGTTCAAAGCGTAAGCGTGAATTTTTCGGCAGACGGCGGATTTGCGCTTTTGGAACAAAAGTCAAGATCGGCGATTTTCGCGCCGAAAAAATCTTCGGAAAACGCGAGGCAGGAATTCGCGCTCAACGCCCCGCAAATCGAACAAAACATTTTGACATTGCAAAGCGATTCCAATTCGGCGTACTATGCGCTCGTTCCCGAAAAAGGCGCGCATTCGCTCGATGAAATAGAAAGCATCGCGCTCGCTTCGGAAGAAATTTACGCGGAAACAATTCAGAATTTGCGCACTGCAATGATTTCGGATTTTTTGAACGCCTCGAAAAACAATTCGGATTTCGCTTCCAGCCTTACGGAACAAACGGCGATTTCGTTTTTGTCGGAAATGCTTTTTGCGGGACGCTACAACGAAGGCTTGAATGCCGTGCCGCAATCGTTCGTGAACGGAACGCGCCGCACTTTTGCTTCCACGCCGTTTTTCGGAAATTTGGCGGCGACGCTTCCTTCGCTTCGTGCGCAAGTCGAAAATTTCAACAATTTCATAGCGCGTTCCGTTCGGACTCAGACGCTGGACGTTTTCACGCTGCAAAACATCGCGCCTTATATGTACGCGCACGGAAACCGTGGAAATGTGGCAGCACTCGCCGCGATGCCAGCTTCGCTCACCGAACTGAAATTGAACATAGAGCAGGCGGCGGGAATAATTCGGACATACATTTATTTTCACGAACACAATTCCACGATGGCGCGCGCGCTCGAACCAGTTTTGGAATTGTGCGCAAAAAAAATCATGGAAAGCGCGTCTTTGGAAGACGAAAAAATCGTGCTGAACGAAAACAATTCGCCAATTTCGATTCTTCAGGCGGCGCAGGCCGGCGATGCGCTCATTTCTTACGGGCGGGCGTTCGGCGAAAATCGCGCCACGCTTTTTGGATACTTCATCATCAATTCCTACATATCGGAAATGAATTCGCTAGACTTGCGGACGCTGGGCGAAATTTATCCGATTTTGATTCATGGAAACAATTATTATCCGCATTTCGAACTTTTGCGAACGCTGGAAACGGGAAATGTCTGGGCATACACAATCGCTCCCAACATTTCGTACAGGCGCGATGAAAATCTCACGATTTCCTTGAATTTCGACTTTCCTGTGGGACTTTCGCATTATGTTTTTGTTTCGGAAATTACGCCGTTCCAAAGAATCCAAATTTATGGAATGGATTTCCGCTCCGACGCGCGTTTTGAAACATACAATTCTTCGGGCTATGTCTATCGCGCCGCAGAACGCACGCTCCTTTTAAAGTCGTTGCATCGGAACAGGCAGGAAATTGTTCAACTTTTCTACCAAAGGGCAATTCCAGCCACACAAACGCAGACCGTCGCCCCTGAAAATCCGGAAAATTCCCTGCAAAATTAAAATTCGCGAAATTTTTCAGATTTTTTTCATTTTTTTTCTTAAATTTTGAAATTCTGTGTTATAATGTTTTCATAGCATAATTTTAGGAGCACTATGAACATCAGAGATTTTCCCAAAATCTACTTTTACGATCAGGATTTTGTCGATATTTACAATAAGACTTGGAATTGGATTTCGGAATATTGGATTGACCCGAAAAAGGGCGTAAAATCTAACGACGGATATTTCATTTATCCGGAAGAAGATGCGCTTTTCCTTTCAATGTCGGACTCGATTTTCTCTTCGTTCTTTTTGGTTTATTCCAACAGGAATTTTCCCGCCAGCCGAAATTTGGATTATTTGTACGCGCGTCAGGAAAAGGACGGCGCGATTCGCTCGAAATACGATTTGAAGACGAACAAGCCCGTTCCCGAAAAAAACAATCCCGAAGGAATAAGTCTGCCGCTTTTGGCGTGGGCGGAATTCAATTTGTATCACAAGGCGGCGAACAAAAGGCGCATAAAGGAAGTCTTGCCGTATTTGCAAAAATATGTCGAATGGATTGACAAAAAATACAAAAAGCCGAACGGACTTTACGCCGCGCCCGTGGCTTCGAGCGGAATGTTCAATTCTCCGCGCGAAAAAGTTCATTATCCGATTGATTTCAACGCGGCGATGGCGATCAACGCGCTTCACATGTCTTCGCTCGGCGACATTTTGAACGACAAGGATTTGAGTTTCACTTACAAAAAGGCGTATTTTTCTCTGAAAACTCGAATCAATTCAATGATGTGGAACGAGGAAACCGGATTTTACCACGACCTCGACAAAGACGCGAACATTTTGCCGCCCAAAACGATCGCGGGATTTTGGCCGCTTTTGGCGGAAATTCCAAACGCCGACCGCGCCGAAACTCTCATCACGCATTTGAGCAATCCGAAAACTTTCGGCACGGACCATCCTTTTCCTTCGCTCAGCGCGGACAACGAAGAATTCCACGAAAGCGGCGAAGCGTGGAAAGGAAGCGTTTTTCCGGCGATGAATTTCATGGTGATAAAAGGCTTGGAAAAATATCAGCGTTATGATTTGGCGCGCGAATGCGCAATCCGGCATTTGTATTACATTTTGGAAGCGCTCACGCCCGAAGATTCCAAGCAAAAAGGCGATTTGTACGAAGCCTATCTTCCGTGCAAAGAAGGCAAGGCGCAGCTCAAAGGCAAGCCGAATTTTCCGCGCGCGCATTTTTTGCAGACGGTCGCGCTTTCCACAATCGCGCTGATGATTGAAAACGTCGTGGGACTTTTGATAAGCCTTCCGCGAAAAACCGTGGATTGGATTATCCCGAACCTCGAAATAATGGGAATCGAAAACCTTTCGCTGAAGCGCAATCTCATCACGATTCTTTCGAACAAAAGCAATCGCGGCTGGGAAATCCAAATGGAAAGCGAAAAGCTTTATTATTTTACAATCAACATTTTGGAGCAAAAGAAAAAGACGCTGCCAATTCCTTCCGGCCGCTGCTCGATGTTGATTGACAAATTGTAGGAAGCTGAAACTTTTTTCGTAATTTGACGGTTTTCGCTTTGTTCACGAAGTTCGCATTTTTGTTCGCTTCGCAAGCGAAGCAAGCGTTCCCCTGCCCTCCCGTCCCCTTACATTCATTTACAAAAGGAGTTTTTATGGCAAACGAAATCATTATCTACACCGACGGCGGATGTTCTGGCAATCCGGGGCCGGGAGGATGGGGCGCGGTCATTCTTGACGGTTCGAACGAAACTCAGATTTCAGGTGGCGAGCCTCGCACGACGAATAACCGGATGGAATTGCTCGCCACAATCAACGCGCTCGAATTCGTCCAAAAAAATTATGATGCGCAATCCGCGTCCATAAAATTTTTCACCGACAGCCAATATGTAAAAAACGGAATCACGGTTTGGATGAAAAATTGGAAGGCGCGAGGCTGGCGCACCGCCGACAAAAAGCCCGTGAAAAACATCGACTTGTGGACGCAATTGGATTCGCTCGCCGCCGCGTTTTCCGCGCTTGAATGGAATTGGGTCAAAGGTCACGCGGGCGTCAAGTACAACGAAATCTGCGATTCGCTTTGCCAAAAAGAAATCCTCGCGCAAAAAAAGGCAAGCGTTTAAAATTGTCGCTCAAATAGATCGCAGGGCGTAGCCCTGCTTACGAGTTTAACTTCGAGAGAGCAAGGCAAACTTTCGCTTTGCGAAGTAAATTATTATTAAACATAGTTAATTTAACAAAGTTTAATAAAAAAAATGCCGAAAAAACTTTTCGAAACTCGCGAAGACAGGCACTCGCGGCCACTACAAAAAAAATTCCGCATTTGCAAATTCTTTCAAAATTTCGCTTTCTCGATTTTTCCATTTTTTCTACTATTGAAATAATTGCGCGTTTCCGCTAGAATGTTTTTATGTTCCGAATTTATGTTGAACGCCAAAGCGGATTTGAAAACGAAGCGCAGCGTATTCTTTCCGAGGCGAAAAATTTTTTGGGAATTTCCGGCGTGGAGACCGTGCGCTGTCTGAATCGCTATGACATCGAAAATGTGGAAACTTCCGTCGCAAAAAATGCAGTGCGCAGAATTTTCTGCGAGCCGCAAAGCGACCGTGTAATTTTCGATTCGCTGAAACTGAACGAAGGGGAAACGCAAATTGTTTGGGAACCCCTCCCCGGTCAGTACGACCAACGCGCGGACAGCGCCGAACAATGTCTGCAATTGCTGCAAAAAACTTTGGGCGAAAATTCTCACGGCAAAAATCGCGAGCAAAAAAAATCCGCGCATTGCGAAACCCCGCGCGTCCGCACGGCGAAAGTCGTGATTTTGACAGGAACAATTTCCGCGCGCGACGTAAAAAAAATTCAAGATTATTTGGTGAATCCAGTCGATTCGCGTTTGACGGATGACGCCGTTCCCGAAACGCTGAAGATTCAAACTGCCGAGCCTGCGAAAATTCCTGTCGTTCAAGGTTTTACGAAATTCAAAAAATCCGAACTCGATGCGTATTCAAAAAAAATGGGTCTTGCGATGGATTTGGCCGACATAAAATTTTTGCAAGATTATTTTGTCGGGGAGGGGCGCGATCCGAGCGAAACGGAAATCCGCGTGCTGGATACTTATTGGTCCGACCATTGCCGCCACACGACTTTTTTGACGGAGCTCAAAGAAATAAAAATTGAAAAAGGGCCTTACGAAAAATTGTTCCGCAATTCGCTGAAAAATTATCAGGCGATGCGAACTGAACTTTACGCGGATGCGATGCCGAAAAATTCCGGCGACAATGTTTGCGAAGCGAACCGCAAGCCAGTCACTTTGATGGACATGGCTGTCATCGGAATGAAATTTTTGCGCAAGCATGGAAAACTTTCCGATCTCGAAGTGAGCGACGAAAACAATGCCTGCTCGATTTTCATCGACGTTCATTACACTCATGACAAGCGCGGCAAAAAAATTTCGGGCAACAATTCTGCCGCGAAAACGGAACGTTGGCTTTTGATGTTCAAAAACGAAACGCACAACCATCCCACGGAAATCGAGCCATTCGGTGGAGCGGCCACTTGCATCGGCGGCGCGATTCGCGATCCGCTTTCAGGAAGGGCGTGGGTTTATCAAGCGATGCGCGTCACGGGCGCGGCTGATCCGACTGTGCCTCTTTCCAAAACGCTGAAGGGAAAATTGCCGCAGTTGAAAATTGTTCGCGAAAGCGCGCAAGGATTTTCTTCTTACGGAAATCAAATCGGTTTGACGACGGGACAAGTTCAAGAATTTTATCATCCGGGATATGCGGCAAAGCGAATGGAATTGGGCGCGGTAATCGCGGCGGCTCCGGCGAAAAATGTCGTGCGCGGAACGCCTCAAACTGGCGACATTATAATTTTGTTGGGAGGGGGAACTGGGCGCGACGGAATTGGCGGAGCGACCGGCTCTTCAAAAGTCCACACGCAGAATTCCGTTACGACTGCCGCGGCGGAAGTGCAAAAAGGCAACGCCGTGGAAGAACGAAAAATCCAGCGGCTTTTCCGCAATGAAAAAGTCGGACAAATGATCGTACGTTGCAATGATTTTGGCGCGGGCGGAGTGAGCGTGGCGATTGGCGAACTTGCTCCCGGCCTTGAAATAAATCTCGATGCCGTGCCGAAAAAATACGAAGGCCTCAACGGAACGGAACTTGCCATTTCCGAAAGTCAGGAAAGAATGGCGGTGGTGGTTCGTCCGAACAATGTGAAAAAATTCATCGATGCGGCGGCGGCTGAAAATTTGCGCGCGGTTGTAGTGGCTACAGTTACAGACACAAATCGTCTCGTGATGAAATGGCGCAGCGATGTAATCGTAAATATTTCGCGAGAATTTTTGGACAGCGCGGGCGCACGGCACGAAGCAAAGGCTTTGATTGAAAGTCCTTCATTGCCGAACGAATCGCCTCTTGTAAATCCGCTTGATTCTGCGAAGAAAAAATTGGGCGCGGGAACGACTTTGGCTTCAAAAAAAGCGGCGTGGCTTTCGAACATTTCCGACTTGGCATGTTGTAGCCAGCGCGGACTCGGCGAACGCTTCGATGGTTCGATTGGATCTGCGAGCGTTTTGTTTCCTTACGGCGGAAAATTTCAGTGCACGCCCGAAGCCGGAATGGTCGCGAAAATTCCCGTCGAGCTTCCTTGCCAAACCGACACGGCAAGTTTCATGGCGCATGGATTCGATCCGCGTGTAAGCCAATGGAGCGCGTGGCACGGCGCACAAATTTCGGTTCTTTCTTCGCTCGCAAAAATTTTGTGCTTGGGCGCGAATCCTTTGAACGCGCGACTTTCGTTCCAAGAATTTTTTGGACGCGCAGTTGACGCGAAAACTTGGGGCTATCCAGCGGCGGCGTTGCTCGGCTCAATTGACGCGCAAGTGGCGATGGGCACGGCGAGTATCGGCGGCAAAGACAGCATGAGCGGCACGTTTGAAAACATCAATGTTCCGCACACGCTCGTTTCGTTTGCGGTGGCGCACGACAGCGTTCAAAATGTCACGAGCGGCTCGTTCAAAAAATCCGGCTCAAAAATTTATTTGGTCGCCGTTCCTTATTCTAAATTTCTCGCTCCGGATTTTGAAGCGTTCAAAACCAATTCGCAAATTTTGTACAAATTGAATTCGGCAAAAAAAATCAGTGCGATGTATCCGATTTGCGCCGGCGGAATCGCCGAGGCAATCACAAAAATGTCGATGGGAAATCGAATCGGCGCGAGGCTGGATTTCATTCCGCCAAATGTTGCCGCCAAAAATTTGAGCGAAGCAAAAGGCGAAGAAAATTCATTCGCAAATTTGTTCGCGCCATTTTATGGCTCTGTGCTCGTGGAAACCGACGAAGATTTTTCCAAAGAAAATTTTGCGAAAGACACCGTGTTCCTTTTGGGAGAAACAATTCGCGAAGAAGAAATTCTCGTGCAAGGAAAAACCAATGCACAAATTTTGCGCGTGAAAATTTCCGAGGCGGAAGAAGCGTGGGAATCGCGGCTGGAAAAAGTTTTTCCGAAAACGAGCGCGGCGGAAATTCAAAATGCGCTTCCAGAATTCGCAAAGGAAATTCACCCCTCCCTTGCCGAGGCGCGGAAAAATCCCGTGTTCAATGTTTGCAAAAAACGTCCGCGCGTTTTGATTCCTGTTTTTCCGGGAACGAATTGCGAATACGACATGGCGCGCGCGTTCGCTTTGGCTGGCGGCGAAACGAATTTTTTGATTTTCCGCAACAACACGCCTGAAGCTTTGAGCGAATCTTTGGAAGAACTCGTAAAGCAAATTAAGCGCGCTCAAATCCTCGCGCTTTCGGGCGGATTCAGCGCGGGCGACGAACCTGACGGCTCTGGAAAATACATCGCCAATGTTTTGCGCGAAGGTCGCGTCGCGGAACAAATTATGAATTTGCTCAAAAATCGTGACGGCTTGATTTTGGGAATTTGCAACGGATTTCAGGCGCTCGTAAAAACCGGCCTTGTTCCTTACGGAGAAATTCGCGAAGCGGAAGCCGACATGCCCACTTTGACTTTCAACACGATCGGCCGCCACATTTCCAGAGTTTGCCGAACTCGAATTGTAAGCGCGACAAGTCCGTGGGCGAAAAGCGCTTCCGTGGTCGATCCGCGAATTCACCTTGTCCCGATTTCGCACGGGGAGGGGCGCGTTATCATCCGCGAACGGCTCGCGAAAGAATTGTTTGCGAAAGGACAAATTTTTTCGCAATACGTTGACGCGCAGGGCAATCCCGCAATTCTCGAGCCGGATAATCCAAACGGCTCGCTTTACGCGATTGAAGGCATGACAAGTCCCGACGGGCGCGTGCTCGGAAAAATGGGACACAACGAGCGAACGATTGGAAGCGAGATGAACGGCGCGGATTTGGATTTGCTGAAAAACGTCGCGGGAAATCCGCTTACGAACGAAAGCGAAAATTCTTGCCAAAATATTTTCGCCGCCGGCGTGAGTTATTTTAAATGAAGGATGCTGAAAATTGGTACGAAATTTCCGTGCCGATTTTGGCTCGAGTTTGTTTGCGCAAGCTCGCTTATCAAAATTCAACATTTCGGAAAATGACGCTTTCCGCAATGTTGAAAACAAATTGGAATTTTTATGAAAAAAATTTTTTTATTCACAATTTTGTTCACGATGATTTTCGCAGGCTGTTCGAAGAATTCCACGAAAGACGAATTTGGAATTTTTCACGATCTTGAAGAAACAATTTCGGCGGCGGAAAAAAGCGGCAAAAAAATTCTTTTGGTTTTTACGAAATTGGACTCGGGCGATTTCAATGAAACTTTGGTGAATCAAGTTTTGCACGCGCCGGACTATCAGGAAAAATTGGGCGCGGAATTCGAAACTTGCCAAATCGATTTTTCCAAAGAAAATTTTTCGAGCGAAGAAAATTCCGATGCCGCGAATTCTTCTCAAAAAAAGCCTGCAAAAAAAACGAAAGCGCAAACCGAACGCGACATGCGCACGACTGTAATCTACGGCGTGGAGACCCCTCCCACGGTTATGATTTTGAGTCCGCAAGGTTATGTCATAAGTTCGATAACTTACCTTTCGTGCATCAATCCATCGGAATTTTCCAACATCGTCGAAGTGGAGCGCGAAAAAATCGACGTGATGGAAAAATTAGTTTCGGCGGTAAAAAACGCGGATGGCTTGGAAAAAATTTCTGCGATCGATTTGCTTTATGAAAACACGCACACAAATTATCGATATCAATTGCGCGAGCTTTGCGACGAAGTTGTCCGCCTCGACAAAAAAAATGAAAGCGGTCTCGTGGGAAAATATTTGCTCGCCCGCGCCGCCACCGAAGCGATGGACTGCTATCTTGACCGCAAGCCGGAAAAGGCGGCCGAATGTTACACGAAATACGTTTCGTCGCAATTTCTTTCGGTGGAACAAAAACAGCAATGCTATTACGCCGCCGCCTACATTACTGGCAACGAGCGTCCGAGCGTCGAAATTTCTGAAAAAATTTTGGAATATTTGAATTCGCTCGTGGAATTGGATTCGCAAACTCCGCTTGCAAAACAGGCGCAATTTCTTGCCGAACGCCAGCAGAAAATTTTGGAACGCCAAAAAAATATTGAAGCGCAAAAAAACGAAGAGGCGCAACAATAAATGAATGACGTTCCGTCCGCCGATTCAATTTCAATTCCAGTCCTTGTAATTTCTGCGATAATTCTAATCACGCTTTCAATGCTCTTTTCAATTTCGGAAGGAGCGTTTTTGAGCGTGAACAAATTGCGCTTGCGGCTCCGATGCAAGGCGGGGGACAAGCGCGCTTTGCGCGTGGCGCGCCTTTTGAAAAACAAAGAGCGCATGATAAACACGATGCTCGTTTCCAACGATTTGGTCAACATAATGCTTTCGGCGATTTTGACTTCGTTCGCGATGAAAGTTTTCGGAAGCAAGGCCGTCGCAATTGCGACATTCGTCGCGACAATTTTGCTTTTGCTTTTCGGCGAAATCACGCCAAAATCAATTTGCACTCGCCATCCTGATCCGATCGCCTACGCGCTTTCCGGATTCGTCCAAGTCGTCGTGATCGTGATGCGCCCGATTGTGATTGTGTTCACGGCGGTTTCACGTTTGGTGCTTTTGCTTCGCGGAATCAAAGTCAAAAAAGAAGAAAACAAATTCAGCGTGGAAGACATGAAAACTTTTTTCGACGTCGGCGCGGAAAGCGGAATCATAGAACACGGCGAAAAAAATTTGATGAACCGAGTTTTCAAATTTTCCGACCTCGAAGCGAAAGACATAATGATTCCTCGCAACCAAATTGTTTTCGTTCACATTGACGACAGTTTTGAAAAAGTTTTGGAACTTTCGCAGCGAACGCGCTTTTCGCGATTTCCGGTTTTTCGAAAAGACATCGACGACATAGTTGGAACTGTCTATCTCAAGGACTTGCTTTTTTATTCCGGCGACACGAAAAAATTTTCTTTGCGAAGCGTGATGCGTCCGCCGCTTTTTATTTTGGAAACAAAAAATATGTCTTCGATTCAACAGACGCTGCGAGAAAATCGGCAGGCGATGGCAATCGTCGTTGACGAATATTCCGGCACAGAAGGAATTCTAACGAAGGAAGACATTGTTTCGGAAATGATTGGCGCGTCCATTTCCGAATTTTCGAAGAACGCGAACATTCCTCAAGCCATTCCGCAGGACAAAAACGAATTCACGATTGACGGCGCGACGCGGATTTCGGATTTGAACGAAGCCTTGCGAATTTCGCTCGAATCAAAAATCAATGAAACTGTGGCAGGCTGGTTCATGGAAAAATCAGGATGCGTCGCGCAAGCGGGCGACAAAATCATTTTTTCAAATTGGGAATTTTTGGTCGAAGAAGTGGACGGCTTCAGAATAAAAAAAATCCGCCTCAAGCAAATCGAAAATTTTGAAAACGGGGAAATATAAAAAGTCAATGTCAAATTGAAATTTCGACATCGATTTTTTTGGAAAGATAAATGAATTGGATGAAAATTATTTCGACGCTCGCGTTTCTCATTTTTTTGGTTTGGGTCACGGCGTTTTTCGCGGGCAGCGAAACGGCGTATCTTTCGATGACGAACATTCGGCTTCGGAAAATGTTTCGCGAAAGGAAAGCCGGCGCGAAAAAAGTGCGGGTGCTTTTTTCCGACATCGACGGACTTCTCACCGTAATTTTAGTGGGAATAAATTTCACAAACACGCTGGCTTCTTCAATCGCCACGGCTCTCGCAATCGAACTTGTGGGAGGGGGCGGGGTCGGAATAGCCACCGCCGCCGTTTCATTTTTCATTACGGTTTTCGGACAAATCGTTCCAAAGACAATCGCGACGTTGGACGACAACGTGGAAAAAATCGCCGCGCGAAACGCCACTCCGCTCGCGTTTTTGAAAAAAATATTTTTTCCTGTGGTGTGGGCATTTTCGCAAGTTTCCAAAGGCGCGGCTTTTTTGGTGCAAAAAATTTGGCGTTCCGAAAATTCCGCCATCACCGAAGAGGAATTGAAAATCTTGATTGAATCTGGCGCGGCCGACGGCACGCTCGAAAAATCCGAAAAAAATATGCTCGACAAGATTTTGCAAATTTCGGATTTCACTTTGCGAAACATTATGAAACATCGTTCGCTTGTGACTTACATCAATGTCGCGGATTCTTACGATGCGACAGTCGCCGCATTCAAGAATTCGGGATATTCGCATTTGCCGGTTTGCGCGCGCGCGTCCGAAGATGAAATCGATTCAAAAGAAAATGTCGTCGGCGTTTTGTATTACAAAGATGTTTTGTTCGGCAAAAAAAATTCGCCGGATTTTTCGGTCGCGAAATTTATGAAAGAGCCGCTTTTTGTGCCCGAAACTTTTTCCGTGATTGAACTGATTCAAGTTTTCAAAAAAGAAAATCGCTCGTTTGCCGTCGCGCTCGACGAACGCGGAAGTACGGCCGGCATCGTTACGCTCGACGACGTTATGCGCGGACTTTTTGGACGAATGAGCGATGCCGGAAATCACAATGAAATTCCTGCCGAATCGCGAGTGAAAATTATTTCGCCAAAAGAATTTTTGGTGCCGGGCGACATGCATTTGGGCGACGTGAATTCGATTTTGAATATGGATTTGCAAAGCGAAAATTTTTCCACGCTCGGCGGATGGCTTTTTGAAAAATTCGATTCGCTTCCTTCGAGCGGCGAAGCCCTGCGATTTAAAGAAAATCTTTTCATTGTGGAAGACCAAAGCCAAAGGCGAATCACGCTCGTGCGAATCAGGAAGAACAGCTAAAACGGCGACAGAAGTTTGCCGCTGATTTTGCGCCGAGAAAATGCGCGAATTTTGCTTGCGAACAGTTTTTAGTCCCAACGGACACGAAAATTCAAGTCTTTTGCGACAATATGCGCCCAATTTGCATACTTGA
>CAZZFL010000033.1:0-15815 GCA_964653395.1 uncultured Treponema sp. | reverse complement strand
AAAGTCTGAAACGCGAAGTCCAAAGCGCAGCCTATTCTTCCAATTCGGGAATGCGCCCTTTCAGCCGGCGCAAGAAATCCTCGCCCGTGACGCCTTCGCGGAGGCACGCGAAAAGGCAGTTCTCGCCCGCCACCGTTCCGAGCACTTCGTCGAAATTCATGCTGTCGAGCGCGTTGCAGACCGGGCTTGCGTGCCCGGGAAAAGTCTTTATCACGGCGATGTTTCCCGAAGTTTCGATGCTGATGTAGCCGCGCAAAAAGTCTTGCACGAAAATGTGCTCGCTTTCCTGGCGTTCCTCTTCGGTGGGAAGCGTGTATGCGTAGCCGCCGTGTCCGTCCGCGATTTTTCCCACTTTCAAAAGCTTGAGGTCGCGCGAAAGCGTCGCCTGCGTCACTTCGAATCCTTCGTCGTTCAAAAGCTTTAGAAGCGAATCCTGGCTTTCGATTCTGTTTGACTTGATTAGTTTTCTGATCGCCTTCAGGCGGCCATCTCGCTCTTTCAAAATCTGCCCCAAATTTATTTTTCAAAATGATAGCGCAAAAAACAAATCTTTTCAAGAGCGATTTTTTGTGAGAAGGAAATTTCCTTGTTTTGAAAAAGCGGAATTCAAATTCAATGAAGCTGGACGTAAGTCTTTCCGAAGCCGCCGTCGTTCGCGTCCGCAAATTGGAATTCGCTTACTGCCGGGCTGTGCGAAAGGTAGTCTTGCACCGCTTGCTGGAGCGCGCCAGTTCCCTTTCCGTGAATCACGCTGAAAGAAGGAAGCCCGTGGATGACGCACAAGTCGATTTGCTTTTCGAGGATTTTCATCGCCTCGTCGCGCCGCATTCCCAAAATCCGAAGTTCGAAAAAAGGCTTGTTTTCGGGAAAGAAATCCAGTTGCGGCGAATTGTCCTTTTTATCGACAAGCTCGTAGACGATTGAAGGCGAGTCTTGCGGCGCATTTGGCGCATACCCTAACGGGGTATGGGTATCCTGAACGAGGCGCAGTTTCTTTTGCTCCACTTCCATTTTTATCGCGCCGAACTGCACGCTCCAAACGTCGCCCTTTCCCTTGTGCAAAAGAAGTCCTTCCGCGCCGCCAGATTTCAGCTGCACTTTCGCGCCTTCGGCGAACTGCGCTTGCTTTTTCTTTGCGGCGGCATCGCGAACGGGAAGCGTGGGCGTGGCGGAAAGCAGGGCTTCGGCGTTTTTCTTGCGCGACTTTTTTTTGGACTTCGAAGTATGATGGGAAGCGCGCGAGGCCATGGAATCTTCATCGCCGCTTTTGCGGGAATTCATTTTTTCCTGCAATTTTTCTTCGTCGCGCAAAAGATTCTCTTCTTCTGAACCCAGCTGCTCGCCGT
The DNA here is from genome assembly GCA_964653395.1 of uncultured Treponema sp. Classification (GTDB taxonomy): domain Bacteria; phylum Spirochaetota; class Spirochaetia; order Treponematales; family Treponemataceae; genus Treponema_D. The sequence continues at coordinate 14,469 of CAZZFL010000033.1, read as the reverse complement.
GGATTTTTTCCATCTGCTCCAGCTCGCTTATAAAATTGCGCACGCCCAAAGTCTTTTCGCGAGTGATTTCCCCCTCTCGCAATTCGCGCACGAGGTTTTCGAGGCGGCGGCGCGCTTCGCGCAAAAATCGGCTCTCTTCCTTTCCCTGCGCGACTTTCAGTTCGTGCTCGCGGCGGCGCAGCTTCATCTGCGTTTCTTGGATTTTCATTTCGCGTTCCGCAATTTCCTCGCCCTTCGACTTCTGCTCGGCAAGAAGCGCGTCGAGTTCGGAATGCTTTTCGGAAAGTCCCTTTATGAGGGTGGAAACGTCGGCCTCCTGAGTGCGGATGTACTTTCGCGCGCCCGCCACCACTTTTTCGAACGATGGATTTCTTTTCGCCTCGTCCGACGCGATTTCGAGCGCGTGGCTTTCGCCCGGAATTCCCATCACGATTTTGTACGAAGGCTTCATCGAAACAGAGTCAAATTCCACGCTCGCGTTTTCGCACGAAGGATTCGTCCAGCCATAATTTTTGAGCGCGCCCTGATGGGTCGTGACGAGGATGAAACATTTCCGCTCGAGAAGTTCGTCGAGGACAGCCATCGCGATGGCCGCGCCTTCCTGTCCGTCAGTTCCGCTTCCAAGCTCGTCGAGCAGGACGAGGCTTTTTTCCGTGGCGTTTTCCACCGCCGAGGCGATGTTCTTGATGTGCGCGCTGAACGTGGAAAGCGAATCGTCGAGCGACTGCTCGTCGCCGATGTCCGCGAAAACCGCGTCGAAAAAAGGAAGGCGCGTTTCTTCGCCCGCCGGAATCGGAAAGCCGCTTTGATTCAAAAGCGAAAGAAGCGCGAACGTTTTTATGGCGGCGGTCTTTCCGCCCGTGTTCGGTCCCGTGATTATTATCACTTTCTTCTCGCCGAGGAATTTCATGTCGATTGGAATCGTAGCGTCGCGTCCCAAATTCTGCGTCAAGAGCGGATGCCGCGCCGACTGCAAAAAGACGCTTTGACCTTCGCGGAGTTCATGGGCGTAGTGGCAGCCGTTCGCCTCTCCCCATTTCGCCGCCGCGCTCGTCGCGTCGAGCCGCACCATGATTTCAAGCGCGGAAACGAAATCCTCGTAAAACGCGGAAACCTTTTCTGAAAGCTCGATGAGGATTTGTCGCACGGCACGCTCGTATTCGAATTCCTTTTGGAGCAATTCGTTGTTCAGCCTCACGACTTCCTCAGGCTCGACGAAAACCGTCCGCCCCGTGTTGGAGACTTCGTGGATGATTCCGCGCACCTTCGAACGCTCGGAACTTTTTACGGCGAGCACTTCGCGCTGGGCGCGCACGACGGGAATGTTCGATTCGAGAACGCCCGCGAAATTCTTGTCCGCCGTGATTTTCTTGAACGCGCCTTCGATCTCGCGGTGGATTTCCGAAATGGCGTTTTTGATTTCGCGCAGTTCGGGCAAATCCCTCAACGCGCCGTTTTTGTCGATGATTCTGAAAATCTCGCTTTCGGCCTGCTCAAGGCTCGGAAGTCTTTCCACGAGGCCGGGCAAATGCTTTAGGCTGAGCTCGGTTTTTTTGCCGATGATTTCCTGCCGAATCGTTCGCGCGCTCGCGCAAAAAAGTCCGATCGCGAAAAATTGCTCTGCGGGAAGAAACGCGCCTTGTGTTTTTATGATCGGAAAAAGCTGCGCCACGGGCGGCCAAGATTTCAGCGAAACGCTTTTTTGCGAGGCGATGCATGATTTCCATTCGCGGCTTAAATTTTTGAGCGGAACGAATTCTTCGGCAAGCGAAAAAGGCTCGCGCGCAAGCAGCTCTTCGCGCCCTTCGTCGCTCGCGCAGAATTGCGCCACTTGGTTTCGCACCCTGTAGTAGTCCAGAATTTCCAAAGTCCTAGAATCCATTTTCAGTCTTTCCAATTTCCAGTGCGGATTTCCTCGGTGATTCGCCTGAAACTTTCGTAGCGGTCGCCGAGAATCGCGCCGCTTTCCACGGCCTCCAAAACCTTGCAGCCGGCTTCGCAAGTGTGCGTGCACGACGCGCCGAATTTGCATTTTCCCAAAAGCGGACGGAATTCGCGGAAGTAAAGCGCGATGTCTTCCGGCGGAATCTCGCAAAGCATGAAGCGGCGGATGCCGGGCGTGTCGATGATGTCGGCGCGAACGCCTTTCATTCCGCCGGTGAAGGCTTCGTTCAGCGTGAGGTGGACGAGCGTGCCTTTCGTGGTGGTGTGCGCGCCGCGTCCGTATTTTTTGGAAAGGCTTCCCGTCTTGAGCACGACGCTGTTGTCGAGGCGGTTCACGAGGCTCGACTTTCCCACGCCCGAATGTCCCACGAGCACGCTTCGCTTTCCTTGCAGCGTCTCCGCCAAATCCATCAGTCCTTCGCCGGTCTTCGCGGAAATGCGCTTCACTTCGTAGCCCAATTTTTCCCAATTCTCAAGCCGCGCCTCGAATCCTGCCTTTTCTTCGGACGAAAGCGTCTCCGCCAAATCGAATTTGTTCACGACGATGATTGGAAAAAGATTCTGCGATTCGCCTTGAATCAACTCCCTGTCCAAAAACCTCGGGCGGAAAGGCGGCTCTGCGGGCGTGGTGACCAAAATCAAAAAATCCAAGTTGGCGGCCAAAAGCTGCGGCTTTTGCCCCTTGACGTTCCAGCGCGAAAATGAATTCTTCCTTTCGCAAAGCGCGAGAATCTGCCCCTTCTTTTCCGAAAGCGAATCCTCCTCCACCTGAACGCGGTCGCCCGGCGCGAGCGGATTGTAGAACTGCCTTTCGGTCTTGACCTTCTTTCCTTTGAGCGAGCACGAGCGCAATTTCCCGTCGTCGCATTCCACGGAAAAGACATTGTTTGTGCCGTCGATGATTGTTCCGAACATTCTGATTAAGTATAGGAAATTTCGCGACGATGTGCAAGTCAAATTTCCGCTTGAAAGCGGAGTAACTTTATCTTGGAGGGAGACAACATCGCAGCGCAATGCGCTGCTTAACGAGTTTTCTTCGAAAACTCGCAGATGCTTTATAACCGCGAGTTTTCCGCAGGAAAACTCGATAGCAGGGCGCAAGCCCTGCTTAACTTGGGTGCTGCCGCCCCAAGACCCCGCGCTCGCTTCGCTGAAAATTGCGCTTGCTTTATTTTTGCCGCTGCTGAATACTTTTTAAGTCGTTGGCAAATTTCCGCTTGAAAGCGAGGGAAGGCGAAAATCTGCGCACGCGCAAAGCGGAAAGCCGCGCAAATTTTTAGCGCGGCTTTCCATTTACGACTTTTTTGAGATTATTTTAATTTCAGGAAACTAGAACGCGAACGCTACAGAAACGCTTCCATAGGTGGGATAGCCCGCTTCCACATTCAAGCCGATGTGTTTCGTGAACAAGAATGACGCTCCGATATGCGGTCCAATCGCGAAGGCTGCACCTTTGTACTTTTTAGTTCTGTCGATGAAAGGATATTCATATTCGACGGAAGTGTAGAAAAATCCCATTTCCAATCCAGCATAAAGGTCGAGCCAGTCGGGTCCCGGAGCCACGTGGTAGTTTGCGCCCGCCATCAGCGCAAAACCTCTCGCTTTCATTCCTCCGCTGTATTTTCCAAACAACGGGCGTAAATTCAGCGTAATCCCAAGCGGAATCTCGCTCAAAAGAAATTCTCCTTGAATCGGAATCGCAAAACCATTAACCGCGCCTTTCACCGACTCAACTTTCGCCCTTGAATAGCCGTAGCCCACGCCCGCCCTCACAAGCCAATGGTTACCATCCAAATTTTCGCAATAGGATGTCCAATCCCACGCAGAAGCCATCGCGCCGGCGAGCGTCACCGCCAAAAGCAGCACGAGTTTTTTAAAACACTTTTTCATTCCAAAACCTCCTTGATGAAAAGTTATCTTATTATACCAACGGGGGGGGTATGTCAAGTGGTTTTTGAAAAAAAATCGAATTTTTTTTGATTTTTTTCGAAAATTTCGCGAAAAAAGGGAAAAAACGCACGAATTTGAAAAAACTGAATCGCATTTTTCTTGCAAACTCATCCGAAAAGTTTCGCTTGATTTTTTTTCAATTTTATGCTATGCTGAAGAATATGAAGGCTCAACTAAAAGTTCACCTTGGCGCGGAATTTTTTTTGGCTGTCGCATCGGTTTTATTCTGTCTTTCTCTCGCTTCGTGCAAGTCGATGATTTTCAACAAACTCGGCGACATGCTTTCAGGCGCGAAAAAGAACGGCGTTCCCATTCAGGCAAAGGGCGATTCCCCGAACCCGATGGACGCATTTATGGGCGAAAAAGATCCCGCCATAATTCAGGAATCACTTCCGCTCATAGTCAAAATGTATGAGATTCTCGCGATGGAAAGTCCTTCGCATCAAGGAATCCAAATCATGGCGGGCCAACTCAACGTGATGTACGGAAATCTTTGCGTCCAAACTCCTGCGGACAGGATGACGGTTGACAGGCTTTCCGAGCAAGTGGACGAATATGCCCGCGCGAAATATCATTATCTCAAAGGAAGAAAATACATTCTCGACGTGTTCGACGCAAGATGGCCGGGATTTTCCGAGGAATTCCTTTCTTCGGATTCGGACGTGGCGAAATCCGCCGCGCAGAAAATTTCAAAGGACGACGTGAACGCGGCATATTGGGCGGCCGGCGCGACCCTTCTTTCATGGTCGCTCGATCCGCTGGACGTTGACGCGCTCAGCAGCATCGCAGGTCCTGTGGCACTTTTGGAAAAAGCCGCGGAACTCGATCCAGATTATTCCGATGGCGCGATTTGGGACGCGCTGAGCATTTTCTACGCTTCCGCCCCGATTGATTTTGGCGGCGATTACGATCGCGCCGTTTATTGCCATGAACAGGCAATGCGCGCTTCTGGCGGAAAGTCGCCCGGAATATACGTTACCTACGCCGAAAGTTTTTGCCGTCCCGCGGGCGACCGCGATGGATTCGTGGAGGCGTTGGAGAAGGCACTTGCCATCAATCCTGACGATGACGAATCAACTCGGCTCATGTGCGTCATAGGACAGCAAAAGGCAAGGTATCTGCTTGAGCATGTTGACGACTATTTCGTAATATGGTAGAATTCAACAAAGTAACATTTTGATGAATTTCGTGTTATATTTATATCTTTAATATTTAGGAGTAGAAATGAAACAATTCAGGAAAATTCTTTTTTTCGCGGTGGTTTCGCTTTTGGGTGCGACCGTGTTTGCCAAGACCGTCATAAAGATTGCGTCCGTAGCTCCCGCGCGTTCGTCTTGGGATGTTGACCAGCGCACAATTGCGAGCGACTGGCTCAAGATTACTGGCGGCGAGGTGGAACTCCAATTCATGAGTTCGGATTCGATGGGCGGCGAAAGTGGCGTGGTGCAAAAGTTGAATTCAGTGCGCCCCGGACAAAAGCCGCCGATTGGAGGGGCAGTTTTCACTTCGCTCGGCGCGGACGGCTTCTGCCCGGAATCTCACATAATGACGCTTTGCGTTCCTTTCCTTTTCCGTTCGCAGGAAGAAGTGAACGCCGTGCTCGAGGAATTCACGCCGCAGATGCAAAAACCGTTCGGGCAAAAAGGCTATGTCGTGCTCGGCTGGTTCAACATTGGATGGGCGTACTTTTTCACGAAGAATCCAGTGCACACTCCGAGCGATCTTCAAAAACAAAGGCTTTCTGTGGGCGGAATGACGTCTCCGATGCTCGCCAACGCTTTCAAGGCCGCAGGATATTTGACGCAGGACGTTCCGGCGGACAAACTTTTGCAAAGCATGAAGACTCCGGGCGGAGTCGAGGGCGTTTTCACGATTCCGATGTACGCCTACGCCGCGCAATATTGCAAAACGCTCACGAATTGTCTCAACGCGCCGCTCGCGCCCGTGATGGTGGCGTTCGTGATTTCAAAGGCGGAATGGGATGCGATTCCCGAAAAATACAAGCCTGAATTGCTGAAAAGCGTCCAAAGAGCTCAAGACAAATTCATCCAAAATCAGCAGAAAGCGGACGCAGAATATTTGAAACGCTGCGAGAATGCCGGCGTAACGCTTTACACGCCGAACGATGCCGCTATGAAAGTATGGCGCGATGAATTCGAATCGAAAAGCCGCTATATGTACGATCCAGCCACGCCCGTTGCCGACAAAGGATTCTACGAGCAAATTGTGGCGTTCCTCAAAAAATATCGCGGAGAATAAAAACCGAATTTTTGATTGACGAGTTTTTCGCTTTGCGAAAAACTCGCATTTTGTTTTAAAGAAATGAGTTATGGAGAAAGATTTTGCTGAAAAAAATTGAAGACGGATTTGCGGTGGCGTTGGTGGCGATTTTGAGCTTAACGTCAATCGTGATAAAAGTGATGCAGGACAATCTGCACATTCAAGTGATGAACGCCGATTCCATTATCGTCAATGTGGCATTCGTATTCGCCTGCGTTTCCGGACTTGTAACTTGGCGCGAAGGAAGACATTTGTGCCTTGCGAACGTTACAGAAAAATTTCCGCCGAAGTTGAAGAACGCGCTGGAAGCGGCATCGTCGTTTTTCACCCCACTCGTCCTCACTCAGCTTTTCACGGCATCTTTCTTGCAAATCGCGAACTCAAGCCAGTTCACAAACATAGTCGTGCTGTTCCTCGCGGAAAAAATATTCTTCGCGTTCTATCCTTTATGCTTCATAATGATTCTCGCGCTGATTCTGCGCAAAAGGGAATTCCGCTTGGCTGCGATTTTAGGAATCGTGGCAGGACTTATCACTTCGATGGGCGCGATAACCGGAGTCATCTATTATTGGACGGGGCGTTTCGACTTTCCCAAATTGTACGCCATGAGCGACGCTTGGAACGCATTGTGCGGACGATTTGTTTGGGTTTTCGTCGTGGTGTTCGTACTGATGGCTTTCGCGGGCGTTCCGCTTTTTGTGGCGATAACCGGAATAACCTATGTGATTTTTTCGGCGGCCGGTGGCTACATCGACGTGATTCCGCTCGAAGCCTACGGAAAACTCGCCGACAAAAGCATCGCCGCCATTCCGCTTTTTACAATAGCGGGCTACGTACTCGCACAAGGAAGCGCGGGAAAGCGTTTTGTGGAATTGTTCCGCGCGCTTTTCGGATGGTTCCGTGGCGGAACTGTCGTGGCGGCGGTTTTGGTCTTGACATTTTTTTCCACGTTCACTGGAGTTTCCGGAGTCACGATTCTCGCACTCGGTTCGCTGCTCGCCGTCATTCTGACAGGCTCAGGCTACGAAAAAGACAGGGCCGAATCGCTCATCACTTCATGCGGCGCGGTGGGACTTTTGTTTCCGCCTTCGGTTGCGATAATTATGTACGCCTCGTCAAACTACACAGTGATTACGCAGTTTGAGCCAGGATTCGACATTATAAATCTATTCAAGGCCGCGCTGATTCCGGGCGTGATAATGTCGGCAGCGATGATTGCCTTGGGAATCGTATTCGACAAGAACAAGGAACGTCCAGCTTTTTCCGCACGAAAAATCGCGCGCGCGCTTTTGGACTGCGTGCCCGAATTGCTTTTGCCGCTTTTGATTTGCCTCACTTATTTTTCAGGATTTTTCAACTTATTCCAAGTGGCATCTTTCGCAGTGATTTACGCCGTGGCTCTCGTGTGGCTGGGAAGACGCGACTTTGACGCAAGAAAAACGGCGCGTGTCGTTGCCGACAGCGTTCCAGTTTCAGGCGGAATTCTTTTCATAATCGCGGCGGCCTCGGGACTCTCATATTGGATGCAGGACGCGAACATTCCCGAAACCGTAACGAATTTCATCACGACATACGTAAGCAACAAATACCTCTTTCTGCTTTTGATGAATTTGGTGCTGCTTGTCGTGGGCTGCCTAATGGACATCTATTCCGCCATACTGCTGGTTTCGCCGCTCCTGCTTTACGGAGCAGCATCGTTCGGGATTCCCGCGGTGCAAGCCGGCGTGATTTTCATAATGAACCTTTCGGTGGGATTTTTGACGCCGCCGGTCGGAATGGATCTTTTCATTTCGTCGTACACTTTCAAAAAGCCAATCGGACAAGTGATAAAAGGCGTGCTTCCGTTTTTGTTGGTGCAACTGATCGTGCTTTTTATCGTAACATATTGCCCGTTTTTCACAACCGCGCTTTTGCCTCCTCCTGAAAGCGCATTCTGAAATTTCCACAGGATGGGATTTTAGGATTTGAAACGTGGCATATTTTTTTCATTTCGACGCTTCTCGATAAATTCGATTCTTTGCGCAATGATTTTTTCCGCGTTCGTTTCATGCAAAAAAGGCGAAGCGGAAAAAGAATCGGACGACGCGGAGTCATTACAATTGGAACTTGAACGGCAGAAAAATTCCGCGCTTGAAGAATACATTCTTTCTCTTTCGGAATGCGAGCGGCTATCCCAAATTTTCGTCATAAACCTCGAAGGCAACGAAGAATTCTACTTTTGCGAATACGTGGACGATGGCTCCGAAAAAAAATCGCCATTGATTCCCGGCGGCTACATTTTCTTCTCTTTCAATATTGCAGAAACGCCTGAAAAAATCGCCGCCTTTACAAATTCAGTGCGATGTTTTGCCCATGAAAAAAAATGCGCAGAACCATTTTTGTGCCTTGACGCTGAAGGCGGTTTCGTAAACCGTCTGCGCGGCCTGACAAGCCCGCTTCCCGAAGCCTGCCGCGTGGCAGAATGCCTTGACGTTTCGCTGGCAGAAAAACTTTATTCCTTGAACTCGATTCAGCTTAAGTCGCTCGGATTTGACCTGAACTTCGCGCCGGTTTGCGAGACACTCACTCCCGCGAACGAGAAATTTCTGGAAGGGCGAAGTTTCGGCGATGCCCGAGCCGCCTCCGAATTTTCACGCGCAGCCATCAGAGCATACCAGCAAAGCCACGTGGGAGCTGTAGCGAAACATTTTCCCGGAAACGGCAACGCCGATCCGCATGCGCATATTCCGCGCATTTTTTTCGAGACGGAAGATTTTCAAAAAAACGTGATTGAGCCTTTTGAAAAAATCCTTGGCGAAAATCCTGCCGGAGTTCTAATGAGCCACGCGTTCGTGGAACTCGGCGAAAATTCCGGAACGGACTTTTCCAAAAGCGGCGAATTTCCTGCGAGCCTGAGCAGTTTTTGGATTCAAAACATTTTGCGCGAAAAATTGGGATTTGACGGAATCGTTTTCAGCGACGACATTTTTATGTCCGCGCTTGAGCAAAGCGGATTCGATTCGGAACGCGCCGTGCACGAAGCCATTCTCGCGGGCGTGAACTGCATCTTGATGAGCGAAAAGCGTTTTCTCCGCGAATATGAAATCGTGCGAAAATTTTATTCGGAAGATGGCGCGTTCCGTGCTCGCGTAGACGATTCCGTTCGCAGGATCGTGAAGTTCAAAATTGACTGCGGAATTCTTCGCTATGAATTCTCGGAAAATCAAGAAAGCGAAACTGATTCGCCTTCGCAAATGAAAATAGTTTCATCGAATTTTTTTTCAGAAATCAAAGGCAGCGAAAATCCCTTTTTGGAGAGAATGGAAGAATTCAGCGCGGCGAAAGAAGAAGGACTCGCTTTATATGAAAAATATTTTTTGCCCACAGCCTCAAAAAACGAACTGCGCGCCGTAAGGTGGACAAAGTGAAAGAAAAACTTTTGGGCGCACAAGGATTTGAAAAATATTACGCCTCGATTTTTGCCGAACGCTGGGAAAAACTTAAAGCCGCGCTTTTACAAGAAAACGATGGCGTACCGTTTGATGCCGGCGCGAAAAATTATTTTCTTGACTCGGCGAGCGTTCTTGCGGCTTTGACTTTGCCTTTGGATGGCGCGAAAAAAATCCTCGACATGTGCGCGGCTCCGGGCGGAAAGACGCTCGTGCTAGCGCGGCGAATGGAAGCCGATGCCGAACTTTTTTCGAACGAACTTTCTTTCGAAAGAAAATGCCGCCTTGAGCGCGTCGTGTCCGAACATCTTTTTCCTGACGTGAAAGAACGCGTCAAAATCACTTGCGGCGACGGCGCACTATTGTGCAAAAAGCAAGATGCCATTTACGATGCGATTCTGCTTGACGCGCCCTGCTCTTCCGAAAGACATGTCATTTCGTCTCCAAAACATTTGCAGGAATGGTCGCCCGCCCGCGTGCGTTCGCTGGCGATGCGCCAGTGGTCGCTTCTTTCAAGCGCGTTTCGCATTTTAAAAAGCGGCGGATTTTTGCTTTATTCAACATGCGCGATTTCCGACGAAGAAAATTCCTGCGTGGCGAAAAAGCTTCTTGAAAAATTCAAGGGAAAAGTTCGAGCCGTGGAATTCGACGAAATTCGAATTTTGCAAGAAAAAAATGCAAAAAAAATTCCCGAACTTTTTTCAGCAATCGAATTTCCTTCGTTTGAAAAAAATGAATTCGGATTCAGCGTCCTGCCAGACGCGCAAAAAAATTCCGGTCCGATTTATTTTTTCCTTGCAGAGAAATTGTGAATGCGATATAATCTTTTTGGGTGAATTTATGGACGAAGATTTCGGAGAGTTGAAAAGAAAAAAGCTTCAGAACATTTTGGAAATCGGACAGGTTTTGAATGAAATTCAAGACGAGGATGTCCTGCTCGAGCGAATACTGACCGAAACCCGCAGGATTGTAAACGCCGACGCAGGTTCTGTGTATGTCGTGGAGGAAAACCGTCTCAAGATAAAATACGCCCAAAACGACACGCATCTTCACGCCCTGCCCTCGGGAAGCAAACTTCCCTACACTTCATTTTCATTTCCGATAAGCGAAAATTCAATTTCAGGTTATGTCGCGCTTAATGGACAGCCGCTCAACATTCCCGACGCTTACAACATTCCGGCCGACATGCCGTTCCATTTCAACAAAAGTTCCGACATAGCCACGAATTACCGAACTCGATCGATATTCACGATTCCGCTCAAAAACACCATCGGCAAAGTAATCGGCGTGCTTCAAATCATAAACGCGCAGGACGCGTCTGGCAAAGTCATTTCGTTCGATTCGGATTCGGAACTTTACATAAGCCATTTTGCGGCGAGTGTGGCAAACGCATTGGAGCGCACGCGCATAACCGGCAACATGGTCTTGCGAATGTTGCGAATGGCGGAATTTCGCGATCCTAAAGAAACTTACGGACATGTCGAACGCGTTTCGAATTTCTCGATTGAAATTTACGACCGATGGGCGTTCAACCACAATGTTCCAGAAGACGAATCCCACCGTTTCCGGGACTCACTGAAAATCGCCGCGAAATTCCACGATGTCGGAAAAGTCGCCATCTCGGACGTAATTCTAAAAAAGTCTTTTCCGCGTTTTACGCCCGAAGAACGCGCCGTCATGCAAGGACACACCGTGCTCGGCGCGAAACTCTTCGATCCGCCCGAATCGTTTTTGGACACGATGTGCCGCGACGTGGCTTTGCATCATCACGAATGGTTCGACGGTTCTGAACGCGGATATCCGGGCGAGTGCCAGATTCACTCACTGAAAGTGGGAGAGCCTTTGCCGCTTACGAGAAGACTTTGCGGCGAAGAAATTCCGCTCGCAGCGAGAATCGTCGCGGTGGCAGACGTTTTCGACGCGCTGAGCCAAAAGCGATGCTATAAGGATGAATGGAATATAGATTTGGCGTTCAAAGAAATTGAAAACAATTCAGGCACGCAGTTTGATCCTGAAATCGTGCAGGCGTTCCTTCAAATTCGCGACAGAATAATTGGAATCAAAGAAAACTTCAAGGACGAAGAATAAAACACCAAAAATCCCTAGACCAATTTGTGGATTTCCCTGTCGAACGTCTTCGCGAATTCCGCGAATTCCTTTTTCGAATACGCGCTCCGTTTTTTCGTCCCGATTCCAAGTTCTCCCATCTGGATTCCAAGCTCGCGTTCCTTGAGTTTTCGTCCGATGTTTTCCGCGCTGAAAAGCGTTCCTCGGTCGTTCATCACGCGGACGCCCTTTTCGAGCAGCTCGGCGGCGAGCGGAATGTCGCGCGTCACCACGATGTCGTATTCGGCGCAGTTTTCCAAAATCCAATTGTCCGCCGCTCCGTCTTCTTCGGGACAAATTCGCATTGAAAAATTTTCGCCCGCGCCATCGCTGGGGATTTTTTTGTTCGCGACGAAAATCAAATCCACGTTCAATTTTTGAGTGTATGAAAGAAGGTAATTCCTCACGAGAAGCGGGCAGGAATCCGCGTCCACCAAAACGCGCGCTTTTTTCAACTCAAAGCCTTGTCGATTTTTTCAATCATGCTGTGGGTCAGGCGTTCGGCTTCCTCGCCGAGCCGCGAGTCGATGGCGGCACTTTCAATCGCGTCCTTTTGACGGAGAATCTTTTGCTTTTCCTTGAAAAGCTCGTCGGAAATGAGGATTCCCGCCAAAACCGCGATTTGCTTTTGGTCGCTGATTCCGTCGTTGCGCTGGATTTCGTCGCAGACGTTCTTGTAATAGTCGCGGATTTTTTCGAGGTACGGCAAATCCTCGTCGGCCTTCATCGCGAACGAAGTTCCCAAAATGTTGATTTGAAGGACGGCCATTTTCTAGAAGATTTCCTGAGGCGGATTTTCGTCGTCGGTCTCGAAAGAAGTGTCGCCGAAAAGCGAATCCTGTTCTTCCGCGTCCGCGCCGAATTCAAATCCGTCGTTCTCCAAAGACGACGCGCTTTCTTGAGGCGCGTCGCCATGTGCTTGAGGAACGGAATTTTGCGAAACTTGAGTTTCATTTTGCGCGTCCGCCGTCCCGGAAACAACCTGCGTTTCGGAATCCGAGTACGCCTGCGGATTTTGCGCGCCCGCGCTTTGGGCGGAATTCTGCACCGCGTTGTCAAGCAGCGCGTTTTCCACCGAATCAAGGCGGCTCAAGGCGCTCATGATTCCGCTTTCGATCGCCTTTTCGTCCGCCATAAAACCTGAAAGAAGCTCCGTTTTTTCAGAAAGCGCGTTTGTGAGCTCGGAACACTTTGTGCGCAGAGCATCGTTTTCTGACTTGAGCTGTTCGATTTTCAGAACAGCGCTTTCAACTTTTTTTTGCAGAAGATAAATTTGTTCGACTGAAATCATTTTGCGCCTCGATTTTTTTGTCCTCGCGAATGGAATTTTCCACCCGCACGGTTTGGCAATGTTCTTTACGCGGCCAACGCCTTTTTCACCGTCTCGACCACAGCCTTGAACGCGGCGGGATCTTCGATGGCCAAATTGGACAAAGCCTTGCGGTCAAGCGTGATGCCGGCCTTGTTCAGTCCCGAAATGAATCGAGAATAGGTGAGGCCTTCTTCGCGGACAGCCGCGTTGATGCGGGCAATCCACAACGAGCGGAAATTGCCTTTTTTGTCACGGCGATCGACATAGGCGTGGTTCAACGCCTTTGTCACGGCATCTTTCGCGGCCTTGAAGTTTGTGCCGCGGCGACCCTTGAAGCCCTTGGCGAGCTTAAGAATCTTTATGCGCCTGTTCTTTCTTTTTGGTCCGTCTACTGCTCTGGACATAGTTCACTCCTTATCCATACGGAAGCATCTGCTTCCTTACTTTTGCTGCGTCCGCTTCCGCGAGAATTCCCTTTTGGCGCAAGTGCATCTTTCGCTTTGCCGAGCGCTTCGTGAGAATGTGGCGGAGGTTCATCTTCTTGTACTTTACCTTGCCCGTTCCGGTAAGGGAAAGCCGCTTCGAAGCGGATTTTTTTGTCTTCATCTTGGGCATAACAAACCTCTTTTTGTCCGCGTCGCGCGAACATTAGTTTTGCGGAGAATTTTTGTTTCCGCCGGCTTTTGCCGAAATCGTCATCGACATGAATTTGCCTTCCATCGCGGCAGGCTTTTCGATGACATACGCCGAGGTGAGCCGTTTGAGCACCTCTTTCAGGACGTCAAATCCGAGTTCGGTGTGGGCAAGTTCGCGTCCGCGGAAGCGGATCGTGACTTTCACCTTGTCGCCCTCGTCAAGGAATTCCTGTATGTGCTTCGCTTTCGTGTCAAGATCGCCCGGTCCGATTTTGGGCTGCATCCTGATCTCTTTGAGTTTCAATACCTTCTGCTTTTTCTTGGAGTCACGGAGCTTTTTCTCCTGTTCAAAGCGGTACCGTCCGAAATCGAGTATTTTGCAAACCGGCGGGTTGGCGTTTGGCGCGACTTCAACGAGGTCGAGATCTCTTTCCCTAGCCATTCTGAGCGCGTCAACTGTGGGAATTATTCCAAGCTGTCCGCCCTGATCGTCTATAAGTCTGACTTCTCTGACGCGGATTCTTTCGTTAATCCGTGTGCCCCTATTGTCTGCCAACTGGCCTCCTCGTGTTTGAAAAACACACACATATATTAAGCGTAGTGGACATTATAACAAAAATCAAGAATCTTGTCTATACCTTTGGAAAGAAAAACGCACGCAATTTTTTCGCGGGGAGAAAAGTTTGCGATAAAGGCGCTGCGAATTTTGCACTCAAACTTCGGGCGAAAGCGTCTTGATTTTATTCTTGTACGTCCGCGAAAAGAAAAACAGCGAAAGCAAGAGCGAAATCACTTCCGCGATGTCAAAGCACCA
>CAZZFL010000032.1:0-16729 GCA_964653395.1 uncultured Treponema sp. | reverse complement strand
GTATGGCCCAAAAGGCGAACGCCGCTGCGCACAGCAGCAGTGCCGCAAAAATCGTGGCGCATATTCTTGTCTTTTTCATAACGGTAAAATCTCCCCGCCTCGACGCATCGTGTTTATTCTTCATACGCTATTTCCACAATGAAAAACATTCTTGCTTCTTTTCATAACGGAAGTGTATTCAAACTCGAACTACATGCTTTTCTTGAAATCAGCCTTGACTACAAATTTATCCTTGTAAATGCGCTCTTTCATTCCATTCATTTCAAACGAGCAATACAAATTGTACAACTCTTCGACATTGTTTACAACATCATCTACGGAATTCAGCGGAACACCAATAATTTTCCCCAAAATTTCTATGTCATCGGCATTGTATTCCTGCACGTATGTTTCGCAAATTTCATAACACGAGCCTCCATGATATCCTATATCGTCTATTTTCCACAACGCGATTTCCTTGTTTCTCAATGACCGTTCGACGTTATGGAGAAGGACTTTATGTCCATTTCGGATTTCGATTTCTATGTCATATTTTATTACGAGCACTCTCGACTTGCCTTTCAACAATCTTACTTTGGACACCTTTTCATTTTCGCTTATTCGTTCAACAGGATGGGCAGAAGACTTGCACAATAAATAAGCGGGCACTGGTGCAAAAAAAAGCGCGATTAAAACGGCGGTCGATATTATCACTCTGTTATTCTTCATTGTTCCCTCCACTTTCCTTGCGCGCCAAAATGCCCTAATCAGCGGCGCATACTCTTCAATAATTAATGAAACGCCTGTTTTCCTTCATTCTAGCCAGTCCGGAATGTTTGTCCTGACGAGAATGGAGTCCTTGCCAGATTCCTTTAGCAGCGCCTTCAGTCCGTCCCTGTCTTTCATCTCTTCCTCAGAAAGAAGCGGAAGGGCGAGCGCCTTTTCGTACAGTTCCTGTGATTTCTCTATCGCCGTCCAAAAACTGTTGCCGATGTCCAGCAAATGCGGATAACCGTTCCTATTTATCTTAATGGTATCTTTTTGCGCGTCATATTCTACAAGATACACCCGGCAGTTTTCTATTGACATATAGACATCAAACACAAGTTCATCGCATTTATTCTCATATATTTCGCCAAAGTATATTTGAAGTCCATTCTTCAGGAGGATTCCTACCGACAAAATCGCTTCGTCATCCACCATCTGGTCTAAATATAACATTTTTTCAACATTATCATTTTTTCCTATATCTTGCATTATTCTCGTAACATGAAGAAGGGAGAATCTATAATACCACATAATAAAAAAACAAAAGAGATACCATATAACAAAAATTGTAGCCAATGTCGCAAGGACAATCTTGACAATTTTAAAAGAGAAGAAAGCTTTTATAACAGCCCGAAAATAATAAATGAGTTCTTGAATATATTTCATGAATCAACCTCGCTCAATTTATTTTTGATGGCAACTTGATATTTTGCGTTAACTTTTAACATATTCCTGCTCCTCAACAATGAACGAACCACTTGTTTTCCTTCATTCTAGTCCGTTCAGAATGTCCTGCACATCCGCACACTGCGTTACACCGCTTCGACGCATCGTGTCTATTCTTCATACGCTATTTCCACAATCCTGCGCTCGCTTTCAAGGCCGCAGTATGTAAAATAGATTTCATATTTTCCGCATGACAAAGGCTCGTCCATATAATCGCTGAGATTGAATGTCAAATCCCCTCCCATCACCTGCCCTTCATCAAGCATTTCGTCCGGCAGATGTTTGCATTTTTGAATCATTTCGAGCCGCTCTTTTTCAGCGTCCGCCTGCAAAGGATTTACAGCCAAAACTTCTTGGATGCCATCACCATTGTATTTTACCACGCGTTCTATCGGATAATGCAAAAAACACGCAGATTCCGTTTCGCCCAAAGATTTTACGTGAATCATTTTTTTGTGTTCCGGCTCGCTGTATTTGCACGCTCGGTATTCTGTAAGCCAAAAAGACACGCAAACTGGAACGGGAATTTTCGCGACACCTTTTTTGCCCACGCGTATCTTTTCGGGAACGTTCATCGAAAGCGCATTCATTTTCGATATGCCAATGTCCGGGCTGCACGGATTTTCGAATTCGCTCCATACATATTCATTCCAATCGAATTCCAAGTCGTTCCACGCCTGCGGCTCAAAAACGATTTTTTTCATCGGCGTTTCTCCTTTCAAGTCCGTCAAAACGAGGCACAACAAAAGCATCATTTTCTTTAGCATAACAAACCTTTTTATTCCTTTGCTTTAATCGTATATTTGTCCAAAATTATAAGAATGCCATAAGCAGGCAGATTTACAACCAAACTACAGACAACAAAAATAAATACAAAAGCATAAGTATAGATATTTTTTAGCCACAGTAATTGCTGGGCAATGGAAATCCTATGATTTGCAAATATAAAAGTTGACAAAAAACTTATCAAACCAATGGACATTATGTATATAAAAAGCCTTTTTATCACAATCCTTTTAAAAGAATGCCGGACAAAAAGAACCATTGAGAGAACGAAAATAATTATCGTTCCTTGTTTTTTAACAGTGAAGAAAGTTTCAACTTTCTTCACTGTTAAAAACACGATTTTGTAGCGGAGCGAAAAATCGCAGTATGATAAACGAGTTTTGAAAAACTCGAAGTTAAAGTTTGCGGCAATATTTTTGACGCAAACTTTAAACGTTCCTATGAAAAATTCTATGCGCGGAATCATTATTTTATCAATCAGCAAAAATTCTACAGGATAAAACAACAAAAGCATCATTTTCTTCAAATCGATTTTCATCAACAATTCCTCAAAACAGCCAGAACGCGCGAACGCCGCCCGCGCAGCAGAATCGCCATCGCAAGGCTTTTCAGACAAAACGCCGTGCCAGCGAAAATGCGCGCAGCGGCGTTTCGAAAGTCCGCGCTACTTTCCATGACATTCTTAAACAAACAGTATACTATATTTTTATGAATCGCGCAAAGGTTCTTGCTTCTGCGCACTTCAGTCTTTAAACAGACATTCTTCTCTTTCTAAGACTTCAAACGTGTCGTTCTTGCATTTCAGTATAAGATACAAATCTTCATAATGCATGTCTATTATGTCAAAAAAGAATTTATTGTAATCGGGCGACCAATACTTATTAAGCCGCCTCGATTTTTTATATACATACAGATAAAAATCAACATCCTTTGGAAAATCGAATTTCCCCAAAAGAGCATCAAAGAGCTTTGCTTCATCTTTTATAATCTTATTGGACATAAAAAAATAAATTTTGGGCTCACGCCGAACATTGTCATAATCATTCTGTTCTTTGCTTTTCAACATCGCAGGAAACTTCAGTTTTCGAGAATGTTGAAAACGCGATTTTGCAGCGAGGCGAAAAATCGCAGTATAATAAGCGAGTTTGCAACGCAAACTCGGCGTTAAAAACAGCGGCAATATTCTGACGCTGTTTTTAACATTGGTTTTCCATTAGCCAGACGGCAGCGCGTCCAACTTTAATATAGTCAATATCAAATTTTTCTACTGTCGGCATGAATGTCAAGATCGCACAAACTATCTGAAACAATACAACTGCCATAATTGAGACTGCGGCGGCCGCAACAGCACAAAGCATAATTTTTATTTTAGCATTCATAAAATATTTTCTCCTTGTTTTTCTAACAGTGAAAAATGTCAATCACGATTTTTGAGAATTGCGACGGCGTACTATAAATTCAAAATCCGCGCATGATTTCAGCGCAGATTTTGAAACGTCATGAAAATGTTATTTGAAACTTAAACTTTGAACTGTCCGATTTCCTCGGCAATTTGCGCAATCGTGTCGTTCATGTGCCGCGAAAGCCGTCCCAAAGTTTCCTTCGTTTCGTAGATTTTTGTTACGCCTTCGTCCATTTTTTGCACGTTGGAATTTATCGTTTCCGTGTGTTCCTTGAGCGTCTCCACTTCATTCAAAATTACGGAACTTCCTTCCGTCATGCTGTGGGAAGCGGTGCGGACTGCTTCGGTGCTTTCGCTCATCAATTTGAGCGCGGACAAAACTTGATTTGAACCTTCCGACTGTTCGCTCATTGCGCCGCTGATTTGGCGAACCAATTCGTCAGTCATTTGAATGTTCTCGGCTACGGCTTGGAATGCCGAACTGGATTCCGTGGAGAATTCTGAAACCTGTCCAATCGAATCGCGGATTTTCATCAATTGTGCGCCGATTGTTTTGGATTGTTCCGAAGAAGTTTCTGAAAGCTTTCGAATTTCATCCGCCACTACGCTGAATCCTTTTCCCACTTCGCCTGCGTGAGCCGCTTCAATGGCGGCATTCATTGCAAGCAAATTAGTCTCTTCGGCAATCGTGGCAATGACCATATTCGCTTCCTGCAACATTTTCGATTCCGATTCAATCTGAAAAATCCGCTCACTTACGGCCTGCGATTTTTCAATTCCTTCGTCGGCATTTTTGCGAAGTCCCACAAAAGAATCCGAAAGTTTTCTAACGGAAGTGTTCACCGAACCAATGTTGCCAATCATTTGTTCGACGGCCGCGCTTGCCTGCGTCACTCCGTCCGTCTGAGTTTCAATGAGACCTTCAAGTTGCTTGATATTGCCAGTAATTTCCGTGACCCGCGCTGAAGTCAGCTGAACGCTGGAACCTTGCGTGATCACGCTGTCTTTTACCATCTCGATGTACTCGATGATTTTGTTGATGAGAAGTTCCGTCCTGCC
Organism: uncultured Treponema sp.; assembly: GCA_964653395.1. Classification (GTDB taxonomy): domain Bacteria; phylum Spirochaetota; class Spirochaetia; order Treponematales; family Treponemataceae; genus Treponema_D. The sequence goes on along the minus strand of CAZZFL010000032.1, from coordinate 12,009 downwards.
GTTGGCGTTCACCATGTCGCCGCCCACCACAGAAAGATTTTCCTTGGACGATTTTATTTCAATCATAATTTCCTGCAATTTAATCACGAATCGATTGAAGCCGTCCACGACATCGCCAATTTCGTCATTCGCGGTTTTGGTGAGACGCTTTGTCAAATCGGCGTTGCCGCTGGCAATGTCTTCAATTGCCAAAACGACATTTCGCAATGGACTAAGCGAGCCGGCAATCATCAGAGCCAAAACCACCAAAATTATCACCGCCAATATCAGGTTGCCCACCATCAAGAACCGACTGAGGCTGTCGGCGGTTTTGTGGATTTGGCTTACAGGAATCGCAATGCCCATCGCCCACGGAGTTTTCGCCACTTTGCTGTACACGACGCGAAGCTGCTCCGAACCGTTTTTGATTTCCGTCTGTCCGCGCTGATTCGAAAGCATTGCGCTTGCCAAAGTTTTTACGTCCGCGCTCACATCGTCATCTTTGAGATAGTTCGTCGTCATCACTAGTTCGCTGTCATAATGCGCAATCACTTCGCCATTTCCGTCCAACATAAAGCTGTGTCCGTCTTCCCCGATTTTCAAACTGGAAATCAAATTCTGCAAATAATCCATTCCAGCCACGCCGACGAACATTCCCACAACTTGATGATTTTTATTGAACGCGGCCTTTACGAACATAACGCTCACTTTGCCAGTGGCTTTCGCAAGAGTCGGATTGTTCACCACGAAAGTCGCGCCTTGCTCCATAATCTGCTTGTAATACGCGCGATCGCCATGGAAGCCCGTGTTTCCAGAATCATAAAAAGAATTTCCGTTCGCGCCGATGAACAGCACATAAGAAAAACCTTGCGGACGGCGATCTACCGTAGTCGTGAGCCATCGCCCGATTTCCTCCGCGCTTCCGCCATCGTAAACCACATCGGAATTCGCATAGAAATCAAGTTTGGTCAAAGTGTTGTCAACAAAAGTGTCAACGCTTTCCAAATACGAATCAAAAAGCGAATTCACATTTTCATTGGTGTCTTTGACAGTCATATTGCGCACTTGCCAAATCACGAACAAATTCAGCAGCGCCAAAAGAACGACATTTGTCAATCCTATGACGGCAACGATTTTCGTAACCATTGTCTTCGATTTTCGTTTCTTGGAATTTTCCTCATCTTCAGCCATGAACCACCCCCTGGCAAACAAGTTGTCGCCTTTATCGCACACAAAAAAGCATGCGCTTAAAAATCCGTGTCGCATTTTAAATATCGGCAGATTTTTAATTCAAGTTGAATGTCGAGAAATTTGACATTGCGTAAAAAATGCACGACATTTTTTGCATACGAATAAAACTGATTTTTTTCGCACGCAAGATTTCAAATAAATCAATTTGTATTATACATCAAAAAGCCCAATGTTGTCAATTTTTCTCTATTCCGATGTTGACTTTTCGCCCAAAATTTTATATCTTTAAAGAAAGGTTTTCGTTGAAAACTTGAAATTTCTATTTATAATCGAGGACATAAAATGAAAGTAAAACCTTTAGCAGACCGTGTCTTGCTCAAAGCCGACAAAGCCGAAACAAAAACCGCTTCGGGAATCATCATTCCGGACGCAGCGCAGGAAAAAACTCAAACTGCCATCGTTGAAGCAGTAGGTCCTGGAACAGAAAAAGATCCAGTTACTGTAAAAGTCGGCGAACGAATTATGTACGACAAATATTCTGGCACGCAAATCAAAATCGATGGCGAAGAATATCTCATCGTAAAAATGAGCGACATCATAGCAATCATCACAAAATAAACCGCTAAAATCAACAAACCTCGACGCTCGCGTCGAGGTTTGAAACTTTCCGCACAAATCAAACTTTCGAAGAACTTCGGCTTTTGAAAGTCTGATTTTGCTTGTGCCCGCCGTCAATCTTAATTTTACGATTTCAATTCGCTAAGCAAAAGTCGCGCGTTGCCATTGCCGGGATTAAGATAGAGCGCGTATTCAAGCGAACGACGCGCGTCGCTTTTTTGTTCCAACTTGTTATAAGTGCATCCAAGCCTGTACATAATTTCAGATTTCAAATAACTGTCCGTGGCACGATTCGCGGCGGCTCCGTACAATTTCAGCGCAGTTTCCTTGTCGCCTGTGCTTGAATAAAGCATCGCCAAATTCGCCGCGCTTTGAATGTCGCATTCGGGAGAAAATTCAAATGCGTCGAAAGAATTGCCTGAAGTTTTCTTTTCGCCGAAAACCGCGCGCTCATAAAGTTTTTTCGCCAAAAGCGAATCATTTTGGGAAGCCGCAAAAAATGCGGCGTATTCAATTTCCCACAAATCCATTTCCAGAAGGTTTTCCAAAAGTTCGCGTTCAAACGGCTTTCCTTCGTCAAATCCAAAACGAGCATTTAAATATTTTACGAAAATATTTTTCGCATCGTCATATTTTTCAAATTCCAAAAAAATGCGAAGCGCATATTGAACAATTTCCGGTGGATACAAATTCGGCGCAAGCGTATTTTGTTCCAAAAGTCGCCAAATTTTTGAAATCCGCGCGCGCTCGTCGCTACTAGTGGAAACTCGATCTTCCAAATCCAAAATCGCGACATGCAAATTTTTATCGCCAGTGCGCTCGAGCGATTCGTGCATTCGAGCAAGAGCGTCGCTGACAGGAACGCGCGGAAGTTCGTCAAAGCGTTTTATGTCCGCGCTGACAATGCCCGCGGCGCGCAAAGCACGCGTGAGCGGATCGTCCAAAACTCGCCGCGCACTTTCATAGGCAAAATTTCCGTAAGCAATGAGAGCCGGCGAAAAGTCTGGCCATTTTTCCACAACAAAGTCAAGTATTTTTTTTGCATCCTGCGGATTGTCGCGTTCCTGAAAATAAAGCGCGCTGTTCAAATAAACTCGAGCGAGCAAATCCGAAGAATCTTGTTCCGCTCCAGAAAGCATGAGGCTGGCAATCAAATCATCGCGCACATTTTCCGCCACATCGTCTTCGCCCAAATGCACATAGCAGTCCGAAAGCAACGAAGCCACTTCCACCGCGCTCACTTGAGTCCTGTCGGGGATTCCTTCATAGAACGCATTTTCATTACGCGCAAAAAGGCGTTTTGCCTCCAAAAGACTTTCCGCGGCATATTCATATTTTTGTCCATCGTACAAAACCGCCGCCCAAAAATATGCATCCGCGCCACTTTTTTTTGTTTCGGGAGCAAGGGTCGCCGCCGCGCTGAATTCGCCTCGCGCCAAATACGCAAGCGACTCATTTCGAAGCCAAGCGTTATCGTGCGAAACTTGCCATGCTCCGTGATAAATCGGAAGAAAATCCGCGCCAAGAAAAAAATCCAAATCCCGTTCGCCATCTTTTGAAAGCAAATTGCGAAAATACATTTCCGCGTAAAGCGAAGAATATTTAGTGCCCCGCAAAATTTCGGATTGCGAAAAAGCTTTTTCATATTCGCCGGAATCCTTCAAAATCGCGGTATAAATCGCGTTCAATTCCAAATTTTTGGGATGCTTTTTCAGATTTTTTACGATGACTTTTTCGCCAGATTTTTTTTCGGAAAGCAAAACATATCGCTTGTATATTCCCACAGCCTCCATCGGGGAGACTGTCTTTTTCTGCAATTGCGCCAAAATTTTCAAGGCATCGGAAGGATTGTTTTGCACGATATAGCGATCCACTTCGTCGAGGCTAGAAATCAAAGACGACACGCGGGTTTTTGAAGAGCACGACGCGAAAAGCATGACAAGGAAAATTCCTGCGAGAAAAGAAATTTTTTTTGCGCGATTTTTCATTGCCTCGTTTCTTTTGAAATCTTGTCCAAAACTCCGTTTATGAATTTGCAATTGTCTTCCACGCCGAGAGATTTCGCAATTTCCAAAGCCTCGTCGATTATAATCGGACTTTCGATTTCCTTTTGATATAAAATCGAAAAAATGCTTATGCGCAAAATCGCAAGCGCGACGCGATTCAAACGCGAAAAATCCCAATTCGGCGCAAGATGGGATTTTACAAGAGAATCAATTTGTTCGATGTTTTCAAGCGAGCCGCTCAAAACGTGCCGGGCAAAAATCAAATCATCGTCGCTCGCGTTTTCAATCCAATTGAACGAAATCGCGGCGGCATCTTTTTGCCCGCCCAAATCCCAAGAATACATTCCTTGAACGGCGGCAAGCCTGGACTCGTGCCTGTTCATCGCGCTACCAAGAAAGCAACTTTATAAGCTCGTCTCCGGTTTTCTTCCGCTGAACATTTTCCGCCGTGTTGAGCGATTTCAGCAAATCCTGACGAGATTTTTCAAGAAACTGATATTGCTTCTGCTGCGTCAAAGCGGCGCGAATCATTTCGTAAACAGTTTGAGTTGAATCAGGCTGAATCACGTCCGAAAGCGTCAAAGCCGCGGCCGGATATTTTTCCAAAATCTCATAAAATTGGTACGACTGCGGATTTTCGCGAACATCGGAAGGCTTGTGCAAAGGCTCGTCAAACATCGCCAAAAGTTGCTCGGAGGAAATTCCCAATGACGCCGCGTGTTGCGGAGTTTTCATCACGAAAATATTCGTGCTCACATAACCTGATTTTTGTGGATCCGTATTTTCCGCGCGAATTTTATCCACTGAAGTCTTGCCGCTTTTCAATTCCGCCAAAAGACCGTCAATTTTCGATTTGGCGTTAGGATTTCCCTGTTTGGGCGCGGCGACGAGAAAAATCTTCAAAGAATCGGGGCGATTGAAATTTATTTTGTTCAATTCATAATAATCGCGGATTTCTTTGTCCGTGGCGGCCACTTTCTGCAATTCGTTTTGCTTTTGCGACAAAATGTAGCGTTGAACTACAATCGCGGGGCGAATCATATTATTCTTTACTTCGGCGACAGTCATTCCAGTTTCTTCTTTGACAAATTGGGAAAACGGAATTTTTTTCTCCTGCCGAACAAGATCGTCCAATTCCTTTTCGGAATAAACGCGAGGAAGTCCCAATTGCTGGGAAATGTTCTGCAAAAACATTTGGTCAATTTCCGTAGACTGAACTGTGATGCCCGCTTTTTTGGCCGCTTGCAAAACGAGCTTTTGGTTTATCACGGCTTCATAAACTTGTTCGCGCTCTTGGGGAGTGAGTTTGCGTCCCGCCTCTTTTTCCTGCGAATCCACGAGATCCTTGACTTCCTTTACGGTAACGGCTTCAGAATCGCCGTATTTCACGACGGCGAGCGTCTGCATCAAATTTTGCGCCGTCACGCCGAAAATGCCGACCAAAGACAAGAGAGTACCAAACAAAATTTTTTTCATAAGTTTTATCCTCTTCAAATTAAACTAAGATATTTGCGTTAAGTTACAAGTTTGAATCGCAAAGTGACTCAAATTATTTATTTTTCCAAAGGCAAACCGCCGGAAATCACGGCGCGGATTCTGCGAACGCCTGCCGACGACGACTGTTCCTTCGTGATTTTGAAATCGCCGATTTGCGCCGTGTGCTGAACGTGCGGGCCGCCGCAGACTTCCTTGCTGAACCAGTCGCGCTCGGAATCTCTGCCGATCGTATAGACTTTTACGTCTTCGCCGTACTTGTTCGTAAAAAGCGCGCGCGCGCCGCTTTCCTTCGCCTTTTCCAAAGGAAGAATTTCCATCGTAACCGGCAAATCTTCCTTTATTTTTTCGTTGACGATTTTTTCGACGCGCTCGATTTCCTCGGCGGTCATCGGGCGGCCGAACGTAAAGTCGAAGCGCATTCGCTCGTTGTTGATGTTGCTGCCTTTTTGCGCGACTTCCGCGCCCAAAACTTCCGTCAAAGCCTGCTGCAAAAGATGGGTCGCCGTGTGATATTTCGTGGTGATTTCGCTTTGCTCGGCGAGACCGCCTTTCGCCTGCCCCGCGTCCAAACTTTTCGAAGCTTCCTGATGCTTTTTTTCCGCTTCCTTGAATCCGGCCTTGTCAACCGTAAATCCGTTTTCGGCGGCCAATTCCTCGGTGAGTTCAAGCGGGAAGCCGAACGTGTCGTAAAGACGGAACGCCACTTTTCCGCTGATTTCCTTTTTCGGATTTTTCATCAGATTCGGCAAAAGCCGCTGGAATTCCGCCTCGCCGTTTTTCAGCGTCAAGCGGAACCTGTCTTCTTCCGTGTTGAGTTCGGAGAAAATCTTTTCCTTGTTCTGTTCCAATTCGGGATAGGCGTTTTTGAAATTTTCAATCACGGCGACGGCGACTTGCGCGAGGAAATTTTTCTCGATGCTGAGTTTCATTCCGTGGCGGACTGCGCGGCGAATCAGGCGGCGCAAGACGTAGCCCGCGCCCAAATTGCTCGGCGAGACTCCGCGCTGATCTCCCAAAATAAAAACCGCCGCGCGGGCATGGTCGGCGATGATTCGGACGCTCGTGTCCTTCGCATCATCCGCGCCATAATTGTATGAGGCAAGCTTTTCGATTTCCGCGATAATCGGCTGGAAAACTTCCGTCAAATAAACCGAAGTCTTTCCTTGCAAAATGCAGTTCGTGCGCTCAAGTCCCATTCCAGTGTCTACATTTTTTTTGGGAAGCGGCTCGAGAGTGCGCTCGTCCTTGCGATTGAATTGCATGAAAACATTGTTCCAAATTTCCATCCAATTCGCGCTGTCAGTTTTTTTGTTCGAGCCTTCAGGCGGAATTCCTTCCCCCACCCAATAAAAGATTTCGGTGTCAGGACCGCACGGGCCGACAGGACCTGCCGCCCACCAATTGTCGCTCGCCGGCAAATACGCGATTTTGTCTTCGCTCATGCCGACGCTCTTCCAGCATTCGGCCGCCTCGTCATCGCGCGGCGCGTTTTCGTCGCCTTCAAAAACCGTCACGGAAAGCATGCGCGGATCGAGCGCGAGCCATTTCGGATCGGTCAAAAATTCATAGGAAAAAGAAATCGCTTCCTTTTTAAAATAATCGCCGAGCGACCAGTTGCCGAGCATCTCGAAACAAGTGAGATGGCTCGTGTCGCCCACTTCGTCGATGTCGCCGGTGCGGATGCATTTCTGGTAGTCAGTGAGGCGCGTTCCCGCCGGATGAGGCTCGCCCAAAAGATAGGGCACGAGCGGATGCATTCCAGCCGTGGTAAAAAGCACCGAAGGATCGTTTTCGGGAATCAGGCTTTGCCCCGAAATCTCGGCGTGATTTTTGCTTTTAAAAAATTCGATAAATTTCGCACGAAGTTCGTTCGCAGTCATGATTTTAAGTTTAATGAAAAACGCGAATATTGTCAATTAGTCCGACTCTCCGGCGGAAAGGACGATGACCTTTCCGGGAATCTCGTAGACGTCCGAAGAAAGGATTCTCGCGGGCTGAAACAAAAGCGTGTCGTTCGCCTGCGAATACGAAAGCGTGTACGCTTCACCGAAATATCGATTTTTCGCGCGGGAATTGAACTGGACGACGAACGCGGATTTTACCATCGTCAAAAAATAGACGCCGTTTTCGTCCTGCCCTTCGCCGCTGATTTTGTAGCTGCCGTCTTTGAACGTCACGGAAATTCCGTTCGGCGCGATCCAATTCGGAACTTCCTCAAGCCTTTCACGGAGCGCGGCCAATTCGCGCGAAACTTCTTCGCCAGAATTGAAATCACGGCGCATGTTCATCTTCTTGTATTGACCGTTCCAAAGCGCGTCGGTCTGGAGCAGCATTCGAACGTCATCGTGGACGCGGACGCGCATTTCGTTGATGCCGGTGAGTCCGATGTCGAATCTTCTGCGCAAATTTTCTATTGAAACATTCACAGTGGAAAGATAAATTCCGTTGTGATACAAATTCGAATTCTGCCAGTTGAAAACTTCCTGCGAATCGCCCACCAAAAAAATCACTTCGCGCGCGGCGTAGTCAAAGAAAATGTAGCGGATTTCTTTTTCCGGGCTGTCTGTCATGTACCACAGGCCGTTCAAATAATTCGCGAAAGTTTCCACAGTGCCGTCCTGAATCTTCGCCAATTCCGCGGCGGCGATATTTTTTCCCGTGACGAAAACCTGCCGCGTCTGAACGTAGCGACCCGCGCCTTCATCCCAATTGTATTCGGTTTGGACTTGGCTCAAATTTCCCGCGCCGGGGCGAGTGTCCGAAGCGTAAACCCAAACGGGAAAACTTCTGCCCGAAGACTGGGAAAGCTCGTAAGTTTCGCTGCGATTGTATTGCTGAATGAAAATCGTTCCGTCGGACTTGAAGCTGCCGATATTTACCACGCCGCCTCGCCTGCAAAAAAACATTTGCAAGACCGCATGCTCGTCGTCGGTGAAGCCCTGATAAACAAGCGCGATCCTGTGGTCGCCCGTCACGTCCATTCCGTTGTAGGAAAGCGAGCGCAACTGCGTGATTTCCGTGCGCAATTCGGCGACGCGATCGTAAAGCGTGGTTTCCTGATTGTAAAGTCCGACAATCAAATACAAAAAAGGACTTTCGCTTTTTCGCACCACGAGAATTTCGTCGTCAAAATTGTCGCCGTTCAAATCGAATCCGCTCGAGCCCAAAAGGGTTTCGTTCGCGCGGAGCGGCATAAACGAAACGATCGCGCTGTCCTCGATTCCAAGCGAGTTTTCCGCGGCGGAAAAACCTTCGCCCTGAAAATTGCCGGAAGCGGGCAGATTCTGCGTGCCGCTTTTTCCCGCAGACTCGGAAGTTTTTTTCGTAAGAAAAATCACGAGCAAGACCATTGCGACAATCACAAAAAACGCAGGAATAATTCTTCGCATTTTTTTATGATAACATTTTTGGCGGAAAATTACAACATATTTATTTGGAGGGAGACAACGTCGCAGCGCTGCGACGTTTCCTTTTTTCGCGAATGCCGTATCCCTCTTTACTCAATTCGTTTTTTTCTCTATAATAATAAAAATGCGTTAGGGATTGTAGTGGTTGCTTTAGCAATTGCCCCGCGTGCGGGGCAATGTAGCGCGGTCAGCGCGGAACCACGAAAAGCCCGACCCGCGAAGCGGGGAACGCCCAAACTATCAGGAGATTCCAAAATGGGAAACAATTATTTCAATTCGATTCCGTGGCGCGAAGCCAGGATGCAGCTGGGACATTGCCGCTCGATGGCGAAAGAAGAATTCGCGGACGGCGTGAAGGCTCTCAAGGGCAAGAAAATCGTGATCGTCGGATGCGGCGCACAGGGCTTGAATCAGGGAATGTGTCTGCGGGACAGCGGGCTTGACGTTTCCTACGCGCTGCGCGATTCTGCGATTTCGGAAAAGCGTCAGTCGTGGAAAAACGCGACCGAAAACGGATTCAAAGTGGGAACTTACGACGAAATGATTCCGAGCGCGGACCTCGTGGGAAATCTCACGCCGGACAAGCAGCACACGCCGGTCATCACGGAGGTCATGGCGAAGATGAAGCAGGGAGCCGCTCTTTGGTACAGCCACGGCTTCAACATGATTGAAGAAGGAATGCAGATTCGAAAGGACATCACCGTCATAATGTGCGCGCCGAAAGGTCCCGGCACGGAAGTGTGGCACGAATTCCAGCGCGGTTTCGGAGTGCCGGATTTGATCGCCGTCCATCCGGACAACGACCCCGAAGGAAAAGGCTGGGCGTATGCGAAGGCTCTCGCCGTCGGCATGGGCGGAAGCAAGGCGGGTGTGCTCGAATCGTCGTTCGTGGCGGAAGTGAAATCCGATCTTATGGGCGAGCAGACAATTCTCTGCGGAATGCTCCAGACTGGAACAATCCTCTGCTACGACAAAATGGTCGAAAGCGGAATCGCGCCCGAATACGCGACGAAATTTTTGATGCACGGCTGGAACGTCGTTTCCGAAGCGCTCAAATGGGGCGGCATCACGAACATGATGGACAGGCTTTCAAATCCCGCGAAAATCCGCGCGAACGAACTTTCCAAGGAAATCAAAAAAATCTGCACGCCGCTTTACCGCAAGCACATGGACGACATCATCAGCGGAAAATTCAGCGCAACGATGATGCAGGACTGGGCAAACAAAGATCACGACCTTTTGACATGGCGCGAAGAGACAGGAAAGCTCGCGTTCGAGACGACGGCGGAATCTTCCGAAGCGATTTCCGAACAGGAATATTTCGACAAGGGAATCCTTCTCGTGGCGATGATAAAGGCCGGATGCGAACTCGCGTTCGAGACGATGGTGGACGCCGGAATCAAGGAAGAAAGCGCGTACTACGAATCGCTCCATGAAGTGCCGCTCATCGCGAACCTCATCGACCGAAAGAAGCTCTACGAAATGAACCGCGTCATTTCCGACACGGCAGAATACGGCTGCTACCTTTTTGCGAACGCCGCCGTTCCGCTGCTGAAAGATTTCATGAAGACAGTTTCGACCGCCGACATCGGCAAGGGACTTGAGCAAAAGGACTGCGCCGTTTCCAACGTACAGCTTGTCGCCGTGAACGCCGAAATCCGAAACCACCCGATTGAAGTGGTGGGACGGAAACTCCGCGCCTACATGACATCGATGAAGCCTGTACTGTAGAACGAAATGCCACGAGTTTTTGTAAAACAAAAGCTCGTTAAGCAAGACTCAAAACGGCTTGCGACTATGACGGCGATGAAGACGATTGCAGAACAAGGCGGACTGAAGTCTGCGAAAGGATTTGCCCTGCCGTTTGGCAGGGCGATCACTTCGTAAAACAAGATGTGATTGCGATATGTGTGCTTCAGTAACAATAGAATAATCAAGAAAAATAATTCAGTCTTCATTTTCAATATGAAATTTGAAATTGAAAATATTTTTTGATGTGCTAAATAGTTTGAAAAAAAATTTGAGGTCATACATAAAAAAAAATTGTTAAAAAGATGACAAACTTTCTTTTTTATATCGAAAGAGTCAAATTTAAGGAAATACTGTATTATGATAAATTTTATAAAAAGAAAATTTAAAATAAAATTCTTCCAAAAAAAATATCGAAAATTGAATGCTCATAATCATACAAGTATAAAGAATTTTTGCGACTTATCAAAAGTTGTAGTCGGTAGAAAAACCTATGGTGAAATTTATATAAGTGATAGCAGTGCATTTGATACAAAATTGATTATAGGCTCCTATTGTTCGATTGCTTCTGGCGTTCAATTTTTACTTGGCGGGGAACACAATATAAACACTGTTTCAACATATCCGTTTAAAGTAATGTGTTTTGGTCATAAAAGAGAAGCTGGATCAAAAGGCAACATAGTAATAAAAGATGATGTTTGGATAGGTCAAAATGCTATAGTTTGTTCAGGCGTGACTGTAGGGCAAGGCGCAATAGTAGCCGCTGGTGCCGTCGTAACTAAAGATGTTGAGCCATACAGTGTTGTAGGAGGAAATCCTGCAAAAATAATAAAATATAGATTCGAAGAAAAATTAAGAGAAAGACTAAAAAAAACAGATGTCGCCAAACTGTTTGATAAATTTGAAGAAAAAGACATTGATAAAATTTACTCGGAACTTAATGAAGATTTGTTGGATAAAATATTATCAAGGAACATTTAAAAATTCACGCAAAATCTGCTTGTGAATTTTTAACCTGAATTTTTGTGAAAACTCAAGTTTCATATTGCCTGTTTCCGAATATGTGATGCAATGAAAAAATGACGCGCGTTTCTTCACGCGTCATTTTTTTCGCTGTTGAAAACAAAGGAAAGTTTAAAGTTTGCATCAAAAATATTGCCGCAAACTTTAACTTCGAGTTTTTTGCTTCGCCAAAAACTCGTTTATTGTATTTGCCTGCGTCGCAACAAGTTGCTTAACGCAGGCGAAATTAAGTTCCTTTTGAAATCTGCGGACTTAATTTTTGAGGAAAGTTTAAAGTTTGTTTCATCGCCATTCTATCATTTTCATATTTTTGTTTCTATGCGTTCCTCACTCCAACCAATCCGACAAAATAACTGGCTCTTTCATATTTTCCATTTTCCTTATCAGCTCAATGTTCTTCCACTCGATTTCATTTAAGGATTTTTCATCAAAACCTTGTTTCATTAGATCACGGTATCCCTTTAAATTCTCTAAGAAGAATTCTGTTAATTCAGGATCCTTAAAAGCATAGCCATGCACGGCATAGAATGCGTTCCTAA
>CAZZFL010000031.1:14832-16869 GCA_964653395.1 uncultured Treponema sp. | reverse complement strand
CGTAGCCTTAAAAAGTTTGAAAAAAAATATATGTTAATGGGTGAAGATGCACCGAATTTCCTCGTGCGGCGATTCGGTCTGCGGTTTTGCTCTAAAACTGCGAATCAAATGTCCGCGTGGCGGACGAAACAGGGGTGATTTATGGCAGAAAAAAAGGACGCGGCGGCTCCGACGGAAAAACTTCAGGCTTTGGAGGCCGCCCGCTTGCAGATTGAAAAGCAGTTCGGGCAAGGCTCGCTGATGAAGCTGGGCGCGCATACGGACGTGGCGAAAATCGACGTGATTCCTTCAGGCTCGATTTTGCTCGACGAGGCTTTGGGAATCGGCGGCTATCCTCGCGGGCGAATCATCGAAATGTACGGCCCTGAAAGTTCGGGAAAGACCACGCTCGCATTGCACGCCGTGGCGGAGGCGCAGAAACTCGGCGGCATCGCTGCGTTCATCGACGCCGAGCACGCGCTCGATCCGATTTACGCGAAGAATCTGGGCGTGAACATCGACGAGCTTTGGGTGAGCCAGCCTGATACGGGAGAGCAGGCTTTGGAAATCTGCGAAAACCTCGTCCGTTCGGGCGCGGTCGATATAATCGTAATCGACTCGGTGGCCGCCCTCACTCCGCAAAAGGAAATCGAAGGCGAAATGGGCGACGCGGTTATGGGAATGCAGGCGCGGCTCATGAGCCAGGCCCTGCGGAAGCTCACCGCCATCGTCGGCAAGAGCAAGTGCACCGTCATTTTCATAAACCAGATCCGAATGAAAATCGGCGTGATGTTCGGCAATCCCGAGACCACGACCGGCGGAAACGCGCTTAAATTCTATTCTTCCGTGCGGCTTGAAATCCGCCGAATCGAGACGATTGACGGCAAGGGCGACGACGAGGCCATCGGAAACCGCGTTCGCGTGAAAATCGTCAAGAACAAGGTCGCGCCGCCGTTCCGAAAGATAGAGCTTGACATTTATTTCGGCAAGGGAATCTCTAGCGCGGCGAGCCTTTTGGACAGCGCGGTGAAGCACGGCCTCATCGACAAGCGCGGCGCATGGTACACGCGCGGCGAGGAAAAGGTGGGGCAGGGCAAGGAAAACGCCGTTTCCTTCATTGAGAACAATCCCGACTACAAGTTGGAATTGGAGCATTCGCTTCGCGCGATGGTCTTTCCGGGGCAGATTTTGCGCAACAAGGAAGGCGAGGTGGTGACCGAAGAGCAGATCAAAAAGTACGAAGCCGAAATGCGCGCGAAAGGCGTGGGCACTGGCGGCATCGTGCCGGAGACGAAGCCTTCCGAAGCGTCGCAGCCTTCCGCTTCCGCAAAGGCGGCCGAAAAGCCCGCGTCTTCCGCCGCAAAGTCTTCCGCGTCCGCTTCGAAAAGCGACGCGAAGGTCGCCGCCAAAAAAGAAGTTCCCGGCGACTTGTTCTAGCGGACAAAATGCGAGTTTTTTGCCCCTGCAAGTGCTTGGCTTCGCGAGTTTCGCTTGCGAAACTCGATGGCAAATCGAAAGTTTGCGGCTAGTGGCTAGCGCCGGCGGAAGCGGAACTTCTTGGCGAGGCTTTGCGAAGCTCGCAGGCAATGGCGAAGAATCTTTGTGGGTTTGAAATGACGGCTGTCGCGCTTGGACTTGGCTCGAACAAAAAATTCTCGTGTTTGCGTTCCGAAGAGATTCTTGGCGGCGCGGTTTCTGAGCTTTCGAAAATCCTCTGCGGCGTGAGATTTTCTTCGGTTTATCGTACGAAGGCGATGTACGTCTCTGACCAGGACGATTTTTTCAATATGGCTTTGGTCGGATTTCTGGACGATGACGTCGGCGCGCGCGCCTTGCTCGAAAAAATCCATGAGATCGAGGCGGCGTTCGGGCGCGACCGCGAAAAGGAAATCCGCTTCGGCCCGCGCTCGCTTGACATCGACATCGAATTTTTCGGCAGGCAAAAAATCCTCGAAAGCGATTTGCAGATTCCGCATCCGCGCCTGAAAGAAAGGGCGTTCGTTTTGGTTCCGCTTTTGGAAATCTTGGACGGCATTGAAAACGAGGAAGCGGCGATTC
>CAZZFL010000031.1:0-14732 GCA_964653395.1 uncultured Treponema sp. | reverse complement strand
TTGGTTCCGCTTTTGGAAATCTTGGACGGCATTGAAAACGAGGAAGCGGCGATTCAAATAATTTCCACTAACGCAACGACAGGAACTGTCGATAATATAAATGGAGAAATCTTTTGCTTTTGTCGCGATGAAATTGCGGCCGCTCTTTCTGCTTTGGGCGAAACGGACGTGGAAAAAGTCATTCGGGCACAAGATTTTTTACCGTTTATAAAATCGAGGTTGCAAAATGGAACAAGTTCAAGATGACGCGCCCGCCGTCCAGGAAAATTCCGCCGGCAAAAAGGCGAAAAGTTATTCCGCCGGAAAATTCGAAGGGCCTTTGGATTTGCTTTGGACGCTAATCCACGACAGCAAAATCAACATTTACGACATTCCCATCGCGCAAATCACCGAGCAGTATTTGGACTACCTCGACAGCCTCGTCGATACGGACTTGACCGACCTTTCCGAATTCTACCGCTGGGCGGCGAAACTCGTCTACATAAAAAGCCAGATGCTTTTGCCCGTGGAAGTCACATACGATGACGACGACATCGAAGACCCGCGTCAGGAACTGGTGGATCGCCTCATCGAATACCAGAAATTCAAGCGGCTTTCGGAACTGATGGAAGAGCAGGAGGACGATTCCGACTACGTTTTCGAGCGCAAGAAGATTCAGCGGATGCTTCCGTTCGACGACGTGGAGTCGCAGTGGGAGCGCGTGGACACTTGGGAACTTTTGCAGCAAATGCAGAAAATCTTCCGCAACATGATCAGCAAATATTCCAACGAAAAAATCCTCAATATGTACGAGGAAGTTTCTGTGAACGAAAAAATCACTTTGATGAACGAAAAGCTCGAGGAAAAGGGCGAGTGCATGTTCACGGATTTGATCACGCGGCGCGGAAACAAGATGGACATAGTTTGCGCGTTCATGGCGATTCTGGAAGCGGTGAAATTCAAGATGGCGATGATTTACCAAAGCCGGCTTTTCGGCGACATAAAAATCTGCAAATATAAAAACGAAGGCGAAAAGGTGGTGGCGTGATTATGAGTTTTGGGTAAGCCTTTTGCTTGCGCCAAAACTCGCGTCTTGTGGTGAACTTGCTTTTTGAAAAGCGTCCGAATGCGATTTTCAATGATTCAGTTGAACATGCTGTTCTTTTGTAAGAAAAATCAAGTTGCCCACGCTGTTGTCGTATCCGTTGTTCGTTATGTGATGAACCACATATCCCTCTAAAGCTGGCGTTTTTAGAAAGGCTTCCGCGACCATTTGGTAGACGCAGCATTTCGGCAATTTTTCTTCCGTGTCCAAAATAAGATAGCCCACTTCTTTGCCTTTCTCTTCGCTGTCTTTCTGTGAAACAATTTTCTTGTTGTGGCGAACCCGCCCATAAGAACTCACTTCAACGTCGTCAATTTTGTCGGCTTTATAGGGCTTCCAAATTTCGCCCGCCAAATCATTTTCTGAAAGGCAAAGACTGCCAAATTCTTTTGACTGCTCTATTCGCCTCGCGATTTCCGGATTGCTTTTGTCAAGTTTGCCGACCGCCTTGTAGCGATTTTGATGCAAGTCCAAAATGCTTTGCAGGCGGCTTTTGCACTGCGTGAATTCCTCGTCCGTCAAAAAACTTTTGTAGGTTTCCATAGTTTTGCTCCTTGATTCTACAATATACTTCCACATTCGTATGAATGCGATTTTGAATGAAACGCAATTTTATAATTTGCTCTGAAGTCTAATTTCCCTGTGATAACCATTTAGCATAAAGTGCCAAATTCTCTTCCGAGGAATTGTAAGGAAATCTGTGATTTTTTGTTACAGCAAATCCCAATATTGCTATGTCGCCATTAGAATCAGGTGTGTAGCAATACCAAATCTCATCATTGTAATTGGTTCTGAGAAGCACAATTTGTTCTCGCAATGAAGCGTCCGCATACTGTACATGAACACTTCCCTTGTATACATCAATAAAAGTACTGTATGCCCACTCTCTCCCATAGAATTCGGCTCGACTAAAATCATTTGAAAACTTCAGACCCGAAACATAGGCATGACCTTTAGTTAGTGACTTGCCTTTAAGAAGACTATAGGTTCTATAACATTCAGAAATTCCATGATATTCATAACCTTTTGATTTTTTCTTCAACTCTGCATCAGCCGTTTTGTACTTATTGAAAAGTTCTTTTAAAGCGATTTCTTTTTCCATGGCTTCTTTTGCGGCACGCTTTTCATAAAAAGATTTTTCATAATCCTTTGATATGTGAAGGTGTAAACCCATGTCGTTGTAGCTCTTTTTTGCTAAAAATGTCAGTGAGTTTTCGGGAACTTCAACTTCCACCGCATAGTGCGTATACATGTTGATGCCATATTCAAGAACTTTTGATTCCTTGCGAGTGTCGTATTCTCCTAATTTTTCCCATCCGCCTTTTTTCTTTTTCCATCCGTAAACTGTAATCGAAGAAAAGTTGACCGCTTCTTTTTTAAATGCTTCGCTTGCTTCATAGCTTATGCTTGGCGAATCGAAATCGTTGAAGAGAACAAGAAGATAGCGAGAGCAGTCTGGAATATACTCACATTCAAAGACGGTGGCATTTGGATTTTCCGATTTGAATGGCGTGTATTCCACGGTGTTTTTAGGTTTCGCCCATAAAGCCGTTGCTGTCAACATTGTGACGAGCGCAATATAGAAAATACGCGAGTCAAAACTAGCGTTCCTTTTTTTGCAATTTTTCATTTGCATGTCTCCTTTCAATATATTTCCACATTCGTATGAATGCAATTCCCTATGAATTTAAAATACGGCAAGGCGGCTTGCGTCGCCTTGCTGCGAGTTTTAGTCAAGATTTACAGAATTCCTCCTCCCATGATAAGGCGAATTATGGCAATCAAAAGAAACAGCAAACAAATAATTGTTCCCGCTATTGACGTGCCTTTCTTTTTTGTGCATCCGATGATTCCCAAAATCAATCCGATAAGGAGCAAAGGAATCGCAACATAATTCATTAGGCCCAAAAGCGGAATGATTCCAATCAGTGCAAAAAGAGCACCTATGATTCCTAAAATAAGGCTTCCCATTTATCCCTCCTTCTTTAATCCATGCCTTTCATTGCATTCGCCATTTCTTTTGCCTGTTGTTTTAGGCGATCTTGCTCGTATTGCTCTATTGAGTGCAAAAGATTTGTGCGGAAATTGTCAGCATTTTTGATACACTTGTAGTCGTAGCTGCCCGAAGCCGAATCAACATGAACAGTTCCGTAGCCGAAAATTTTTCCTCCGAGTCCGCTTTGTACCGAAACATTGTTCAGTTTGTTGAGCGGGGAGTTCATCACCTTTGTGTTGATTAGACCGACCTTGCCGATGAAATTCTTGTTTGTGAATCCGATTTCAGTTGTGCACATCCTTATGATGTTTGAAATCAACCACGGAATTCCGATGATGATGAATGAAAAAATAATAGGCCAAATCAAACATGCCCAATGGACTTTGCCTTGCATGACGATTGTTTCGCCTATTCCCAAATTGCGTGAAATGTACTTTCCCATAACACACTCCTTAATAAATATATTTTCACATTCTTGCGAATGCAATTCCCGATGAGTTTAAAACGCCAAAAGGCGGCACAAACCGCCGTTGTCCGCCCATATTCGGCGCGCGGGCATATTGCGAGAAATTGGATTGTACAACGAAAGATTTTATTCTCCCCGGATAATGTTATGGAATTATGGGGGGGGGTAGAAGAATGTCGTTATTTCGCAAGCGTCGGGTAAAGCGAGATGTTTGTGCTGTAAATTGAATTCGCGCTTGCATATTTTCAATCATATTGCAAAAATCGCACTTTGTCAACAGATTTAGAAAAATGCCTTGCCAAAACTCGCTAGCACGGCTTTCCCGTGCGTTGCAAGCCGCACGGCTTGCGTATTAAAATAACGAATCTCAAATCGCACTTTGTCAACAAGTTTCAAAAATGCCTTGCCCGAATTCCTCCTTTAATTTGCAACGAAGTGACTCGCAACAAGCGCATAGCGCGAAGTTTCAAACGGAAATGACAATGGATACGCGAGTTTTGCAGAAAACTCAAAGTTAAAGTTTGCGGCGGTACTTCGACGCAAACTTTAAATGTCCGTTTTTCGCCCACTTGTAAATTGTCGCGTTGTGTGCTATACTCTCGCGGAGAAGGCTGGCGGGTTTGCGTCGCCGCGCGAGTTCCTTTCATGGGCGCGCTTTATTTTGAAGACTTAAGTGGAGAAATAATTTATGTCGGAAGTTTCTTTTGAATCCGAGGCGGCGTTGGTGGAGGCGATTTTGTTTTTGGAAAGCGAGCCGCTTGCCGAAAAATCCATCGCGACGATTTCGGAGCTTTCCGAGGATGTCGTGAAAAAATGCCTCGAAGTCTTGCGGGAAAAATATTCGGCGAAAAATTCGGGACTTGAACTCGTGATGATTGCCGGCGGCTGGGCGCTCACTCCGAAAAAAAGAATTTGGAGCGTGCTCAAGGAACGCTACGGAAGCAAGAGCGAAGGGAGGCTTTCGCGCTCGGCGATGGAGACTCTTTCGATCATCGCGTACAGCCAGCCGATTACGCGCGCGGAAATCGAGGAAATTCGCGGCGTGAGCGCGGACAATATGATTCGACTTTTGGTCGAGCGAAATTTGATAAAGGAAGTGGGAAAAAAGGACGTGCCTGGAAAGCCAATTCAGTTCGGGACGACGAAGGAATTCCTGAAATTTTTCCGCTTGAATTCCATCGCGGATTTGCCGCGCCTCGACGAAGAGGAAGCCGAGAGGTTCGAACTTGCGCGATAGAGATTTTTTTCAAGAATCAAATTCATCGCAGGGCGGAAATCCGTTCAGGGCGGAGGAACGCTTGCAGGCGTTTTTGGCGCACGCTGGAATCGCGAGCCGCCGCGCTTCGGAAAAAATAATTTTGGAAGGGCGCGTCACTGTGAACGGCGAGACGATTTCCACGCTCGGGACGAAAGTGGGAAGGGGCGACAAGGTTTGCGTTGACGGCGTTCTGGTTTCCGCCTCGGAGCAAAAACGCTACGTCCTTCTCAACAAGCCGCAGGGCTATGTCTGCTCGATGAGCGACGAGAAGGGCAGGCCCACCGCCGCCGACTTGATTCGGCGAAAGTACAGCGAGCGGCTCTACAATGTCGGGCGGCTCGACATGTATTCCGCCGGGCTGATAATTTTCACGAACGACGGCGACTTCGCCAAGACGATTTCGCATCCTTCGGCGCAAATCGAAAAGGAATATGTCGTGGACACGAGCCTTCCGATTCCGCGCGGGCTTTGCGAGGACTTCGTTCGCGGCGTGAGAATCGACAACGTTTTCTACAAGGCTTTGAGCGCGCGCGAGCTAAATTCGCATAGGATGGCGGTGGTTCTTGTCGAAGGCAAAAACCGCGAAATCCGCCGCATTTTCGAGGCCGCCGAAATCGGCATAAAACGCCTCACGCGCGTCCGCATCGGCAACATCAACATCAACGAAATGGAAGTCGGCGAAATGCGCGAGCTTTACGAATACGAAGTGCTCGACCTTTTGTCTCTTGCAAAAAATCGCGGATTCTGATAGAATCAATTTCCGTTCGGAATTCACAATAATTTTCGAGGTCTTATGGTAATCGCAATCGACGGGCCGGCGGGAACCGGCAAAAGCACAATCGCCTCCATCATCGCAAAGAGGCTCGGCGTGACTTACTTGAACAGCGGCTCTTTTTACCGCGCGATCACGCTCGCGCTTTTGGAAAGCGGAATCGATTTGGCGGACGCGGACGCGGTGCTGGATTTCGCGAAAAGGCAAAGGCTGGACTACGAGAATTCGCGCCTCGTCTTGAACGGCGTGGACGTGGAAGACCGCCTGCACGAAGATTCCGTGAGCGCGAACGCCGCGCAGGTGAGCGCGATTCCTGAAATCCGCCATCTCGTGAACGCGCGTCTCCACGAGATCACGAAATCTTTGAGCATCGTATGCGAGGGGCGCGACATGACGACTGTCGTTTTCCCCGACGCCGAATACAAGTTCTACCTTGACGCTTCGATTGACGCTCAGGCCGAACGCCGTTTCAAGCAGGGCGTGAGCCGGCTTTCGCTCGAGGAAATCAAGGCCGCGATCTTGAAGCGCGACGAAATCGACAAGAACAAAAAGGAAGGCGCGCTGAAAATTGCGGAAGATGCGAAATATATTGACACAACTCACTTGACAATAGATGAAGTTTGTGAAATAATAATAGCCAAAATCAAAGGCATCTAGGTGCCCAAAAAAGGTGTGTGAAAGATGGAAGTGGAAAAGGAAGAGTCAAAAGATTCAATCCAAACACAATTAGAAGAGTCTCTCAATAACTTCAAGCAGCTTGAAGACGGCCAGCTCGTCGATGGCACGGTTATTGACGTAACAAACGAGCTTGTTTTCCTTGACATCGGATACAAGTCCGAGGGAAAAATTCCCGTGTCGGAATTCGCGGGCGACCTGCCCAAAATCGGTGACACGGTGACAGTTGTTCTTCTTAAGAAAGACGGCAGGAATGGTCCTGAAGTTTCCAAGGCGAAGGCCGACGCGAAGCAGGTTTGGAAGGATGTCCGAAAGGCGTTCGAAGAAAAAACGCCCGTTGACGGCACGATCGAAAAGTCGGTGAAAGGCGGCTTCGACGTTTTGCTCGGCGGCGACCTTCACGCGTTCTTGCCGATCAGTCAGTCCGATTGCCAGAAAGTGGAAAATCCCGAAAGCCTTTTGGGGCTCAAGGGCAAATTTTACATAGAGCGACTTTATTCAGACAACAAGGCGAATGTCGTTGTGAACCGCCGCAAGTATCTCGAAGAGCAGACGAGCGGCGCGCGCGACAAATTCTTCGCGGAAACTCAGATCGGCGACACCGTGAAAGGCGTCGTGAAGACGTTCACGAGTTTCGGCTCGTTCATCGATTTGGGCGGCTTCGACGGCCTTCTCCATATAAACGACATGAGCTGGGGACATGTCACGCGTCCTAAGGATTTCGTCAAAAAAGGCCAGGAAATTGAGCTCAAGGTAATCCGAATGGATCCCGAGGAAAAGCGAATCAATCTTTCGCTCAAGCATTTCACCGAAGATCCGTGGGTTCACTTCGAGGAGAAATATCACGTCGGCGACATCGTTGACGGAAAAGTCACGAAGCTCACGGATTTCGGCGCGTTCATCGAACTTGAGGAAGGCATCGAAGGTTTGGCGCACATCAGCGAATTCAGCTGGACGAAAAAAGTGAGCAAGGCTTCCGATGTCCTCAAAATCGGCGACGAAGTGAAGTGCGCCGTTTTGGGCTACGACATTCAGGCCGGACGCGTCTCGCTCGGACTCAAGCAGGCGACTGAAAATCCGTGGGATTCCATCGCGCAGAAATATCCTGTGGGAACGAAGGTTCACGGAAAGATCGTCAAAATCACGAATTCCGGCGCGTTCGTCGCGATTGAGGACGGCATAGACGGATTCTTGCACGGCGACGATATTTCTTGGACGAAAAAAGTCAAGCATCCCGGAAGCGAACTGAAGCTCGATCAGGAAGTCGATGCGGTCGTCATCGAAAACGATCCCGAGGCTCACCGCATCAAAGTCGGACTCAAGCAGTCCACCGAAGATCCGTGGCAGAAATTCGCGGAGCAGTACAAGCCCGGCAGCACGCTTGAAGGCGAAATCACTTCGATTACGGATTTCGGCGTGTTCGTGAAGACTCCGGTGGGCATCGAAGGCCTTGTCAACAAGTCCAACTTGAGCGAAGACCGCGACACTCCGTTTGAAGAGGCCGTGAAAAAGTACAAGGTCGGCGACAAGATAAACGTGTATGTCGTGGACGTGAAGAAGGACAAGGAACAAGTGGCTTTCTCCGTCCGGGAATTCAAGAAAAAGCAGCAGCGCGACGAGATTTCTCAATATATGACTTCTTCGGCGGGCGACGATGACGGCGCGTACACTTTGGGCGACGCGCTCAACGCGAAAAAATAGCTTTCGATGGAACGGGGCTTTGTTTCAAAAAGCGCGATCCTTTCGGATTTGCTGAAAGTCGTCGAAGTCGCGGCGAACACGTCTTCGGCGGTTTTGCTTGAAGGCGGCGATTCGCGCGAAAAGGAATTTTTTGCGCGAATGCTTCATTTCGACGGAGCGCGGCGCGAAAATCCTTTCGTGCGCGTGAGTTGCGCGGCGGGCGAAAATGCGCGGGAAGAAATTCTCGTGAAGATTCGCGACGCGTTTTCTTTCGCGCGCGGCGGGACGGTTTTCTTTGACGAAGTGGCGTGCCTCCCCGTCGAGGCGCAGTCGCTTTTGCTGAAATTCGTTCAGGACAAAAACGAAGGGGCGGCGCGTGTCGTCGCGGCGACACGTTTTACTCTTTCTGAAATGGTCGAACGCGGCGAATTCAGCGGAGACTTGTTGTCCGTGCTGAACGGTGTCGTACTTCGCTTGCCGAATTTCAGTCCGCGCTTCTATGAAAATTTTTCTGCTGAAAAGGCGGGAGATAAGAAGGATTTTTTCGCTCTTTTTACGCGGCAGGGACAAAAAGAGCTCAAGGATGCCGAGAATATTTTTAAGAAGATTTATCTTCGGAGCGTCCTTGAAACCGTCGGCTTTAATCAAACCCGCGCGGCGGAAATCTTGGGAATTCAGCGGACGTATCTTTCGCGTCTTGTGGGAAAACTTGACATTCGAAAATAGAATGAAAATGCGTTTTAAGCGTGTTTTGGGAGAATATAAATGGCGGAAAATGTCGTAAAAATGAACAAGAATTTGTCTGACAAGGAAAAGAAGGCAAGCGCTTCTAAAAGGCTCAGCGATTTTTTGTCGAACAACAGGGTCGTCTTGCTTGTGGTTCTTTGCGTGGTCGTGGTGGGGTTCATCGCCTATGCGGTGTCGCTCAGCGCGTATTCCGCTTCCGTCAAAAAGAATTTGGGCGTCATCGAGTCAATAGAATTTTCGCTGACGAAGGATGCCGCTGAATTGAATGAAAGCGCAATCAGCGCGCGACAAGATACGGCGCTTTCCGATGTCGAGCCGTATTTGAAAAAGGGCGGAATCGTCGGCGCGCGCGCGGATATGCTTGCCGCGGACATCTACATGCAGCGCAAGGATTGGAACGCTGCGCGCACTTTGTGGCTCGATGCCGCCGCCAAGCGCAAGGGCACTTATCTTGCTTCGGTGTGCAATTTCAACGCGGCTTCTTGTTCGGAAGAGCTAGGAGACAACGAGGCGGCTTTGGAATGTTATGCGAAAGTTTTCGACGACAAGGATTTCGTGGACAGGAGCCGCGCGTGCTTTAACGCGGGACGCATAAAGGAAGCTTTGGGCGATTTTGAAGGCGCAGCGGATTTGTATGGAAAAATCGCTTCGTTTGAATATTCCGGCGACACGTGGAACGATTTGGCGCAGACGAGGCTTGTTTCGTTGCGGGCGGAAGGAAAAATCCAATAAGCAATCGCACGGCGATTTATCGGGGGAGGGCATCATAAAAAAACTCTCCGGCTTTTCGAAAATCTTTTTTTCTCTTTTGCTTGTCGCGAGTCCGTGGCTTTTTTTTGACTGCGGACTTGATTCGTATTATGTTCTGGATAGTGCGCCAGTGAGGGTAAACTTTCCATATGACGACTCCGATCCGGACAAACGATATTTTGAATTCTACGCTGCGCAAAATTCAAACGCAGGAAATTCCGAATTCCGTTTTTTGGGAACTTATGTCTACTACAAAATTTATTCCAATTCTGGAACAATGGAATCCAACCATAAGTATATTGAAGCCGTAAACAATTCCACGAATTATTCTGCCGCCGCCGAACGTATGATAGGTCTAGGTTATCAAGAATTGAACATATCCAATGGTGCAAATCCTTTTCCTGCGAGTCAAGGGAAGCATGTGCGCATCCGTTTGACGAATTATCTTGAAAGCGACGATAAAAATGGAATTGGAAATAAGGCGCAAATTGAAGTTGACGGAACGAATGTCGGAGAGCCGCGCCGTTCAATCGGAGATAAATTTTCGTTCGATTTTGGAAGATACGGCAAGGATAATTATAAGGACACATTGATACGATATGATCCACCTTCAAGCAATGACGAAGATTTTTCCGGAAGTTCTCCGAGCGGCGGCAAGTATTATGTGGATATGTACGCCGTGGCGGCTGGTCGCGATACGACGTTCAAAAGATACTACAGCAATGTAACTTATTTGGGCTCGGTGACGATTGACGCGAACGAAAAAGATAATTAACTTTTCGCGCCACAGAATCAAGGAAGCCGCTTGCACAATTTTTTTGTTTGTGCTATAATGTCCACACTTTACGGGATGTAGCGCAGCTGGTAGCGCGTCTGCTTTGGGAGCAGAATGTCGCAGGTTCAAATCCTGTCATCCCGAAAATCCTTTTTCCTACATTATCTCTACCGAATCGCAAATCTTGAAGCCCGGAATGTTCTTCGCAAGGTTTTGCATGCGCTCGTCGTTTTTCGCGATGCTCGCGGCGATGGCGCGGAGTTCCTCGCAGATGTCGTCCGGCATCGGAAAATCTTTTTTGTAGTGAAGCTGATGCTCGAGGCTCGCCCAAAAGTCCATCGCGATCGTGCGGATTTGGATTTCCACTGGGATTTCGCGCTTTTCGTCAGAAAGGTAGACCGCCACTTTTACGATTATGTGCAGCGAGCGGTAGCCGGATTCCTTTGGATTTTTGATATAGTCTTTGAGCTGGACGAGCGAAATGTCTTCCTGCGAAAGGAGCATTCCCGTAACGCTGTATACGTCGCTGATGAAAGGGCATTTTACGCGGATGCCCGCGATGTCATACAGATTGTTTACCATGTTGTCGAGCGTGACGGCAAGTCCTTTGCGCTCAAGTTTTTGCGCGATGCTCATCGGGTCTTTTATGCGGCTTTGGATTCCCGCGATGGGATTCCGCTGGTGCGTGCTTTGGAATTCGTATTCAAGGATTTCAAATTTCGTCGTAATCTGCTTCACGCCGCTTTCGTAGAGCATGAGGAGATGCTGGAAATTCATAGCCGCGTCAATCACTTTGTCGGGGTCTATGAGGATTTTCTTTCCGCCGCCATTAATGGCGAGTGAATTTTCCATATTTTAAATATAATGAAAAAATCCTCAATCGGCAAGCCATTTTTGTGGTCGCTAGCGGCTGTGAAATCGCGCGTCTTGTTTCTTCGCTTCTCGGAGTACTTGAACTTTTTGCGGAATTTTCGTATCATAGTTTTATGTATTTGTTTTTATGCTTGCTTTTTCCTTTGGGATTTTTCATTTGGGCGCGTGCGCAAGGCGATGACGCGCTTAGATTTTTGCCGACCGCGTTTTTGGCTGTTTTCGTTTCCTCTGTTTTTTGCGCGTTCAGATATTTTTTCCTGCCGTTCTATTATTTGCCACAGGATTCATTTTTTAGGAATTTCTTCTATATATTTTGCAATTATGTTTTCGCGCCGTTTTTTGCAATGGTCGTTCTGTGCTTTTTGCTTGAAAAACGAGGGAATTCTTTTTCGCGCTTTGAAAATCTTTTTCCGCTTTGCGCGGGATTTTACGCCATTTACCTTCCATTCAGAATTTTGAACGGAAGACTTCCCATTCCTTTTTTCCTGCTTTTTGTGAAACCCGTGGTTTGTCTTTTTATGATTCTCGCCGCATCGAAAATCCTTGTCGCATTTTTCGCAAGGCGGCGGACGAACATAATGGATAATTCCAAAAAAATTTTTTTGCTGTGTGCGCTTGCCTTCGTGCTTTTGTTTCCTGCTGTGCTGGAAGCGATTTGGATGGTCTGTGCGAATGCGTTTCTCACCGTGATTTTGACGCTCGTGTATTTGGCGGGCGCGGCGGTTTTTTGCGTCATCGACAAATAAATTTTGCGGCTAAACTTTTTTTCCGTTTTGCCGAAAATTATTGTATGAACAGTTTCACGCGGTCAGTAGATTTGTTGCAGAGGGCGCTCGACGTGAATGCGCTGCGCTATCAAGTTACGGCGAACAACATCGCAAATTCGGAAGTGCCGAATTTCAAGCGTTCCACGGTGAATTTCGAAAGCGAGCTAAAGCGGGCGTTCGAGTCGCGGGAAAACGCGCGCAATTCGTTTGACTTGGCTCGCACGAATTCCAAGCACGTTTCGATTCGCGATGTGATTGATCCCGCGTCCGTAAAGCCGCGACGCACGGTGGATTGGGCTTCCACGGAAAATTCGAACGGCAACAACGTCAACGTCGAGACCGAGGCGATGAACGTCATCAAGATTCAGATGCAATACAGGCTTTTGAGTCAGCTTGAGAATTTTGAATTCAGCCAAGTGCGCACTGCGATGCAGCCGAACAGATAGCGCGAGTTTTGGATTTTTTTCTAGGAGATAAAGATGGGACTTTTTTCTAGCATAAACATCGCTTCCACAGGATTGAGCGCGGAGCGTCTTCGCACCGATGTCATTTCAAACAACATCGCGAACGCTTCCACGACGCGCACTCAGGAAGGCGGCGCGTTCAAACGCTCGCGCGTGATTTTCCAGCCGGTGAGCGATTCGAATCCCACATTCCGCACTCCGTACCTTCCTTCGAATTTGGACAACGGTCCTGGCAAGGGCGTGAAAGTCCGCGAGATTGTGAAGGACACTTCGGAAGGAAAAATGGTCTACGATCCCGATCATCCCGACGCGATAAAAAGCGGACCGAATGCGGGCTACGTGGAAATGCCGAACGTGAACATCGTGAACGAAATGGTGGACTTGATTTCGGCCTCGCGCGCTTATGAAGCGAACACCACGGTGATTGAAGGCTCGAAAGAGATGTTCAGCGCGGCGCTTGAAATCGCAAGGTAGATTGAGACGGAAACATTCGCGGGTTTTGCGAGACTCGCGTGAGGGATGCGGAGAGCGCGCGAAGCGCGTTCCGGGCGACGCTGTGCGGCGACCGGAATGGAGTGAAAACGGAACCCAGAGCAGCCCGACCGCTCAAGCGAATCGGAGATTTGCTTGAGCGGACACGCACAAAAAGATTTTAAAATTGATATTTTTAAAATGCTTTTGTTATGGAGGAAAAAGCAAAAAACTGTCTGAAATGTCGCCAGTTTTTTGCTTGGCAAGTTAGTGCTTCGCACGAACTTGCTGATTGTACTGTGCGCTCTGCAAGAGTTGCTTGACGCGCACGCTACAAAAAGATTTTAAAAATTGATATTTTTAAAATCTTTTTGTATGGAGGAAAAATGAAAATCAACGAAATGCAAGTCCTTCAGATGAAGGGCTTTGAAAATGTTCAGAATACGAATCCGCTGAAAACCGCGCCTTATATGAATCTGCCTTCCGCTGCGGAAGAACGCCAGCGGCTTAACGAAAAGTCTTTCGGCGAATTTCTTTCGGAAGCCGTGGCGCAGATGAACAAGCAGCAGACGAGCGTCGCGGCGATGGAAGAGCAGCTCATCACGGATCCTGAAAGCCTTGACATTCATGACGTTACCACGGCGATGGCGAAAGCGCAAATGTCGATGACGCTCGCAAAGACCGTCGTTGACAGAATCGTGACTGGTTGGAACGAAATCACGACGACAAGGTAATTGCGCGAAGTCGGCAAGATTTTTTAAGAAATGGCGCGCTTGAGTTTTTCGCGAAAAGTGAAAAACTCAAGTGGCAGGCTTTCGCCCTGCGATGCATTTTTGCCGCCGTTTTTTGGACGCGAGTTTTTTTTGCTTCGCTGCAAAAGGCGAACGATTTTATTTTTTTCCGAAACGCTTTGCTTTGGCGAAGGCGAAAATTTAAATGTCGCGCCGCATTGCTTTGGCGTTTTTGGCAATTCAAGATTCACAAGGCTTTTTGCTTTTCGAGAATTTTTTCGTTTTGAAAATATAATGGAGAAACAAAATGGAATCTAATGATCACATTGTGCGGGAGGGGGTATACGTTCCACCTACCGACACTGTTTGGCCCGCGCGTCCGGACGAGGCTGTTCTCCAGGTAAAAAAACTGCGCGAAGTGAAAGTTGACGAAAACTATCCGTTTTTGGACAAAAGTTTCAAAGGATGGTTTTTTCGCAATCTTATCTACACAGTGATTTTCACGCTTGTTTTTCTTTTGCAGCATTTGCGTTACGGAATAAAAATCGAAGGAAAGGAAAATATTCGGCGCAACAAAAAACTTTTTAAAAACGGCGCGCTCACTGTATGCAACCACGTCTACCGATGGGATTTTTTGGCGGTGGTGCAGGCCACTCGCAAGCGGGAATGGTTTCCTGCGAGGGCGGAAAATCTAGGCGGAAGCGATTCGATTTTGATTCGCTCCGTGGGCGGTATTCCTATTGCTGAGAATTTCGCTGGAATGAAAAAATTCTACGCGGCATTCGACAAACTTCATTCGAAGAAAAAATGGTTTCACGTTTTTCCCGAAGCGAGTCGCTGGCAGTGGTATCAGCCGCTGCGACCTTTCAAGCGTGGCGCGTTTGAATTTGCGCATCGCTACGATATTCCAGTCATTCCGATGGTGATAGCGTATCGCGAGCCAAAAGGCTGGCGCAAATTGATTGGGATAAAGCATCCGCTTGTAACGCTGCGAGTTGGCGAGCCTTTCCTGCCCGACCAAACAATTTCGTCCAAACAAGATTCTGCTCGCATGCGAAAAATGGCGTTTGACAAAATGTGCGAGATGGCGGGCATCGTCAAAAATCAGTGGCCTTGCGAAGGCGACTGATTCATGCGGAGAATTTCATGCTTCGCCGATTGTGCCGAAAAGCTTAAATTTTTCATCGACAGCAAATTTACTTGCACGAAATCAAATCGTATTC
>CAZZFL010000030.1:0-17116 GCA_964653395.1 uncultured Treponema sp. | reverse complement strand
AATCGCATTTAATTTTTTTTGCATAATTTCCTCATTTTTCAAGATTCGTGGAAATGTCAATTTCCGAAAATCTTGAAAACGCAATTTCACAACGAAATGAGAAACCGCAATCAATAAACAATTTTTCGTAGAACTTGGCATTAAAATTGTCGGCAACAATCTGTCGTCAATTTTAACATTCCTACCGGTTTTTCAGCATTTTGTTTACGATGCGCGTTCCGATGAATTGAATCAATTCCACCAAAACCAAAATCACGATTACAGACCAAATCATGACATCCGTGCGGAAACGCTGGTAGCCGTAGCGAATCGCCAAATCGCCGAGGCCGCCTCCGCCGATTGCGCCCGCCATCGCCGAATATCCAATCAAGTTTATTATCGTGAGCGTGATGCCCGATACGATCGAAGGCATCGCCTCCGGCACAAGGACTTTCCATATAATTTGCTTGTTCGTGCTTCCCATCGCGCGCGCGGCTTGCACCACTTCCGGATTCACTTCGTTGAGCGCGGTTTCTATTATCCTCGCGACAAACGGCGCGGCCGCAATCGAAAGCGGAACGATTGTCGCCGCCGTGCCGATGCTCGTTCCCAAAATCAGGCGCGAAAGTGGAAATAGCAAAATCATCAGAATTATGAAAGGAAACGAGCGCAACACATTTACGATTCTGCTTACAATTTGATTGAGCACGGGACGCGGAGTGATGCCGGTCGGATTCGTCATGCACAAAAGCACGCCGAGCGGAAATCCCAAAACGCTTGAAAAAATCGTGGAAAGGAAAACCATCTCCAAAGTCTGAAGCGTGGCGTTTCCGACAAGTAAAAATATTTGCATAATCTCTCCTAATAAAATTGCCGCATCATTTGCGATGCTTTTATCATAGTTTCTTGATAAAAATTTTATTTTCAAATTTTCTTCGACAAACTAATTCCTTATAAAAATACGCGTCAAATTTTCGGCGTGCGCAAAACTTCGCCGCGCGTTTCAAGAGCCGCTTTTTTCCACGGCGACTCCGTTGTCCTTTAAAAATGCAATCGCATTTTCCAAATCGCTGCCGCTTATGTCCGCGCTGAGCACGCCCACTTTCGCGTCTTGAATTTTTTGTATTCCGCCGCCGAAAATGTTCACTTCCACGTTGAATTTTTTTATCAGCGAATTTATCAAAGGCTCGTCGGGCGCGTTTCCTGAAAAGCGCAAAATGTAGCCGCCGTCTTTATGCGACCATCGCACGAAATTTTCGGCGCGAATGTTCGACATGAATTCTTTCGTGATGGCGGCTTTCGGTCGCGTGAAAATTTGTTCGACGCTTCCTTCTTCCACCACGCGCCCTTCGTCGAGCACGCTCACGAGCGAGCATACGTCGCGGACGACTTCCATTTGATGCGTTATCATCACCACGGTCAAATTCATTTTTTTCTGAATGTCGCGAATCAAATCCAAAATCGAACGTGTGGTCTGCGGATCGAGCGCGCTGGTGGCTTCGTCGCAAAAAAGAATGTCGGGATAATTCGCGAGCGCGCGCGCAATCGCCACGCGCTGTTTTTGTCCGCCGCTCAACGTGCTGATTCTTGCCGCGCCGCGTCCTGCAAGCCCGACGAGTTCCAGCAGCTCTTCTACGCGCGCTTTGATTTTTGTTTTTTCCGTCTTGCAAATTTCAAGCGGATACGCTATGTTTTGCGCGGCCGTCCTCGAACTGAACAAATTGAAATTTTGGAAAATCATTCCCGTGCGGCGATGCTGCTCGATTAAGTCCTGCTTCGAAAGATTGTCAACGCGGCGGTCGTCGTAAAAGACGCTTCCTTCGTCGGGACGCTCGAGCAGGCTTATCAGGCGAACCAGCGTGGATTTGCCCGCGCCGCTTTTTCCGATGATTCCGTAAATCGTGTTCGAAGGGATTTCAAGGCTGATGTCTTGCACGGCGCAAACTTTTTGCCCAAGGGGGATGTCGTATGACTTTTTCAACGAATCAAGTTTTATCTGCATTTTTTCCTCGCTCAAAGGCACTTGAAAAAATTTTTAGTTTGCTATATATTAGTGGAAAATTCAAAATCCGTCAAACTGTTTTTTGACAAGGCGTAGTATGACAAGTATTATTTTTCAAAAACGATTTTTAATGGCAGCGGCAATTTTGTTTTTTGCGGCAACTGTTTTTCCTGAAACTGAGGAAGAACTGAAAAAGCGGCTTCTTTCCGAAGCGGATTTGGCAGGACAGTCGATGGAAGAATTGCTTGCGGCTGATGATGAATCCGACGAAAAATATTCAGGCAAATTCGAAAAACGGCTCCCGTCAACTTTCGAGCGAGACGTTCCTTACACTGCGGAAGAAATCACGTTCATGGATTTGTATTACAATCACGGAATTTCTTCTGTGGCGCAGCGTCGAAAACTCCACGAAACGGCGATTGAGTCCGCCGAAAAATTCGAGGACGAATATGCGCATTTGGTTCATCTTGCGCGCGCGGAATATTATTACGGAGTCGCTTGCATCGAAAGTTTTGATTTGGCTTCCTTTGAAAATCTAAAAGACGTGGAAAAAAAATCGGATGTTTCGGAAAATGCAAACGCTGGCGCGGCTTTCGACAAAGCGATTGAGTACGCGCAGGCGGCTTTGAAAATCAGGGAAGGCAGCGACGCATACGCGATTTATTCGCATTCGATTTCTGCGAACTGCACGGCAAAAAGTTGGACGTACATTTTGGGCAACGCGCTCAAAGTGCGCTCGTATGCGAAGAAAGCCGTGAATGCGGATTATTCGAACGGCACGGCGCAATTTTTGGTGGTGGCGCAGGATGTCTACGCGCCATGGCCGATTGGAAAAGTCCGCTCTGGCAGAAAGAAAATGCTTGACATTTTGAATGACAAATATATTCGAATAGAAAAGCAGGAGCGTCTTTTGATAAGTGCCGCCATCGGTTATAGCTACTTCAAACAAAAAAAGTGGAACAATGCGATTGAATGGTACAACAAGGCGCTTGAAGTCTATCCGTACAATTTTTCCGCGCACCAAATGCTCGGCACAATCAACAGGCGTAAAGACGGCAAATAGAAAATTCAAGCTATCCGCCCGAATTCTCACTGCGTTTTCCCTAAAAACTCACTGACTTTTTTAAAAAACTCAGTGAGTTTTTTCCTAAAACACAGTGAGTTTTTGGACAAATCTAATGTTTTTGATGAAAATCAGGGCAATGTTTCGCCGCTCTTTTAGCGAGATTGCAAATGTTCTACAAAAACATCTTCAAATCCAATTGGCAAAAGTAGCTGCCGTATCACTAAAGCGGCGCGCGAGTTCGCATCGGAAAGCAGACCGTCCGCAAGGATTTCTTGAGCGGCATTGTTCTTCGCCCAATCGATTTCTTCAAAAATTTCCTGCGTGGTGATTTTCGTGAAAAATCCTTGCCGTTCGTCAAAAATTTCCTGCGAGCAAATTTCATTTCCAAGCAAGACGCACGAAGGAATTTTCACGAAAAGTTTTTTTCCGTCTGAGGAAATTGAAATTTCGCTTTGGGAAATGTCTTCAATTCCTGCGCGCAAAATTCCCGAATAGCGCACAAAACTTTTCGCGCTTGAAAATCCCTGTTTCTTTTTCACCACGAGCATGTCGGAATAGCGCATTTTGTACAAAACCAATTCCGCGCTTGCCAAAAGATTTCGTTCGACTGCCACGCGCTTTTTTTCGATTTGAATTTGCGTGGATTTTAATAACGAAAATTTCGTCGCGAAAAATAGCGCGATCAAAACGCAAAGAATCGTCACAATTCGAAAAATCAATTTTACAATTTTCTTCATTTTTTTCCCTCCAAAGTTTTTGCAAAAAAACTCGATTGATGTATTACCTGCCGCGCAAACAAAATTAAGTTTCTCGGAAATTGTTTTCGAGACAACTCAAACGAAATGCACGAATTTCCAGCGAACTTAATTTTTAACTTAACCTTATTTATTATATCACTTTTTTTGCAATTTGCACTTGTTCATTTTTTCATTATACACTATTTTAAATAATTATGAATATAGTCGCGGGCAATGAAAAGCAGACGGTTTTGAATTCGTTTTTGAACGAATATAATTTTGGAAAAATTCAGTACACGTTGAATTTGAACGATTCGGGAATTTTGGCGGAAAGCGAAAAAAAGGAATTCTCGCAAGATTTAAATTTTAAATTTTCCGAATGGAAATTTTCTGGAACGGAAGCCGAGCCAAAAAGCGGCAGCGTTCTTTTTACTGGAAAAGGTTTTGACGGGCGCACGATTTTGGCGATTCTCCAATCGAATTCAAAAGGCGAAAAGGCGCGCGCGATTTTTGCATACAGCGTCTGCGTGGCGCAAGCCGTAAAGCAAGGCGCGGAACTTCCTGCGAACGGGGCGGGCGGCATTCTTTACGGCGAAACAAAAAATAAAATTCGCATGCTTTTTTTGCCGCCGAATATTTTTGAATTTTCCGCGCGCAATGCCGGAGATTCTGAATACCAAAAATTGCAGGGAGTTTGGCAAGATCAAAATTTTTTGAGCAAAAACAAAAAGGATGCGAACAATGCGCGCGCGCTTTTTTTCACTCGGGCGGTTTTCATTTACAATGCGCTTTCGGGCGAACTTCCTTTTCCAAGAGAAAATTTGGAAGAACGGCAGGCGGACATTTTGGACGCGAATTATTTGCCTTTGGAAAATAAAATCAACGGCGTTTCGGAAATTCTTTCCAATGCGCTTTCATTCGATTTGGAGCGAGCGAGTTCAAAAGCGGATTCAACGCAAATAAAAAATCAAGTTTCAGATGGCGAACGAAATTTTTGCTTTGAAGAACTCAAACGAGAATTTGCGCTTAAAAAAAATGGCGAAGTGAAGGATGCGCATAGAAAGCCAAAATTGAGCGATGATGAATTCAAGGAGTTGGCTAAAAAAATCTTGAGCAAAAAAAACACGCGCGCCGGCGCGAGCCGTACTTTCCGCAGAAACGCGACGCAATTCACTGTGGGCGTAATTTTATTGATTGCAATTCTAATCACCAGTCATTACATTCGCAAGGACAATTTGACCAAGCCCACGACAGTTTCGCTTTCCGCGCGCGAAACCGTGGAAGTTTTTTTTACAGGAATGCACACTGTCGATGCGAACTTGATGCAATATTCAAGCAATGGAAAAAGTGCGCAACGCCTCGCAGATTCCGTCGGCGGCATTCACGTCGCCAGCAAAATGCGTTCGGCGTATTCTCAAGAAAGCGGAATCCTTTCGCCGGAAATGTGGCTTTACAAACCTGAATTGCAAGATTCTTGGCAATTCGGTCTGACGAATTTTTTGCTTGGCGCGGACGGAAAATCGCTTGAAGCCGCCGACAACAGAAAAGTCGCGCCGCGCAGAATTGAAAAGCCCAAACCGATTTCCGAAAAAAATGGCGCGAAAAAAACTTTCGACATTTCGTTTTTTCGAGTCCATTCCGAAGGTCCTGAAAGCGACATTTCGGCGGAAAAATTTTGGGGCACGGTGGAAACAACGTTCGTAAAAAATCGATGGCTTTTAACCGAAGCGAATTTGAATTTTGATGAAAAGAAAATTCCGATGCAGGAATTTGAGGCGGAACGAAAGTCCGCGTTTGAGCAAAGTAGCGGCGACGCGATTTTGGCGGCAGAAATTTTGCATAAAAAGTATGAATGGATTCCAACGCAAATCGCAATGCACAATGCGCAAATCGAATATGAAACTCAATCCGAAAAGCGCATTAGCGGCGAGTTGTATTGAATTCAAAATGCGCCTGAATTTTTCTCGTTAAAAAATTCGGAAAAATGGTGCGCATTTCAGCGCAAATGAGATAGACTTGTTTTCGCTGAAAATGCAATTTCATTTGCAATTTTTAGCGTTGTTCAAAAAAAGCGAGCGTATAACACGAAACGCTCGCTTTGTGAATTTTTGCGGAAATTATTCCCCTTCGTCGGCAAACAATGAATTGCCGAGATCATCAAACTCTTTAGATGTCATTTTAATAGGCGTTTTTGTAAATTTTTTATAGGTGTTTGTTGACCATTTTTTATCGTCTTCATCGTAGTACTTCACGGTTAATGTATCGCCTTTGATTTCAAACTCAAAATCATACTCTCCATCGTAATAATGCATTATACATTTGTTGCCAGACACAGAAAATTTATCGCCATCTTCGTTATAGTAATATTTCTTATTGCTTTTGTCAAAAAGAGCTTCGTACATTGTGTCGCCTACAACATAATTTCCCCAGCCTTCTTCACTAATCCACAGCCCTTGCAATGCCTGAACGGAAGCGGAATCCGAGCCGGAATCGTCATCTCCATTCGAGCAAGCGACCAAGCAAGGCAGCACCAACACCAATGCGGCAAGAACCGCGGCCAATTTTGCGAACTTTTTCATAAAGTCCTCCTTAAGATAAAAAAAGATAGGGTATTATATCGTAGGGGGGGGTATGTCAAGAGGTTTTTGAAAAAAAATGATTTTTTTTATTTTTGTGTTGGTGTTTTTTTTGCAGTCATGTGTTTGCATTTAGCCATTGACATTTTGCAATTTATGTTCAATAATTAAAGTGCTTCCGAAAAGGAGACGTGATAAAAGCTGCCCGAAACTGGGCAGGTTTTTGTCACGCAATCGCTCTTGATTTTTATAGGAGACTTTGAAATTATGGAATACAACCTTCAAAAACAGCACGACAAAGGCAAGCTTCACGCGATCGAGCGAATCAAC
This sequence comes from uncultured Treponema sp., assembly GCA_964653395.1. Classification (GTDB taxonomy): domain Bacteria; phylum Spirochaetota; class Spirochaetia; order Treponematales; family Treponemataceae; genus Treponema_D. The sequence continues at coordinate 10,426 of CAZZFL010000030.1, read as the reverse complement.
GCGCTTTGCGACAAGGATTCTTTCTGCGAGATTTATTCGGGCGTGCGCCACAATTGCACGAGCTTCGGAATGGAAAAAAAGGACATTCCGTATGACGGCGTAATCACAGGATTTGGAAAAATCAACGGGCGCAAGGTGGCGGTCTACGCGCAGGATTTCACGGTTCAAGGCGGCTCGCTAGGCTTGATGCACGGAGAAAAAATCGCAGAAATCATCGACCTCGCGATCAAGGCGAAATGCCCAGTCATAGGCATCAACGATTCGGGCGGGGCGCGCATTCAAGAAGGCGTGGACGCGCTTTGCGGCTATGGCGACTTGTTCTATCAAAACGTTCGCGCGTCCGGAGCGGTTCCGCAGATTTCGATCATAGCGGGACCTTGCGCCGGCGGCGCGGTTTATTCGCCCGGACTCACCGACTTCATTTTCGCCGTGGACAAAATCAGCCAGCTTTTCATCACCGGTCCGAAAGTCGTGAAAAGCGTGATGTTCATGGACATTTCGGCGGAAGATTTGGGCGGGGCGGCGATTCATTCGCAAAAATCCGGCGTGGCGCATTTCCGCGCGCAAAGCGAAAACGAATGCTATGAGCAGGTGCGAAAGCTGCTCGACTACATTCCGCATTATTATGGCGACGATTTGGTGAAGGCCGCGAAATTCAAATTCGACGAGCACAAAAAGGAAAAGGACATCTTGACCGTGATTCCCGAAAATCCGCGCGGCGGCTACGACATCCGAAAAATCATCGAGGACGTTACGGACGACGAGACGTTCTTTGAAGTGTCCAAGGAATTCGCCGTGAACTGCGTCACGGGCTTCGCGAAAATTCAGGGGCGTTCCGTGGGCATCGTCGCGAACAATCCGGGCGGAATCGGCGGCGTGCTTGACTGCGACGCTTCGGACAAAATCGCGCGGCATGTCCGCTATTGCAATTCGTTCGACATTCCGCTTTTGACGTTCGTCGATGTGCCTGGCTTCATTCCAGGACCGCAGGAAGAGCAAAAGGGAATCATTCGGCACGGCGCAAAAGTCATCTACGCGTATTCCGAAGCCACCGTTCCCAAAATCACAATCATCGTGCGCAAGGCATACGGCGGCGCATACATCGCGATGTGCTCGAAACATTTGGGCGCGGACTTCGTTTTCGCGTGGCCCAAGGCGGAAATCGCAGTGATGGGCGCGGAAGGCGCAATCGGCATTTTGTACGCCAAAGAACTGTCCGATCCGAGCAAGGCGACGGAAGTGGCGCAAAAAAGCGAGGAATACAAAACCGAAATCATGACTCCGAAAATCGCCGCCCGACGAGGCTACATCAGCGAAGTGATTTCGCCCGAGCAAACCCGAGCGCGCGTCGTGCAAAGCCTTGAATTTTTGGAAAACAAAACTTCATCCGATCGCGTCTGCAAAAAGCACGGAAATTTGCCGATGTAATAAAAAAGAATTTCCGCAGAAAATCGCTCGTTCTTGGAAAATCGCGTTTTTCAGGAACGAGCGGCAAGCATTTGCTTTGCAAGTCGCGGCGGAAAATTTATTTCGAAAAAATTATTGCAAAAAAAATTATTTTATTGTATAATATTTCCGCCGATTTTTATAAAATCGGCACTTGAATTTTCCGCTGATTTTATTTTAAATCCGTCGGGCTGTGCGCTTTGCCAGAAGTTTGTTTCGTTGAATTTTGTCCGTTTGGCGGAAAATTGCGCTTGCGGATTGTTTTTTCGAAAACTTTTCTCGCAATGAAATTTGGGCGTTTTTCGATGAATTTTGCTTTGACAAGGAGGAATTTTCTTGGTTTAAGTTTGAATTTTGCAAAAATAAAAATTGAAAAAAAAATTATGAAAAATTGCGAATTTTAACTTGACTTATGCCAAAGAAAGTATAAAATAGTAAGATATGAGTGATTATCTTGATATAAATAATGAAGAATTGCTAAAAGACTTCTTTACTGAAGCGGAACAGCAAGTTGAGACTCTCGAAAGCAATGTGCTTGTAATAGAAAACGATCCTACGAATCACGAGGCAATCGACGAAATATTTCGCGCGGCGCATACTCTGAAAGGTGGCTCTGCCACTGTTGAAATGTCGGAAATTACTACTTTTACACATGCCGTTGAGGATGTGCTTGACGAGGTTCGTTCCGATAGAATTTCCGTAAATGAAGATATTGTTGATGTTCTTTTAAAGTCAATAGATGTTATTTCCGCAATGTTGGAACAGCGCGCGAATGGCTCGATTTATCAGGAAGATGTTGCGCCTATTCTTAACCGATTGCACGCTTTGATTCCAGAAGGCGGCGAAAAGAAAAAGAAATCTTCTCCGCCACCTCAGTCCGCGCCCAAGCCTGTCGTGCCTTCGCCACAGCCGGTCGCAGCCGCGCCTTCTTCGGCTTCTTCATCTTCGCTTTCTGCGGATGAATATCGCGAATTGAAAGAAAGTCTGCAAGGTTCGCAAAAACTTTATTGTGTTGACGTTCGATTTGATGAAAGCAACCCGATGAATTCAGTTGGCGGAATCCAAGTTTTCGCGGCGTTGAAAGCGTGCGGCACGGTTTTGAAAACCAGTCCTGATTTTGACGCGCTTTATGAAGATGAATTTTATCCTCAAGTTTTGTATTATTTGGCAAGTAGCCAAGAACCTTCCGCGATTGAAGATGTGGCGTTCTTGAGCGACGTTACTTTGAGTACGGACTGCCAATTGGTGAACGCGCCGAGCGCGGAAGTGGCGAGCGCGGAAGTGGCGAGCGCGGAAGTGGCGAGCGCGCCACAGCCTGTCGCCGCATCGCAGCCTGCTCCTGCCGCGCAACCTGCGCCTCAGGCGGCTTCTCAAGATACGGGAACCGTCGCGCAGACAGTTCAAGCGCCTGCCGCTCCGTCCGAAAAAGCCGAAAAGTCTTCTCCCGCAAAAGAAAACGCGCCTGCGAAAGCCGCTTCTGGAACGCACATTCAGCAGGGAACTGTTTTGCGCGTGGATTCAAAACGCATCGACTATCTTTTGAATTTGGTTTCGGAAACGGTTATCACAAAAGCCACGTTCAGCCAATACGCGCTTCAGCTCAATGATATACAGTTGCGTTTGCAGACAATTTCCAATGCTTCCAAGGAAAAGTTCCGCAAACTTTTCGACGAACTTTCCGTGTGCTTCGAGCAAGTTAAAAACGGCGCTTCGATACAGGAAGTTTCCGACAAAGTGCGTCAGGATTATGCCGAAATGCTTAATATGTTCGACCCGTTCGGGCAGGAAATAAAAGAATTGAACGTGAAATTCCGTTCTTCCACGCAAAGTCTCAGCCAAGTTGTCAGCGACATGCAGGAAGGCGTTATGAAAATCCGAATGGTTCCGATTGGGCAGATTTTCAATCGTTTCCCACGAGTCGTTCGCGATTTGCAGCGCGATCTCAAGAAAAAAGTCAATCTCATCATCGAAGGTGAAGACACGGAATTGGACAAGACCGTCGTGGACGACTTGCTTGATCCAGTAATGCACTGCGTGCGAAATTCAGTTGACCATGGAATTGAAGTGCCGGATGTCCGCGTCGCGAATGGCAAGGACGAAACGGGAACTCTTCTTTTGAAGGCTTCCAATGAAGGCAACCAAATCGTCATTCAGATTGTGGATGATGGCGCGGGAATCAACGTGGACAAAGTTCGCAACAAGGCGATTTCGCGCGGACTTCTTCATCCGGATAAAATTCTTGCTGACCAAGAGGCTTACAATTTGATTTTTATGCCGGGATTTTCCACGGCGGATAAAATTTCGAATGTTTCGGGGCGCGGCGTCGGACTTGATGTCGTAAAGACGCAGATTGAAAAACTCAAAGGAACGGTTTCGGTTTCTTCGGGATTGGGAAAAGGAACGACATTTACAATTAAATTGCCGCTCACGCTCGCCATCATTCAGGGACTTTTGGTGCGCGTCGGTCGTCAAATTTACTCGATTCCGATTACTTCGGTCATCGAAAGCCAGCGCGTCTTGCAGGAAGAAATCAAGACCATCGACAATTATGAAGTCATGAACGTGCGCAACGAAGTCATCAGCGTTTTGCGCCTCAGCCGCCTTTTCCACATAAAAAGCACGAACAACGACAAATATTGCTTCGTCGTCATCGTGGGAACGCAGGAAAAGAAAATCGGCGTGATGGTGGATTCGCTTATCGGCGAAGAAGATGTCGTAATCAAGCCTTTGAACGACCAATTCACGAATTCTCCGGGAATTGCGGGCGCGTCAATTTTGGGCGATGGTTCGGTTTCTTTGATTATCGACGTGAGCCAGCTTTTGGAATTGGGCGTTCAGCAAGAACTCAGTGCGCAGCAGATTAACACAAAGAGGGCGTAAATATGGAAAGTATAGCAGTAAGAGATCAGGCGACTGACATCCAAGACCAAATGCTAGACGAAGAAAACGAAAATGTAGTCGTTGCCGATTTTCGGATGGTGACTTTTTCGCTGGCGGGCAAGGATTATGCCATCGACATAATGCATGTCAAGGAAATCGCCAAAGCCAGTCGCTTTACTTATGTTCCCAACACTATGCCTTTTGTGATTGGCGTGTACAATCTTCGCGGCGAAATCATTCCGATTATTGACTTGCGGAAATTTTTTGGAATTGAAGTTCCGCCTCGCACGGAAGATCAACTTGAGAATATGCTGATTATTACGGTGGAGGAGCATGTTTTTGGATTCGTTGTCGATAAAATTGATCGTGTAGTTGGCATCCAAAAAAGTACAATTCAGCCGCCGCATCCGATTTTCGGCGACATCAACATCAAATTCATCTATGGAATCGTTGAATACGAAAAGCATCTTTTTGTCTTGCTTGACATTGCGCGAATTTTCAACCAAAAAATTTCGGACGATGATCGCGCCGAGGCTGACCGCGTTGCGGTTGAGCGTGAATATGGAGTTGCGAACGCGGAGAATAATGCTCCCGCCGCTCCGCAATATTCGCAAGAGCCGGTTTATAAGGAAGATGTGGAGACTCAGCCTTCTGCGCCAGCAAGCGAAGAAAGTGCCGCGAAATCTGAAGCCGCTCCTGTGCAGGAAGATTCTTCTGCCAAGGACAAGAAATTTATATGCGACGGACTTGCACAGTTCAAGAAATTCTATATTTCCGATGTGAATCGTGCTTGGTTTAACGGACGTTTCAACGATTGGGTTGCTTCGCGAAAAGGCGCTTCCGTGCAATTGCAAAGCGAATCCGAAGCCGATGAATTTCTTTCGACATTTTGGTCCAGCAATTCGGGAGCATTTTGGAGAAAGGATTACGCCGACGCGCTTTTCAACATTTTGCCGGAAAACAATGCCAAACAAATTCTCGTTTGGAATCCGGGTTGTGGAAAAGGCTATGAATCTTTCTGTTTGGCGTGTGTTCTTAAAAAACGCTATCCTTCTTCCAAAATTCGAATTTATGCGCATGAAACGGATTTGCTCAATATCTCTAATGCGCCGCTTCTTACTGTTCCAGTTACGGAGGCGCAGGGATGGCTTTCGCCGTATGTGCAAAAAGCCGTTACGGGCGAATACACCTTTACACAAGAAATAAAAGATGTTATAATGTTTGAGTATCACGACATAACCAATTCGAACGCGTTGCCGATGACGGATATAATTTTCGCTCGCGACGTGATTTCATTGTTTACGCCGGATGCTCAAAAAAATGTCCTTGCGGATTTTGAAGAAAAACTCAAGGGCAATGGTATTTTGTTCCTCGGCGAAAACGAAAGTGTTGGCACGGGAACAAATTGGGGTGAAAGAACAGAAGGGTCTTTGACGTATTTCAATAAATAAAAGGAGAAAATTATGAGAGTTGAGTATATCAACCCATTCGTTGAGACTTCCTATAGGGTTCTAAAGGAAGTGCTTGGTGGAATCGATGTGAAACGCGGTGAGCTTTCATTGAAATCGGTGGCAATGCCTGTTATGGGCGTTGCGGCTTTGGTGGGACTTGCCGGCGATGTCGAAGGACGCGTTCTTTTTGATATGTCTTTTCAGACTGCGCTCAACGTGGCTTCAAAAATGAACGGCGAAGCGATTACGCAATTTGACGATTTGGCAAAAGCCACAATCAGCGAGCTTGCCAATTTGATTACGGCGCAGGCCGTAACAAAGCTCCATGATTTGGGCTTCAAATTTGACCTCACTCCGCCGACATTGTTCGCTGGTGAAAAAATGGAAATTGCGGCATTGCCTGGTTCCGCGCAAAATGTGGAGGCGCTTATTGTTCCTCTGATTTCTGAGTGCGGAGAGATTGAATTGAATGTTGCCATTCGCGAACGCGCCGAATAGGTAAAAGGGAGATAAAAATGAAAACTAAAGGCGATTTTCCTACAATCAATGAGCGTCCGCCAGAGGGACTTAAGGATGACGGAACGAAATTCCGCGTTCTTGTAGTTGATGATTCTATGTTCGTCGCAAAGCAGATTGGACAGATTCTGACCAGTGAAGGTTATGAAGTTGTGGCTACTGCCGCCGACGGAAAAGAAGGCGTTGACAAGTACAAGGAATTGTGCCCGAACGTTGACTTGGTTACGATGGACATCACGATGCCGCGCATGGATGGAATCACTGCCCTTGAACAAATTATGGCTTTTGACAAAAATGCGCGCGTTGTAATGGTGAGTGCTTTGGGAAAAGAGGAGTTGGTGAAAAAGTCTCTTCTCTTGGGCGCGAAAAACTACATCATCAAGCCGCTTGATCGCAAAAAGGTTTTGGAAAGAATAGGCGCGTCTTTGAAATAGTTTTTCAATTTGCGTTTTGTTTTCAAAAACTCTAAAACAGGGGAATTGCTTTTGCAACGCCTCTGTTTTGTATTTTAAAATAAAGATAATCGTAAAAACTTTTCCGTAAAATTCGACTTTTAGAAAAATCGAAAACGGATTTTGAAGCAAGCGAAAAATTGCGGCGAAATGTCGATTTTTTGAAAAAGTCCGAATTTAGATTCCGTGCTTTTAAATCGATTTAAATCTTCCTTAAGAAATTTTCGCATTCCTGCCGATAGAATAATTATGAAAAAATCAATTATTTTTTTAATGGCATTTTTTATCGCGATGAATTTGTTCGCGCAGGAAAACGAACGGCTCAATCGGCCGCTTTATTCTTTGCCGAAAATCATTGAACCGCAAAATTCCGAATCGCAACTTGCGGCGAAAAATTCTACGAAAAAAACTCGTGGCAATTCAAAAGTGGATTTGCCGAATTTGGACGAAAGAAAAAAAACTGTTCCGGTGGAAAGCGCGAACACTTTGCTCGCCACGGAAAAAGGACTTTTTAAAATTTCGAACAACGGAAGCCGCATCGCGCTTTGGACTGAAGGCGCGGTCAAGCAAATTCTTCCTGTAAAAAATTTCGCGAACTACGAGCAAAATTCTGCTTCGGAAAATTCTTCGCAAAATTTTTATTTCATAACGGACAAGGGAATTTTATTTTCGCAGGATTTGGAAAATTTTGAAACGCGAAATTCCGGCTTGCCGACTTTTGTAATGAAAAAATTCGACGGCGAAAATACCAAATACGAAACTCATGTTCAGGATTTGAAAGATTTGGCGTACAATCCGCTCAATCCTCGCGAAATGGTTTGCGCCACGAAGGAACGAGTTTTTCTTTCGCGCGACGGCGGACTTTCTTGGAAAAACATCGGCTCGGCGAGTTTGCGCACGAACGGAATAAAGTCGGTGGCAATCGCTTCTATGAAAATTCGTTCGGGCGAAAGCGTCCGCAATGAAACTGTCGTGTTCGAAGCGCATTCGATTTTGGGACTTTATTATTATCGCGCGGACGCGGCAAAGCCCGATTGGTTTGAAGCGAGGGAGGGGCTTGCTTCGAGCGATCCGAGCAACGGCGCGGACGAAGTGGCGGACATTTTGCCAATCGTCGCAAAAGATGAAAATGGATTTTTGCATTGCGAAATTTATTTGTCGCAAACTTTCCTTCCGCGAATTTATCATTTCGATTTGGTCACGAAAAAATCCACTTGCGTTTACAAAGGAAGCGAGCCTTGCGACACGATCGACGCGCTTTGGCAGACCGGCTCTTCGCTCGCGTTTATGTCGCCCGGAAAAGTCGGCTCGTACAATTTGCTTTCGGGCGAAGTTTCGGATTTGAACGACGATCTTTCCGTGTATTTTCCGCAGTTCGCACAAAGCGAATTTTTGGTGAACGCAGCTTGGATTCCCGCCGAAAATTCTGCGGCGAAAAAAATCGGTGGCGACATTTTGCTGAACGAACTTTGGCTTTTGGAAAGCGGAAAAATTCTTTCGCCTTATGCCGCGAAAATAGACGGGCAAAAAAGTTTGTACGTTCCGTGCTATCAAGCGCATTTGGCGGGCGGCCCTGAAAAATTCAAAAAAATAATTTTGGACAATAAATTGAATTCGCTCGTCATCGACATGAAAGACGACTACGGACTTTTGCGCTACGATTCTCAAGACGAACTCGTTTTGCAAAAAGGCGTGGTGAGCAAGTACGCGCTCAATTTGGAAAATTTCGTCAAGACTTTCAAGGACGAAAATATTTATCTCATCGCGCGAATTGTCGTTTTCAAGGACAGGAATCTTTCGGAATACAACAATGGCGCGTATGCGGTTTGGGACAAGCGCACGGGACGCGCATGGCGCGGAATCAAAAATACGGAAACTTTGGAAGACGGAACGACGCAGACAAATTATTACGACGAAGCGTGGGTGGATCCGTTTTGTCCCAATGTTTGGGAATACAATGTCGCGATTGCGAAAGAATTGATTGCGCGCGGCTTCGATGAAATTCAATTTGATTACATTCGCTTTCCGACGGACGGCACGAATTTGTACAATGCGAATTATCGCTGGCAAAGTCACGAAATGGACAAGGAGGGGGCATTGCGAAGCTTCCTTTCTTATGCGCGCGAAAATATTTCCGCTCCAATCGGAATCGACATTTACGGCGCGAACGGCTGGTATCGCAGCGGCACTCGCACTGGCCAAGACGTGGAAACTCTCGCGCAATATGTTGACGTGATTTGCCCGATGTTTTATCCGAGCCATTTTGAAAATAAATTCATGAACTACAAGCCTTACGAGGAACGTCCGTACAGAATTTATTATTATGGCACTTATCGCAACACCGTCATCGCCCGCGACAAAGTTGTGGTGCGTCCGTGGGTGCAGGCGTTTTATTTGAACGTTCCTTACGACCGCACTTACTATGACAAAGAATATGTTTTGAAAGAAGTGTACGGCGTGCGCGACAGCGTGGATCGAGGCTATATGTTTTGGAACAATGCCGGCAACTACACGAAACTTTCTCCCGACCCGGGCGAGGCGGAATACACGGGCGCGTCCTACGAAGCGGCGAAAAATTTTCGCAAGCCCGCGATCGGACCGAAGACTCAGCCACTTTCGTTTTACATCGACGAGGTGCAGGAAAATGCGAGTTTGCCGGACAAAAACAATTTGAGCATTTTGGATTCAGTCTTGAACCAAAACTCCAAAGCAAGCGCGTTCGACAAATTCACTTTGCAAACCCGCAGAGTTTTCGACGAATATTTCGGACGCACGAATATTGAAAATTGGGATTGAAAAAGCAAGTGCTTTCAAACATGCCGCTGAAATAAAACGCGGCGTGAGGGTGGTGAACGGATGCACGGGAATGCCGAGTTGTCGCTCGGCATTTTTTATTTTTGCAAATTTTGCCACATCTCGCGCGTCATATAATTTCTGTGGTCGATTCGCGTTTCGCCCAAAAGTGGCACTTCCACTTCCTCGCAAGTGTGATGGAAAGCGAATCCGATTTTTTCCTGTGCGCGTTTGGACTTTTCGTTGCCGTCGTAGTAGCCGCACCAAACCGTGCGCATTTCCAAATCTTCAAAAGCACGGCGCAAAAGTTCGCGGGCGGCTTCCGGAATAAGGCCGCGTCCCCAATAATTTTTGGAAATCCAAAATCCCATTTCGCATTCGTCGTCGCGGCTTGTCATGTTCGTGTGTCCGTTCAATTTTAGCTCGATGCAGCCGATTGCCCGTCTTGAGTTTTTGTCGCAGACGGCGTAGCATTCTTTTCCGCAAAGAACCTTTTTGATTACATCGCGGCTTTCTTCGATGCTCTTGTGCGGCGGCCAGCCCGCGATTGGCCCGACATTTTCATCGCTTGCACCTTTAAATAAATCTTTTGCGTCTGAAATTTCCCAGGGACGCAAAATCAGTCGCTCGGTGCGCAAAATTGTTTTTTCGTTGCTTGATGACATTTCCCCTCCCTAGAAAAAAATTCATTTCATCACGCCTTCGTGCGCCGCAAATTACAAATCATTTTCCAAAAAGTTTCATTACCGCCGCCGTGAGTGCTTTGACGATGCTCGCGCCCGCCACGAATGTTTATAAAAGGTTTTAAAAGCCCAAAAAATCATTCCAAAAAGATGCCGAGCAATGAACTCGGCATTAAAATCAACAACGCGAATTTTTGCAAAAACT
>CAZZFL010000029.1:0-17623 GCA_964653395.1 uncultured Treponema sp. | reverse complement strand
AGCGGTGCGAGAAAACAAAAACTCGGAAGCAGGGCTTCGCCCTGCGACGAAGTACTCTCAAATGGCATTTGAACCGTTCGCGCGGCTTCGGAAGAGACTTCAAACGGCATTTGATGTGTCCGCGCGGTTTAAAAAATGCCCTCAAATCACATTTGATGCCTTCGCGCGCTTTGGAAAGTACCTTCAAATGGCGTTTGAGGTGTCCGCGCAGTTTCGGAAGTACAAATTTTACGCACAAGATGCCTTCGCGCGGGTCGGGAATATGCTATCCGAGGCCTCCGACAGTTTCGCGCAAGTCGGGAAGATGCCTTCCGAGGTCTCCGATGGCTTCACACGGGTCAGAAACATTCTGTCCGAGAACTCCGACACGTCCGACCAGCGCGTTTAAGTTAGGGGTAAACATCATTGGGTGTGTTGCCGCTGATTGTGCCACCATTCATCGTGAACGTGCTATCAGTGCTGACATAGACTCCGCCACCGTTGCCAGTCGCTGTGTTTCCGCTGATTGTGCCACCGTTCATAGTAAATGTACTAGTACTATCATAAAAGAGATAAACGCCTCCGCCGTTTTGCGCCGTGTTTCCACTGATTGTTCCGCCGCTCATAATGACTTTGCCTCTATAGTTATAAACGCCCCCGCCATATTTAGTCGTGTTGTTGCCGCTTATCGTCGTGCCGTTGCCGATGGTGAGAGTGCCGCTTGTCGAATCGAAATAAATACCGCCGCCACTGCTGGTTGTATTTCCGCCCGTGATGGTGAGGTTTTCAAGCGTGAGGTTGAGCGTGCGGCTTGCAGGCTTCGCGTATATGACACCCTTCGGCTTTCGGTTCGCGTCGAGCGTCGCCGTGCCAGAAAGAGCCTTTATCTTGACCGTGAGGTTTTCGCGCGAAGCGGAGAAGCTCGTCATTCCGTATGCGTATGTATCATCCTCGCATGTCAGCGTTCCGTCAACGAAAATCGTGTACTCGCTCGTGCCGTCGTTCATAGCAATTACCGCGTCTACCGCCTTTTGAAGCGTGGCGAAAGGATGCATCTTGTCGCCCAAATTCGTGTCGCTCGCCGTCGCGCTCGGTGCGTTGATCGTGTACCATGGCGCGCCGCTTCCGCGCACGTAGACCGTCGTCGTCTTGAGTACGCCTTTCGCGCCCGTGCCATCGGGAACGATTGTATATGTCGAGGAATCCGAAAGCGCGAATTGGTCGCAGACGGCTTGCGTTATCGTGCCCGCGTCCCCGCTCAAAACTTCCCTGCCTACCGCGTAGGTTGAAGGCGTTATCGTGGCGACAGGAGTTGGGGCGGAAAGTACGCCCGCGACGCGGATTGTGGGAATGCCCGAGCCAGTATAAACAAAAAGATAGACATCGTTGTCGCCCGCGAATTGCGCCGCGCCGCTCATGCTTATCTTGCAGTCGGGGCTGATGAACGCGCCTTTGCCGTTCGTCGCGGCGTTTCCGCTGAACGTGCCGCCCGTCATTGTGAAAGTTCCTTTGTTGTAGGCGTAGAGTCCGCCGCCGCCTGAATTGTCGAGGTTGCCTGCGGTCGTGTTTCCGCTCACAGTGCCGCCGCTCATCGTGAACATGCCGCCGTTAAGATAGATTCCACCGCCCCCGCCGTCAATCGCTCCGCCCATTTGAGCCTTGCCCCGGGCGTTGTTTCCGCTGACTTTCGCCGAGCCGCTCATCGTGAACGTGCTGCCACTTTCTCTAACGTACACGCCGCCGCCGTACTGCGCGGTGTTATTTTCGATTGTGCCGCCTTGCATTGTGAACGTGGCAGTGGATGATGTTATGTTTTGGCAAACGTACACGCCGCCTCCGTCCCAACTCGCGGTGTTGCCGGAAATAGTGCCGCCTTTCATCGTGAATGCGGCAGATCCAGTGGCGGTACTATAGTTTTGAACATGAACGCCGCCGCCCATGCCTCGCGACGTGTTGCCGCTGATTTTGCCGTCGTTCATCGTGAACGTGCCGCCCTCAACATACACTCCGCCACCACCACATCGCGGTTTGGCAGATTCTTGGATGCTTGTGTCGTCCGTTATAAACTTCATGCCCTCGTTGTCGCTGATTTCGCCGTCGTTCATTATGAACGTACCAAAACTGACAAACACGCCTCCGCCATATGAATCCGCAGCGTTGTCACTGATTTTGCCGCCATTATTGGTGAACTTGCAGCCACTGCCGTAAACAAACACGCCTCCGCCATAGCCGGTCGATCCTGTCGCGCTGTTTCCCGTGATTTCGCCGCCGTTCATGGTGAGCGTACCACCGTCTTGAATATTGATTGCTCCGCCGCCATTACGATAATCACCGCCGCTAGCAGGAGTTACTACCTTGCATGATTTTATGGTGCAATCCGTGATTGTGGCAGTACCTGCATTATAAATGCCGCCACCGCGCACGCCCTCACATTCGGAAATAGTTGTGCCTGTAATGTTGAGCGTACCAGAATTGTCAACGCCGCCACCATAGTTCGCTTTGTTGCCGCTGATTTCGCAGTCTTCCATCGTGAGTGTGGCTCGATTGCAGATGCCTCCACCAAAATATAATGAAGAGTTTCCGCTGACTTCGCATTTGTTCATCGTGAACGAGCCGTCCGTTGAATCGAAATAAATTCCAGCGCCTCTATACGCATAATTTTCACGCAAGGTACAGCCTTCCATTGTGAGTGAGCCGCCCGTCGATTCAAAATAAATGCCGCCGCCATTTCCACCCACTCCATTCACACCAGTATGATTTGCTCCCGTGATGACGAGGTTTTCGAGCGTCAGGTCGAGTTTGCCGTTCGTAGATTGCGCATATATGACGCACTTTCCGATGCCCTCACTTCCTGCTTTGACATTGCCGCTGCTGTCAAGCCTCGCGCCTGCGTCGAGCGTCGCCGTGCCAGAAAGTGCCTTTATCGTGAGTGCTAGGTCTTGTGTGAGCGCGGAGAAGTCCGCCATGCCGCTTGCGCCGAGTTTAGTGGCTGTCGTGCCGTCCAGCGTTCCGTCAACGAAAATCGTGTATTCGCTCGTGCTGTCGTTAGGCTCGCCGCGACGCCTCTCAATGATAGCATCCACCGCTTTTTGAATCGTTGCGAAAGGATGGTCGATGCTTCCTGAATTCGTGTCGCTCGCCACGGCAGTGTCCTTGTAAGACGAAGTTTCGTACCAGCCGCCAGTGCCGCGCACATAGATGTCCATTTTCGTTTTGAGCAAGCCCTTTGCGCCAGTGCTGTCAGGGCTGATTTTCCATTCCTCGCCATCGGGCACGGATGCCAAATCGAATTGGTCGCAAATGTCCTGCGTTATCGTCACGCCCGTGGCAGCGGACAAAACTTCCGTGCCCAGCGCGTAGGCTGAAGGCGTGAGCGTGGCGACTTTCGTTTCCGAGAGCGGCCCCGCAATGCAGACTGTGGCGAAAGTTGTTTGATTTAATTCATTAAGATAAACGTCGTTGTCGTCCGCGAATTTCGCCGCGCCTTTCATCTTGAACGTGCAAGAAGGATTGACGTATGCGCCTTTGCCTTTGTCTGTGGATTTGTTTCCGCTGAACTCGCCTCCTTCCATCGCAAATTCGCTGAAACCACTCGTCCAAATTCCGCCGCCATATTTGGCTTCGTTTCCACTGACATTTCCGCCCTTCATCGTGAATATGCCGCCCGGCGTTGAAGGCATCATACGATAAAGATAAATTCCGCCACCGCCGAAACTTTCGCCATCGCCGCCTTTGGCTTTGTTGCCGCTGATTTCGCCGTCTTCCATTGTGAATGTGCCGTTGTGAATGTAAACGCCACCTCCAGAACCGCTTGAACCATCGGCTTCGTTGCCGCTGATTTTGCCGTTTTTCATCGTGAATGTGCCAGATTCAACATACACGCCGCCGCCGCCATTCGCAGCGTTTTTTTCGGAATTGGACGTTCCGCCAATCGTGCCGTTTTCCATTGTGAACGCGGCATTATTATTGACGTAAACCGCGCCACCATTTTTGTCCGCAGTATTGCCGCTGATTTCGCCGTTTTTCATTATGAATTTGCCGGTAGTTTCAAAAACATAAATTCCGCCGCCTGAACTGCCCGTGCTTTTGTTCTTGCTGATTGTGCCGCCGTTCATCGTGAGCGAGCAATTAACATAAATGCCGCCGCCAGTTTCACTTGAAACATTTTCGGAAATCTTTCCGCCTGAAAGAATCACTTCTCCGGCACTTTCAGTAGAAATCGCGCCGCCATTCTTTGCTTTGTTGCCGCTGATTTCGCCGCCGCTCATTTCAAACGTGCCGCCATGAACATGAACGCCGCCGCCCAAACCGCTTAAGCCGCCTGCGTCTGTACTTTCGTTTTCGCTGATTGTGCCGCCGTTCATTTCGCATGTGCCGCCAAAAACATACACGCCGCCCGCGGCCACGCTTGAAACATTTTTGGAAATTGTTCCGTCCGAAATAACCACAGATTTAATGCCGGTTCCCGTACAAATCGCGCCGCCATTTTGCGCTTTGTTGTCGCTGATTTCGCCGCCGTCCATTTCGAATGTGCCGCTTCCATTAACGCAAACTCCGCCGCCATATAAGTCCGCTATGTTTTCAAAAATTTTCGTGCCTGAAATTTTCGCTTTGCCAGTTGTCGCAACGAAAATCGCGCCGCCATTTTGCGCCGTGTTTCCGCTGATTTCGCCGCCATTCATCTCAAACGTGCCGGACACTTCAAATCGCAATTTTTTGAATTTCACGGATTGCACGAGCAATTCGCTTCCAGCCGCCACGCTGAACGTGCGCCCCAAACTTTCTACCGTGCGAGCCGCGCCGTCCGCGCTTGCAACCGTAAGTTTTTTTCCGTTTTCCAATTCAAGCGTCGCGCCGTCGGCAACGTCGCTTTTCAAGAAAATCCTGAATTCGGTGCTGGAATCGCGCGTGGACTTATTCACCAATTCCACGGCTCGGTTGAATGTTCGCAGCGGATCAAATTGCGTGCCCGTGTTCGTGTCTTTGCCGTTCCCTGCATCCACGTAAAGCGTGGTTTGTTGGAATTCCTTGAGCAAGGCTTCCGACAAAACGACATTGCCGCCTGAAACATACGACGCGCTTCCTTCAAATGTGTCCGTTTTCAAATTGGCATATACGTTTACGGTTTGGTCGATGCGGTAAACGAGATTTGAAAAGTCGCCGTAAAATTTTATCGTGAGATGCCACGCTCCCAAATCTTCGGCAGTATGCTCGATTTTAAAACTTTTCGCGGCTAAATCCGCGTCGCTCGCATTTCGTATGATTGTGCTTCCGCCTTTGGACAAACTGTATTCGATTCCGCTGATTGTAGAAGACACTCCGCCAAACGAAACCGAAAGCGAAATTTCGCCTTCGCCGTCATCGGGATTTGTGGAATATCCGAGCTTATCAAAATCCAAAGATTCGTTCGGATTTTCGGCGTTGAGCGTGACTGTTTTTGTCTGCGTGAAAATTATGCTTCCGTTGGGAAGCAAGGCATTCGCCGTCACTTTCCAAGTGCCAAACGGCAGCACGATGGAAAAAGTCGCGTTCGCATTATCGACATTCGCTTCGATTTTTTGCGAGCCACTTTGTGCGAAAACTCTGTAAGAAGAAGGCGTATCAACATTGCCGGGCATGGCGGTGCGCGCGCTCGCCGAATTTGAAGAAGGCAAATTTCCGCTCACAATTCCGTAGCCTTCTTTGGCTTGCACGGAATTCGCAGGCGAATCATTCGCAGCATCGGAAGAAAACAAATTGCTGCAGCCGTAAAAAATCAATGCCGCGAAAATGCCGCCGAGCGCAATGAGAAAATTCAATTTTCGAAAGAACGCGTTTCCTTTCATTTTCTCCAAAATTTATCCCGCATTTCAAGGCTTCGTATAATTGTATGTCAATTCATCGCTGAATTCCTTGCCGCCATAAATGGCAGTAATTTTAATCACATAATCTCCGCTGTCCAAATTCCAAGAAGGTTCAAACTTAAATGGATTGCTTGATTTGAAATTAACTTTTTTGCCAGTGGGAACAGAACCCAAATAAATGTCCGCTACAAAAGTAGTGAAATCCGCAATGACAAGAGACGTTCCGTCTCCAGTCGCGGAAATTGTTATCGCGCTTCCGTCGCCACTATTTGCATCAAGCGAGAATTTAATTTCTTCGGGCGGAACTATAGTTATCGTGCCGCCGCTTGCCGAAAGTGCCGCTTCCCCGCTTTTTACTTTTAATTCAAATCCTTCATCGCTTGTGAAAGAATTTAAATGAGATTTTTCGTAACCAGCAACGTTGTAGCCGCTTGTAATTATTACGGAATTATTGCCTGTGGGCTTTTCTTGTGTGGAAACGCCGATTTGCGTTCCTTCAAGCGAGCCGCTTTGAACCGTGATAGTTTTGCCAGTGAGCAGCTTCAAATTCAGCGGCTTTCCAGAATCCGCCGCCGAAGTGTTTCCCGTAATTTTCACGCCGCCCAAAATATTTAGAATTCCGTTTACTTCCACTGCGCCGTTCGTGGTTTTCATTCCGCTTATCGAAACATTTTTAAGCGCGAGCGTCGTGCCAGTTTCAACCAAAATTCCACTTGCGATAGAAGTGGAAGAATTTGACTGCGTGATGTTCAAGTCTTGCATTTTTACGCTTCCAGTTACTGCAAAAGCGGAGGTGTTTGGGGTCGTTAGGTTGAATGAAATCGTCACGCGACTTCCTTTGTTTCCGCCTTTGCATCCTTGCAAAAATGCGAAGCCGTAAGTTTTGCCGTTGCCGGTTATTTCGAGATCGGTCAAAAGGAAAATCTTCGCGTCTTCGGGGTTTGACGGGGGGGGGTCAAACGAGACTGCGGCTTTTGCGATTGACGCAAACGGCTTGGATTTTGAGCCGTCGCCACTTGTGTCGCTTCCGTTCGCGCTCACAAAGAAAACGATTGAATTTACAGTGACAGTTTTTTTAAATTCTTCAGAATCCACAAAGCCGGGCTTTGTCGCATGCGCCGATATATCAAAAGTGCCCGCCGGCAATTTTATCGCAAGAGGAGAAGCGCCGCTTCCTTCCGAATAATTTTCTGTGTCGCCCTGCTTTTTCACCGTGTAATGTATTGTCGCGCCTGATTCTGCATTCAAAATATAAGTCGCCATTCCGTCGCTTTCGCTTTGGTCAAGCTTTGTGTTTACGGATGCAGGTTCGGGCGGCGAAAGTTGTTGTCCGTGCGATGTGAATGTAAGCGATGAAGAAAGTCCGCCTTCGTCCGTCAAAGTGAGCGTAATTCCAAACGGCGCGCGATTTTTTATATTTATGTCGGTCGTGATAAAACAATTCGCGCCTGCGGGCGGTTCTTTGCCAGCACCAGTCTTTTCCATTCCCGAAGGCGCAACAGAAGAAATCGTCCAACCGTCGGTGGAAGGGTCGCCATTGGAAAAATGCGCATTAAAAACATGCGTGCGCCCGTTTTCCGAAATCGTCAAATATTTGTCGTCGCTTTTGAACGCGGGCAATTTTATCGCAAGCACCAATTTTTGAACATCGCCTGTTTCAATCATTTGTCCCACTGCGCCTTCAATTGCCGCGGGCGGAGTATTGCATCGCAAATGGATTGTGTGCGAACTTTGTATTCGCTCTTCTTCGCCAAAATCCGCGCGATAAAGCACTACGGTGGGCGAAATGTCAAATTGCGAAATATCGCCGTCAATTCCTGTGAGAGAGGCTTGCGGAATTTTTATGCTGAATGTGCTTTTCAAAAAATTCTTGTCAGTTTCTGTATGTGAAGTTCGCGTGACATTTCCGTCTTCGTCAGTCGTTTCTTCAATCCAACTTTGAAGCAAACCATTATTTTCGGGAAAGACAAAATCACTCAAAAAAGAATTCGGAGATTCTATCACCGCACGCAGTCTGTGATTTCCGGGATTGTCCACAAAATAATTTATTGTAAAATCCGCATTCGAGTCGATGTTCTGCCATGCGCCTTGCGAAACTGCGCTTGCAGAAAGTGTGTATGATTCCACTGACGCAACGCTTGCGTAGTCTTCCAAAAAATTTTTCGGAGTTTCTTGAAAAAGGTCGCACGCGGAAAAGAAAGTTGCCGCGCAAATTGGCAAGAAAATTTTGAGAAAAATGTTTTTTGCGGAAAAGCTTTTTTTCATCAAAATTTCACTCCAAATGAAATCTGCGGAGAAAAACTTCCGCAAGACATATCCGTGAATTTCGCATGAACGAAATCCGCTCCCGCCGCGACAAAAAAATGTTTCGCCTTTCCCGGATGATATTGTAACGCAAAACCGCCGCCGAATGCAAGCCCCGCAGCGTTCAAATTCGGGCTTGAAAATTCCACGGCCGTATAGTCAAATTGAGCATCGTAAATCATCGCCACGCCCATGGACGCATGCAAATCCAAAATCAATTTTTGCGGAATTATATGCGCCTGATAAATCAAGCTGAACATCGTCGTCAAATAATTTCCGCTCAAATCGTAAAATTCAGGTTTCGCCGAAATGCGCGAATAATTCGCCTTCAAGCCCGCTCCAACATGCGCCTTGTTTTTAATCAGGAAAAGCAAAGAAATATCCGCGCCAGCGTTGAGAAGCGTGATTTTGGAATCCATGCATTTTTCCAATGTGCCGTCATAAACCAAAATTGGCAAAAAATATGACGCGCCAAGTTGAACGGTTTCGAACGATATAAATTTCGTCTTTGCGGAAAACGCTTCGGAAACATCGGAAAAGTCGCCGGGATTTTTTGCCGCAATTTTGTAGCTGCCTTCCTGAATTTGTTCCGAATCAAATTGAACATGCGCCGTTTTTCCGTCCGCCGAAACGTCCAAAATTTTTCCTTGCAAGATTTCCCGCTCCGAACCGTCCATTTCAGCCGCAAGCAATGTAAACGAAGTTTGCGACAAAAAATTTTCACCGCGCAATAAAAAAATTCCGTCGTTATTTTTTGCGGAATTCACATAAACTTTTTTCGGAGAAATTGAATTTATCTTTGGCATCAATGCCTTCAAAACCACAAATCTTTCCCATTCGGATTTTTTTTCTCTGTCCAGCAAATTCGCCGCCGAAACTTGAAAACGATAGATGCCAGATTCGAGCGAAACTTCGACAAAATTTTGCGGCACGGTTTCTTTGAAAACTATTTTCCAATCGTCTTTGGAATCTGCGGAAGGAAAATTTGGATTGCCTGTGAATTTTTGAATTTCCACTTCATAATGTTCCACGTTCGGAATTCTTTGCCAGCTTAAGCGTTGCACGAATTTTGTTCTTTGCCGCGAATCTTTTTCAATGTAATAATTTTTTTCGATTTCGGATTCCGAAATTTCTTGCGCACAAATTTTTTCCGTGCAAAAATTCATCGTGAGAAAAATCGTTGTCAACAAAATCGTTCGTTTAAAATCCATAAAGAATTCCAGTGTCGTTGATGATGATTTCATCGATTTCCGGCAAGTCGATGGCGAACATCGAAACCGAAGGTTCGCCGCTGCGTTCGATCTTTCCATCGGCAGAATTTTTCAATGCCTGCACCGACCAAGTATAATTTCCCCCTCCTAAATCCGCCATGTCGTTCAGGCGGAATTTCGTTTGGCTGAATGTGCGCGTCATCAAAGTTTGCCCGCGATTATTTTGAAGCACGAACAAATATTCGTCGGCTTCGGGAACGGAAGTCCATTCAAAAGTTATCGCGCGACTTTGCCGAATTCGCTCCGCGCCGAAAACCGCATTGTTGGTGGCTTCGCCGAGAAGTATTATTGTGCCCAAAGGCGCAGTTTCTTGCACCACATTCACTTTCGGCTCAGGCGGAATTTCCTGTATCGGAACGGGCGGCGGTTCAAGAACGACGATTTTCTCGTTCACTATGAAATTCCTTGCTCGCGCAGAAACATCGATTCCTTCCACAGTGCGCGCGCTCACCGTCCAATAATATCTTCCCGGCTCCAGCGGCGGCAAGCGAATTTCGCGCGGCGGATTTTGCATTGAAAAAATCGGCTGAGAAATTCCGTTGGAATTTCGGCTGATTGTGAAATTCGAACTGGCAAGATTTTGTCCGTTTGAATTCCATCGCGCCACACTTGGATTTTTCCGCGCCGCTTCTTCTTCAAATCGCGTGCCGTTTGAAGGGAAAGTCAGCGTAACATTTCGAATCTGCTTGATGCGAATTTCGCTTTCGCTTGTCTCGCTCAATCGCGCGGCAGCATAACTTTTTTCTTCTGCGCCCGCCTGCACGGACCAAGCATATTCGCCATCGGGAAAATTTTCCAGCGCAAAAGAATAAGTGTTCGAAGTGACTTGCCTTGAATAAATTGGCTCTTCCGAATTTTTCGACGAATAAAGATTGAACAAATAATAATCCGCGCCCAAAACTTCGTTCCAAGAAAAAGAACTCCTCGCGCCGCCACGCACAAAAAGCAAAGCGTCGTTCGCGGGCGAAATTAAATTCGGCTTTTCAAGCGGAGCGATTACATTTATTGCGCGCGGTTGCGTTTTGTATTTTTGCGAATCTTCTTTGGAAACGATTCTCCAAAAATAATTTCCGCCGCCCAAATTCGCGCCTGAAAAATTTTTTACATCTTCGGCGTTAGTTTGATTCAAAACAATTTGCGAAAAATTTTTGTCGCGCGCAATTTGCAAAATCGTTTCGCCGGGAACATTTGTTTTCCATGCAAAGCGCAAGCCGGAAATGTTTTCATCGTTCACCGAATAATTTTCAGGCGGATAGAGAAGTTTTTGCTCGAATTCAATTTTGTCCGTAAAAAATTTCCGCACTTCGGATTTGTTGGAAAAATCGCCATCGTCGTCAAATTGCGAAACGTACCAAAACCATTCGCCCGTTTGCATTCCCAATTCCGAAGGCTTTACGCTAAAAAAATTCGTCTTTTGTCTTCTGCGAATTTTTTCGTTCGAAAAATCAGAATCTGAAGCGACAACAATTTCATATTCTCCGATTTCGGAATTGTTTTTCCACGAGAATGCGAGATTGTCGGAAATTTCGGTGTTCACCGTGTCGCCGGCCGCCGGCAAAATCAATTCCACATTGTCAAGTGAATTTCTTTGGCTGATTGTAAAAACGCGCACTTCGGAAGGCTCGGCAAGTTCCGCGCCGTTCACCGTGTAGAACGGAGTTACGCGCCAATACCATACGCCTTCTTCCAGCGTGGAAACGATGCTTGAAGGAGTCGTAATGCGCTGCTTTATGACAGGATTGGACATTCTCGGATTGTCCGCCACTTCAAAATCGAACGCGGAAATCCATTCGTTTTGCGTCCATGAAAAGCGAATGTTCGGCAATCTTATTTTGTAAACGAAGTCGGCATGACTTTCAGGAATTATCAGTTCAGGTTTGGGCGCGTTCAAAATGCTTACTTTGCTTTGCGCCGAAAATTCCGTGCCTTGCTTCGAAGGAAAAATCCGCCAATAAAACGCGCCACTTTTCAATTGAGCGTCGGCTTCTTTCAAATCTTTTAGTTCGCGACGAATGATTATGTTTTGAAATTTTTTGTCCGATGAAATTTCCAAAATCAAAAAATCGTCCGCGTCCAAATTTTGCACGTTCCACTTGAACGCGATTTGTGATTCATTTGAATTTTCGAAATTCAAAATCTTTTGGTTTGGCTTGGGATTCAAAACCGTAATCAGCGGAATGATTTTTTCCTGCGCGTTTTCGTCCAGCGCGAGGGAACTTCCTTCGGCAATCGTGCGAAAAGTTCCGTCCGCCGAATTGAACATCGCGTCGCCATTGATGACATTGATTGTGGAATCCCCGTTTTCCGAAACGCTCGTTCCTATCGAAGAGCCGGCGCTCAATTCAATCGTGGAATTTCCGAATGAAATCACCGCGCCATTTTTTGCGCCCGACGAATTCATCACGACGCTTCCGCCTTGCACCGAAGTTTGAAGTTTTCCATCGCGAATCACAACTTGCGCCATCGTGTTTTCGCCAAGCTCCATAATGTTGCCATCGGAAAAATAAATCGTCGCTTCGGATTCGGGCGCCGTCCGAATTACGTCTCCATCGTAAATCGGCGAATCCTGCCTGAGCCTGTCCCACACCATTCGTTCTTCGAATTTTCTTTGCGCCGTTTTGTGTTTGAACGTGATTGTAGCCACTGGCTTTTCGTTCATTTTCGTTAAAGAAAGATTGAGACTTTCATAAAATTTCTTCACGCTTAATGTCGCGCCGAAAATGCACAAGAGGATGAAAATTGTCGTAAGAAGGACGGAATTATTGTCCTTGGATTTTGTATTTCTTTTCATCTTCGTCAAGATTCACCGCACCCAAATCAGGCGCATCAATTCCCAACAATTCCCGAACTTCCGCCATGGTTTTCGGACCGTTTTTGCCCGCGCCCGGAATGTCGTCGGCATAAGGCATATTGATGACTGCGTACATTTGCACAGGGCGGCTTTTTCCTTTCACCGTCACCGAAGGCATCTGTTCAACAAGGACATAATCTTTTACTAATTTATAAGTGTTTTCCGTAATCAGGATGTCCGTGTGAAGCGGCTTGTTCAACGCTTCCGTCCGCGAAGCAAAATTCACTGCGTCGCCAATTACAGTGTATTCCATTCTTTCGGTTGAGCCGATTTGCCCGGCAATTACAGGTCCAGTATTGATTCCGCATCCAATCCGAATTATAGGCTTTTTGTCGCCGCCTCGTCCGACATTGAATTCCCGCAAGGAATGTCGCATCATCAGCGCGGCGCGAATGCATCGAAGCGCGTCCGTTCCGGGATCTTCGGAAGTGAGCGGCGTTCCCCAAACTGCCATAATCGCGTCGCCGATGTATTTGTCCACCGTGCCCTGCGTCTTGTTCACGCATTCGACCATGCGCGTCATATATTGATTCAAAAATTCAACGACTTCGAACGGCTCGAGCTTTTCGGAAATCGCGGTGAACGAGCGGATGTCCGAAAAGAAAATCGTGCAAATTTTCGTTTCGCCGCCCAAAGCGAGTTCGCCTTTAGCCGACTTTTCGGCAATGGTTTTGTTGACGAATCGGCTGAATGTGTCTTGCAAACGTTCGCGCTCGGCAAGTCCCACACTCATCTTTCCGAACGACTGCGTAAGCATGCCGATTTCATCGTGACTTTTCGGAACAAGATGAATTTCGTAGTTGCCAGCCTCAATCTGCGCCGAAGCCTGCGTGAGTTTTACCAGCGGCCGACTCAGACTCAGTGACCAAATCCAAACGAAAATTATGGAAACGAACAAAACCGCAAGTCCCAGATAAACATTCCGCTTTGTCGTGTTGCGCACATTTTCGAAAATCACTTCGGATTGAACCGTCGTAATTACGCCCAAATCTCCCAATGGAATTTTTCGATACGCGCCAAAATATTCTTTGCCGTCGCTGTCCGTAAAAAGAATTTGGCGGTTTTCGTCGTTGTTTTTTCGCATTTGAATTATGAGCGGAGAATCAACAAGATTGACGCTCGTCCGCATTGCATCAAAATCAGGATGAACGATGATGTCGGCTCGGCTGTTTATTACGTAGGAAACGCTCGTGCTGCTTTGCCCGAAACTGTTCGTCAAAAATTCGCTGGACGCAAAAATCAATGCGGCATCATTTTTTCCGTCATACAAATTCCTCGGAACAATCAGCGCGACCATTCCAAATTCGAAAAACGGCGTGGCGTTCAAAATTGTAATTTCGCCCAAAAACGCTTTTTCCACGGCTTCGCGCTCGGTGAGAATGAACGACTCAATCGCGCTTTCATCCAATTCATGGCGCGCGAAAAATTTGTCATTCACCATGCGCAGATTGTAGCTGCCGTACAAAAAATTTTCCTTGGACAAAAGAAGCACCGCCGCGACATCGGGATTGCGTTCAAAGTAAAGTGAAGATGCGTTTTCCTCGGCAGAATCTTGTTGACCCGCGCTGCTGATAACGTCAAGCAACAAAAGCGCGTTCGATTGAAGCGTTGTAAAACTGCTTTCCACCGCGTTCGCCGAACGAGTGTTCGCGTCCAAATTCGTATTTTCCGCAGTAACGCGCACATCGTCGCTCACAAAATAATTGACCAAATACGTAATCGAGCCGAGCGAAAGTACGATCAAAAACGAGACAATGATTATCAATTTTGCGCCAATCGGAAATCGGACGGTTATTTGCTTTTCCACAAAAAAATTCCTTAAAAGTTAAAATTTCCTAATTGTACAATATTTCATAAATCTTATCTACACTCAATTTTTCCGAAACCAAAGCCAAAAGTTTCTTTACTTTTCAACATTTTCAAAAATCTAAACTTCCAAAAATGCGAAAATCGCGATTCCGCTCATTTCAAAAAATTTGACATCGGCAAAGTTACGCGAATTCCAGTGGAAAAAACAAATCCCGTGCCCACGCCCTTGCTGAACGAAAGCGCGTGCCCATTCGTTCTTTTAAAAATCGTAACTTCGAAATCTTGCACAAGCGCCAACCCAATCTTGCCAATTTTCAGCGAAGGCGTTTGAAATGAAACTCCGAAAATTCCGGGGAAAAAATTTCCCTTGATTTTTTTGTCGCTGTCCGGAATTTTTGGCGAACCAAAATTTATAACCGGCCCCAAATACACTTTGATGAATTCATTGAACGAAAGCGAAAACACAATTGGAATTTGAAAATTGCGCGTGCCGTGATTGTAGCGGAAAACCGTGCCAAGTCCGGGCTGGAATTTCCAGCCAGTATAGCGAACATCCGTTTCAAGCGCGATGCCCCGCCAATTCAAAGCGATGCGATTCGGCAGAAAAAAATTCCAATCATAAAAAAGCGTAGCGTCGAATTCAAGTTTGGCATACCATTTTTCGGAATTTGAATTCGCATTTTTTGAAAAATTTTCCGCCGCCGAATTTCTTGAAGCGGAATTTTTTTCATTGGATTTTTCGCCCGCAGAAGCAGCTACATTTTCCGAAGGAATATCGTCCTGCAAATTTTCTTCGGAATTGGAATCCGAATCGCGGGTGGAAGGAAGCACTCGTCCCGCTCCCGCGAATGAATTTGCATAATAGCGTTCTTTTAGTGAAGAAACAATTACGCCAGTATTCGCGCCGTCGCTCGCCGCATGAATGAATTGATTTTTTCCAATGAAAATTCCAACATGGGAAATCGAGCCGTTGCCAGTGGTTTTGAAAAAAACAAGGTCGCCTTCTTCCGCTTGCGAAAGCTTGATTGTTTTGGCTTTAGAATAAATTGCCTTCGCCGAACGCGGCATTTGCAATTTTGCCCCTTCGCGCATTACCGTGTAAATAAGTCCAGAACAGTCGAAAGCGTCGGGTCCAATCGCGCCGGACTGATATGGACAGCCGATATATTGCTTTGCGCAGGCAACGACATTTTTGCGAATTTTTCGAGCTTGTTCAATAGAATATTCCTGCGCCGTGCAATGCCAAACGTAAATCAGAGGAATCACAAAAAAAGCAAGAAATTTTTTCGCTTTCGTCATAGTTTAAATTCTCGGCAAAAAAATAACAAATAATTAGAAATTCATTTTGAAGACTTGCGTGAATTTTTTTGCGGAATTTGTTCCACAAATATCATATACTGTGATATAATATCCGAAAATATCGGCTGGCAAAAAGCCGCTATTTTGGCTTGACTTTTTCGGCAAGATAAAAAACCATTCTTTAAAAAAATATTATTGAATGATTTTTTAAAGCCGAAAATAATGCTTTCGTGCACGTTAGGCAACTCGTTGCGACGCGCATAAATCAATCGAATTTTGCAAGCAAGTTTTTGCGCTGCGCTGCAAACTTACTGCAAAAAATCATTGGGCGGGGAAAATGAAACCTATTAGACAAGAAGTCAGTTGGAAATTTTTGGACGAATATCGCGGAAGAATTTTTGATTCGGAATGGCCCACGCTGCCGCAAATGTTCCGCATTTCGCAAATGCGCTATGGCGAACGGCCTTGCTTTGTGGATTTTGAAGGCGCGGGCGGCGCGAAGCAAACTTACACTTACAGTCAGGCGTGGCAAAAAATCGAAACGCTCGCGCAATGGATGATGGCGAACGGCGTGAAAAAAGGCGACCACGTCGCGGTGAGCGGAAAAAATTCTCCAGAATGGGCGGTGACTTTTTTCGCGGCGATGCTCGCAGGCGCGGTTTCCATTCCGATTGACTACGCTTTGCACGAAAACGAAATTGAAAATTTGCTCAAGACTGCGAAGCCGAAAATGTTTTTTGTGGACGAAGAGAAATTCCCGCATTTTTCTTCGGCGAAAAAATCGATGAAAATTTTTTCGCTTTCGCCCAAAGAAGAAGAATTTTTCATCTACAATTTGAAATCCGCGAAAAAGGAAATTCCTTTTCCCGAAGTTTCGCAGGAAGACACTGCGGCGATTTTGTTCACGAGCGGAACGACTGGCATTCCAAAAGGCGTGATGCTGAGCCACAAAAATTTGGTGAGCGACTGTTTCATCGCGCAGCAAAATTTGATTCTTTATCCCGAAGATATTTTCTATAATTTGCTTCCGATTCATCATGCCTACACGATGCAAGCCGCGCTGATTTGTCCGCTGAGTTGCGGAGCGGCAATCGTGTTCGGAAAAAGCATGGCGGTTTCCCGGCTTTTGAAAGAACTTGACGAAGGCAAAATAACCGTGATGCTCGGCGTGCCGCTTTTGTACAATAAAGTTTATTCCGGAATAAAAAAAGGAATCGCCGCGAAAGGCAAGGCCGCGGAAATCCTCGTGAACGCCGCGATGGGACTTTGTTATTTTTTGCGAAAAGTCACTGGGAAAAATATCGGGCGGCATTTGCTGCGTTCCATTTTGGAAGCGGCGCATTTTTCCACGATGCGCGTGGCGATTTGCGGCGGCGGTCCGCTTGCGCCGAGCGTTTTCAAAGCGTACAATTCTCTCGGAATCGATTTCATTCAAGGCTACGGACTCACAGAAACTTCGCCGATCGTCACGCTGAATCCGCTCGAGCATTTTAAAATCGAAAGCATCGGAAAAGATTTCGCTCCGTATGAGGAAATCAAAATTCTTTGCCCGAACGAAGACGGAATCGGCGAAATCGCAGTGAAAGGTCCGATGGTGATGCAAGGCTATTACAATATGCCCGAAGAAACTGCGGAAATGTTCACGCCCGACGGATTTTTGAAAACAGGCGATTTGGGCTGGATGGACAGCGAACATTATGTGATGCTTTCGGGACGCGCCAAAAATCTCATCGTCACCGAAGGCGGAAAAAATGTCTATCCCGAAGAAATCGAAGACGCGTTCCAATTGTATTACGATGTGGAGCAAATCTTGGTGCGCGGCTACATCGCGAACGCGGCGACAAAATCCGAACAAATCGAAGCGCTCATTTATCCTTCGGACGATTTGATTAAACGTCTCGGAGTTTCGCGCGACGACGTTTTGAGCAATTTCAAAATTTGTGATGAAATGAAAAACATCGTTGACAAAGTGAACAGAACTTTGCAGCCATACGCCCGCATTTCGAAAATCACGATTTTGAACAAACCGCTTGAAATGACGACGACACGAAAAATCAAGCGCGGAAATGTCGGAAAAATTGGCGAGAAAAACGCTGAAGAAAAGCCCGCGCCGAAAAGTGAAGACAAGATTGTTATAAGAAAACCTGCGGAAATATCGCAAAGTGCGGCGAAAAATGACGAGCTTGCGATAAAAGATTCGGCGGAAAAAGAGAATCCCGCGAAAGGCGAAGAAAAAGTTGCGATAAAAAAAGCGTCCGCGTCAAAAA
>CAZZFL010000028.1:0-17719 GCA_964653395.1 uncultured Treponema sp. | reverse complement strand
TTTGGGGATAAAATGAAATTTAATTCGCTAAAGACAAAAATAATTCTTCTGGTTTTTTCGTGCATTTTCTTGCTTTCTACGGCATCGACATTGCTCGCGTACATCAGCTTCACGCGTATTTTGAACGAGACGATCGCTTCGAAAATGAATTTGCTTTGCGAGAGCGAGGGCAAGAAAACCGACCAGATGTTCATGCGCATTGAGGACGCGGTGAACAACATCGCGATTTTTTTGGAAAACAAATTCGAACGGCCGGAAATGGCTCGCGACGTGGCGTACCGAAAAATGATTTTGGACGAAGCCGACAGTTTGTTTTTTGCCATGGTGAAATCCATAGACGGAGTTGTCTCGCATTACGTTTCGTTCAATCCCGAATTGATTGACGGAATCGACGGCTTCATCTATCGGCTCGACAAAAACGGCGTTCTCGTGCCCGTGGAACTCACCGACATTCGCGCCTACGATTCTTCGGACATCGAGCATGTCGGCTGGTTTTACATTCCCGTGGCGAACAAAAAAGGCACGTGGATGGAGCCGTATCAAAACAAAAATTTGGATTGCTACATGATTTCATACGTCGTGCCGTTTTTCAAGGACGGAACGCTTTTGGGCATCACCGGAATTGACATCGATTTCAAAGTGATGGTCGATTCGGTGGGCAAAATCGTTTTCAACAAATCGGGCGCGGCTTATTTGAAAAGCGCCGACGGCGCAATTCATTATCACGAGGAATTCATAGACGGCACGTCGCAAGGTCATGGCGACGAATTTTGCGAGATAATCGAAAACGCGGATTTGCTCGACGCGGCGAGCACGGGCGAAAAAATCATTCGCTACAAATTGAACAGAATTGATTTCGTGATGTCGTTCATAACTTTGCACAACGGAATGAAACTTGTCTTGTACGACAATTATTCGGAAGTCTATGCGGACAGGATAAACGCCGTCGTTTTGATTTTCGCGCTCACGGCGTTGCTCGGCTCGGTTTTCGTGATAATCGCCGTCAACATCGCCTACCGCATCGCACAGCCAATCGAAGATTTGAGCGTGTCCGCGAATTTGCTCGCTTCAGGAAATTTGGACGTGGATTTGCCTGCGGAAACTGACGATGAAATCGGGATTCTCGTGCGCGGTTTCAAGGCGATTATGAAGCATTTGCGCAAGTACACTTCGAGCATGGAAACGCTCGCCTACCAAGATCCGATGACGAAAGTGAAGAACGTCGCTTCGTACAAATTGATGACGGAAAATTTGGAAAGGCAGATCGCATCGGGCGTCGCGGAATTCGCCGTGGTGATGTGCGATTTGAATCATCTCAAGCGAATAAACGATACGCACGGACACAACGCGGGCGACATCGCCATCAAAAAGGCTTGCGAGCTCATTTGCCGCTCGTTCCCGTACAGCACCGTTTTCAGAATTGGCGGCGATGAATTCGTCGCGCTTTTGCAGGGCGTGGAATACGAAACGCGCAGTTTGATAATAGAAAATTTCGCCAAAACTTTGAAAGGAAACGAGAAGAACACTCAAAAAGGCGAGCCGCGCGTTTCGCTCGCTTACGGAATGGCTACGTTCATTCCAAATGAAGACAAAAGTTATTCGGACGTTTTCAATCGCGCCGATGCGGAAATGTATCGCCACAAAAAGAAGATGCACGCCGAACGCACTAAATAAATTTTTTGGAAAAAAAGTTTGACAAAATAAAAAACATTGTTTATAATATCCTCGTATTAAAGGCTTTTTCAAAATAACAAAGGGGGCTTTCTATGAAAAAGACATTGTTGTTGGTCGCGGCGGTTGCTGCGGTTTTTGCGCTTGCCGGCTGTTCTAAAAAGGCGGCGAAGAGCGACGGCGCGGTGACGCTGACGGTTTGGGAATCGGACAATGGACCGGACCAATTCATTAAGCAGGCTGGCGAGGCTTATACAAAGCTTCATCCGAATGTAACGATTAAATACGTTCATGTCGAACTCGGCGATTCTTCTGGACAGATTGCGCTCGACGGTCCGGCTGGCGTTGGACCTGATTTGTTCGCGGCTCCGCACGACAAATTGGGAGAATTGGTGAACAGCGGCCACGTCGCTGCCACTCTCAATCCCGACAAGATCAAAGGTCAAATCCTCGGCGCGTGCTCTCAGGCTCTCACCTACAAAGGCACGATGTACGGATATCCTGTTTCTGCGGAAACATACGCTTTGTTCTATAACAAAGATTACATCAGCGAAAATGACGTTCCAAAAACTTGGGAAGATTTGGCGAAATTCGCGAAGAGCTTCAACGCGGCTTCTTCAGGAAAATACGGATTCGTCATGGATGTGGGCAATGGATATTACACGATTATTTTTGCCACGGCGAACGGAAACAGGCTTTTCGGCGCGACTGGCGACGACACTTCAAGCTCAGGCTTGAACACGCCCGACGCTGTGAGCGGAATGAAATTCTTCCAGACGGCTCTTCGCCCGGCTTTGAATGTTCCTGCCGCCGACCTCACGACTTCTGTAGCGGACTCTGCGTTCGCCGCCGGTTCTGCCGCAATGCACATCACTGGACTTTGGAACGTGAAGCCTTTCCAGGATGCGAACGTGAATTTCGGCGTGGCTCCGCTTCCTTCTCTTCCCGGCGACAACAAGCCTTGCGCTTCGTTCAGCGGAACTCGCGCGATGTTCGTTTCGGCTTATTCTGCGCATCCGGAAGAGGCGGCCGATTTTGCCGAATTCCTTCTTACGCCCGAAATGCAGAAGTTGCGATTTGACATCACTGGAGCGATGCCTTCAATCGATGTGAAAGTTGACAGCCCGTATATGCCCGGCTTCATCGAGCAGCTCAACTACGCTTTCCCGATGCCTTCTATTCCGCAGATGGGCGCGTTCTGGGAAGCCATGGCCAACGCTTCCAAAAACATTTGGGACGGCGCGGACGTTCAGAAAGAACTTGACGCGGCCAACGCTTCTATTCTCGGACTTTAATTTTTGATTCAAAATTGAATGTTAAAATCAGCGGCTGAAATATCGTCGCTGGTTTTAACGCCGAGTTTTCTTTAAAACTCGGTTTTTGATTGCGATTTTCGCTCCGCTATAAAATTGCGTTTTCGGCAAATTCCGAATCTGAAGATTCGCGCGTTGTCGAAAAATAGGGACGGCCACAAAAGACCGTTTCCTTGTCGTTGTTTTTTCGCTTGTAAAAATAAGGGGGAACTATGGCAACTGAATTGCCTACAGATGGAAGTGCGATGAAAAAAATCAAGCTCGCTTCCAGATGTTTCATGGGGGGGGCACACTTACTTTATCTTAAAGATTATTTGAAAGGCGCGCTTTTCGCTTTGCTTGAAATCGTATTCATCGCATTGATTCCGCTTTTCTTCTACCCCAAAATTTTCGGACTTATCACGCTTGGCGATCCTCAGCCAGATTTGCCGCCGCTCAAAAGAGACAATTCGGTTTTTATGCTGATTGACGGAATTTTGGCGATAGCGGTCATGGCGATTTTCGTGATAATTTATTTTGTTTCGCTGAAAAGCGCGGAAAAATCTTATGAAAAATATTGCATCACGGGCGAATTTCCGCAGACAAAGCACACCATCAATGATTTGGCGAGCGGCTCTTTTCCGCTTTTGGGACTTGCGCCGAGCGTCTTGATGCTGATAATTTTCGTGGTCGTGCCGCTTGTCTTTTCGGTGTGCGTGGCGTTCACGAATTATTCCGCGCCGGATCACATTCCTCCGGGGAACACCGTGGATTGGGTCGGCTTGGAAAACTTCAGGGCGTTGACGAGCGGCGGCACGAACTGGTCGAAAGGATTCGGGCGCGTGGCTTTGTGGACGGTGCTTTGGGCTTTTTTCGCCACGACCACTTGCTATATCGGCGGACTTTTGATCGCCGTAATGCTTCGCGAAGCCAAAATCAAATTCGACGGATTTTTCAGAATCATTTTCATTTTGCCTTACGCCGTTCCTTCGGTCGTGACGATGATTACTTGGCGCAACCTTTTGAACGGAAGTTTCGGAACTGTTAACAGGACTTTGCAGATGCTCGGTCTCATAAAAGATCCGATTCCGTGGCTCGGCTCGCCGCTTCTCGCGCAAGTGATGTGTATCGTCATAAACCTTTGGGCGGGCTTCGGATATTTTATGATGCTTTCGATGGGCTCGATGACGGCGATTGGCGCGGACTTGTACGAAGCCTCGAAAATCGACGGCGCGTCCGCAGGTCAGACTTTGCGCAAAATCACGATTCCGCTCGTAATGTATCAGACAATGCCGCAAATCATCATGAGCTTCACGCACAACTTGAACAACTTCGGCATCATATTCTTCTTGACTGGCGGAAATCCTTCCACTTCGGACAGCACCACCACTCTCGCGGGCGCGACGGACATTCTCGTAACTTGGATTTACAAGCTCACGATGACGCTGCTCAAGTACAATTACGCTTCGGTCATCGCCGTGCTGATTTTCGTGGTGATGGCTCCGTTCGCGATTATCAGTTTCCGCAACACCAAATCTTTCAAGGAGGGTGAAATATGACATCCGAAAAAGAGAAAAGTTATCGCGCCATACAGCATGTCTCGAAAGTGCTGATGGTTCTGTTTTTTGTCATCGTTTCGCTTACGGTAATTTATCCGATGATTTATGTCGTGAGCGGATCTGTCGCTCCGGGAAACTCGATTGCGGATATGGATCCAAAGCCTTTCGCGCGCGGAGTGACTTGGGTGCATTTCAAATATTTGTTCACGCAAACGCAGTACGGCTTGTGGTTTTTGAACACGCTGAAAATCGCCGTTTCCACTTCGGTGATTACGATGGTGATCACGTCCTTGTCGGCGTACATTTTTTCGCGCTTCAGGTTCACAATCAAAAAGCCGATGCTGATGTCGTTGCTCATCCTGCAAGTTTTTCCTTCGTTCGTCGGAATGATTGCGATTTACGTCATCATTCAGCGCATCGGCGGATTCGACACGCTTTGGGGATTGGTTTTGGTTTACATCGCCGGCAACATTCCTTACGATGTTTGGATGGTGAAAAGCTACATTGACACGATTCCGAAAAGTCTGGACGAAGCCGCCCGAATTGACGGCGCGAGCCACTTCAGAATTTGGGCCACGATCGTAATGCCGGTGGCAAAGCCAATCATCACGTTCCTCGGAATCACGACATTCACTGGACCGTGGATGGACTTCATTTTCCCGAAAATGATTTTGCGTTCGCCGGAAAAGCAGACGCTCGCGCTTGGATTGTTCAGCTTCGTGACCGACAAGAAAAACGAATTTACGACGTTCGCCGCAGGCTCGATTATAATCGCGATTCCGTTCGTGATTTTCTTCATCTTCACGCAAAAGGCGATGATGATGAGCATGGGCGCGGGCGCGGTAAAAGAATAGTTTTTCATTCTGCTGCCCGAATTCTCAATTTCAAAATTTGTTGAAAAACAAAATCCGCACAAAATACCGTGCGGATTTTGCCTTTAAATTTTAGTGCGTCGAGACAATTTCCGTCGCGCTAAAGTCAGATTGTCGATTTTGAAAAATCACAAATCTGATTTTTAGGAGAAATTATGAAAAATATTTTTAAGATTGCCATGGCTGCGGGAGGAGTGCTTTTTGCGATGTGCGCTTTCGGTTGTTCAAAAAAGGCGAAGGTTACCACCGTCGTTCCAAAAAATCCCGGCTTGATTTTGCCGAAGTCCGCGACGGCGCGCGACGATTTCATTCGTGGCGTTGACGTTTCCACCGTGATTTCGCTTGAAAAAAGCGGCGTGGTTTTCCGCGACTTTGACGGAAATGAAGAAGACCTTTTCAAAATCCTGCGCGACAATGGCGTGAACTACATCCGCGTTCGCGTTTGGGTGAATCCTTATGACGACAGCGGAAACAGTTTCGGCGGCGGCAACAACGATTTGAATACCGCAATCGAAATTGGAAAGCGCGCCGCGAAATACGATTTGCCGCTTTTGGTGGATTTCCATTATTCGGATTTTTGGGCCGACCCGCAAAAGCAAAAAGCGCCGCGCGCTTGGGCGAATATGAGCGTCGAGCAAAAATGCGATGCGATTTACGATTACACTAAAAAAAGCTTGAAGGAATTGCGCAAGAACGGCGCGATTGTCGGAATGGTGCAAGTGGGAAATGAAACCACGACCGGAATGTGCGGCGAAAAAAACTGGATGCATGTCGCCAAAATGATGAACGCCGGCTCGAAGGCCATCCGCGAAATTTCCAAGGACATAAAAATTGTACTTCATTTTACCAATCCTGAAAAGGAAGGCGAATATTTGCACATCGCGCAGATTCTTGAGCACAACAAAGTGGACTACGATGTTTTCGCCTCGAGCGACTATCCGTTCTGGCATTTGAGCACGAAGGATTTGGCAAAAGTCTTGAGCGAAGTGTCCGAGGCGACTGGCAAAGAAGTGATGGTGGCGGAATTCTCATGGGCGTACACTTATGATGACGGCGACAACAGCGGAAATTCCGTTTCCGAAGATTCAGCCGTGCAGCGACCGTATCCGGTTTCCGTGCAGGGTCAGGCGAATTGTATTTGGGATTACATCAACGACATTTCCGCCATCGGACCAAAGGCTTTGGGCGTTTTCTACTGGGAGCCGGCGTGGCTTCCTGTGCCGGGAAGCGACCGCGAAAGCCGCCAAGTTTTGTGGGAAAAATACGGCTCGGGCTGGGCTTCAAGTTACGCGGCTGTCTACGATCCTGACGACGCGGGAATTTATTACGGCGGCTCGGCGTGGGACAATCAGGCGCTTTTCGATTTCAATGGCAAAGCGCTCGCTTCGCTTGCCGCGTGGGGCTTGGCCGCCGTCGGAGCGGACGCGCCAGTTCGTCCTGATGTCGCCGAGGAAGTGGAAGTGCGCGTGCGGCTTGGCGAAAAATTGGTTTTGCCCGAGCAAGTGAACGTCGTGAACAATGACGGCTCGAAATCCATGATAACCGTAAAATGGAACACCGTCACGGACGACGGAGTTCTCGTGGCGGAAATCCCGAATCGCGGCGTGGGCGAATATAAAGTGCGAAGCATTGGCGAAGTGCCAGTCTTGGCTCGTGTCGCCGCAATCGAATTGAATTACGTGGAAAATCCTTCGTTTGAAGATGCCGATGTTTCGATGTGGAATATCGAAAATCTTTCGAATGCGGACGAACTTTTCGTGATGGACAAACAGACCGACGCGAAAACCGGCACGAAGGCCTTGCATTATTATTCGGAAACTCCGATGCGTTTCAAGGTGAGCCAGACGGTGCGTTCGCTCGCGCCCGGAAAATACAAGGCTTCAATGGTGCTTCACGGCGGCGATGCCGGAAAGCGCGAAGATCAGAAGATTTTCCTTTTTGCCGTTTCAGGCGGAAAAGAATATCGGCAGAAAACCTTCACCGACGGATGGCGCGCGTTCTTCACGCCGGACATTCAGGACATCGTCGTGGGCGCGGACGGCACTGTCACGATTGGCGTGGAAGCGGAACTTCCCGCAAAAGCGTGGGGCAGTTTTGACGATTTCATTC
Organism: uncultured Treponema sp.; assembly: GCA_964653395.1. Taxonomy (GTDB): domain Bacteria; phylum Spirochaetota; class Spirochaetia; order Treponematales; family Treponemataceae; genus Treponema_D. The sequence continues at coordinate 10,216 of CAZZFL010000028.1, read as the reverse complement.
TCACGCCGCAAAAATAATTTCTGCCATTTTTTGAATAAAATATAGTAGAAACCTGTTGACACAAATTCTTTTGCCCGAAAATTGCATTTTTTCGGGCTTTTTTGTCGAATTATCATTATTTTTTTTAAATTTTTTGTTGACAAAACGTAAAAGTATAGTATAATGATGGGATAAGGAAGTTGATTTTTTATATAATCTTGTTTTCCTTATATTCCACAAAATCATATATCCTGGAGGAAATATGAAAAAGAGTTATGTTATCCTTTCTACAGTTGCTGTCGCGGCAATGCTTTTTTCTGTGACAAGCTGTGGAAAAAAGGCTGCATCTGGAAAGAATGCAAACAAGTTGGTTGTCTGGTCGTTCACAGATGAACTTCAGACAATGATTGACAAGTACTACAAGCCGTCGCATCCTGGCGTTGAAGTTGAATATTCTCTCACGCCGACAGACCAGTTCCCCAACAAATTGGATCCTGTTCTCGCTTCTGGCAACGGTGCTCCGGACGTAATGGCGTTGGAAAATGCCTTTGTCCGCAAGTATGTTGATCAGGGCGACAAGCTTTTGCTCGACATCACGGATGAATACAATGCCGTGAAAGACAAGATGGTCGCATATCCTGCGGAAATCGGAACTCTCAATGGACGCGTTTATGCCGTTTCTTGGCAGGTCGCTCCTGGTGCTGTTTTCTATCGCCGCTCTTTGGCAAAGAAATATCTCGGAACTGATGATCCGGCCGCTGTTCAGGCGAAGCTCGCTGACTGGAGCGCGTTCGTCGCGACTGCTCGCGAACTCAAGAACAAGTCAAACGGATCTTGCGTTATCGTTTCTACGACTGGCGACCTTTTCAACCCCTACTATGGTGGACGCAAGGGACCGTGGGTGCAGAACGGAAAACTCGTGATCGATCCTGCCATGGAAGATTACATGGATATGGTAAAACTTCTTAAGGAAGAAAGCCTTGAAGGACGCCAGGCTCAGTGGGCTGAAGGTTGGTTTGCTGGTATGAAGGGCGAACTCAAGGACGAAAGTGGAAAGGCCGTTGAAGTCTTCTCTTACTTCCTCCCGACATGGGGCTTGCACTATACTCTCAAGCCGAACGCTGGCGACACGGCTGGCGACTGGGCTATGTGCGCAGGACCTGCTCCTTATCGCTGGGGTGGTACTTGGGTAGCCGCTTACAAAGGCACAAAAGTTCCTGAACTTGCTAAGGATTTCTTGATGTTCGTTGGTACGGATGATTCATTCCTCGAGCAGTGGGCGAAAGACACTGGCGACGTAGTTTCTAACAACAACGTTGTCAACAAAATCAAAGATACGTACACTGAGCCGTTCCTCGGTGGACAGAACCACTATGCTGAATTCGCTGAAATGGCGAACCACGTAGACGGAAAACTCTGCCAGGGAACAGACCAGGCTATTGAAGGCTTCTGGGGCGAGGCGGTTTCCTCATTCCTCAACGGCGAGCGTTCAAAGGCTGATGCCATTGCTGACTTCAAAAAGCACGTGGCGGAAGAACTTGGAATTCAGTCGTAAACTGTTTTGCAGATAGGTGCGCTTCAAGCGCACCGTATGAAAAGCGTGGTATGACATTCAGAAAGTTTGTTATACCGCGCTTTTTTTTAAGTTTTGTTTGCGCGCTGTGTTTTCTCGCTAACGCGTTGATTTCGATGAAAAATAGGAGGACAGAATGCCAAGGACAAAAGTAAAAGGTTCCGAAGCCAAATTGGCAAAATACGGAGTTTTCTTTGTTTTGCCGTTCATTATTGTCTATTTAATCTTCAATTTTTGGCCCACGCTTTATACAATTTTGCTTTCGTTTACAGATTTGAACGGGTTTCAAACTTTTGGAGAAGCCACATGGGTTGGCTTTGCCAACTGGGGCAGTCTTGTCAAGGACGTTAACTTTTGGGGTGCGGTTGGCAACACATTCATAATGTGGGGCTTCAACTTTGTTCCGCAGTTGGGAATCGCGCTTATTTTTGCGGTTGTTTTTACAGATCCGACTTTGGCAGGTTTGCGAGGAAAGAATCTTTTCCGAGCGCTTTTCTATTTGCCGAACCTTCTTACGGCAGCTTCGATTGCGATTTTGTTCCGAAGCCTTTTTGCCTATCCAATCGGACCGATTAATCAATTCTTTACGAAATTGGGAATTCAGGCAACGGTTGTTCGTGATAATGGCGACATTGTAAAAGAAGCCATTCAGTTCTTCCGCAGCCCGGCTTGGTCGCGAGGAATTGTTTCGTTCATCCAATGGTGGATGTGGTGCGGTCAGACTTTGATCATGCTCATGGCGGGAATCACTTCGATTTCTCCGTCTTTGTATGAAAGTGCCGTCGTGGATGGCGCGACACAAAGTCAGCAGACTTGGTACATTACATTGCCGCTTTTGCGCCCGATGATGCTTTATCTTATGGTGACTTCTGTAATTGGCGGTATGCAGCTTTTTGAAATTCCGTTCCTTTTGACAGATATGCGCGGCGGTCCGGATTACAAGATTCGTACAATGGTTTTGTATATGTACAACACGGCATTCCAGGGCAAAAACCGATATGGCTATGCTTCTACAATTGCTATGGGCGTATTCATAATTACTATAATTCTTTCTGTCTTTATGTCGTACATCCTCAAGGATCGCAGCGACGCGAAGAAAGGAAAGTAGGAGGAAAATATGGAATATAAAGCTTATAAGACAGTGCAGAAAACTTTTATATATGTTTGTATGATCATCTTTGCCCTGATTGCGATTGTTCCGATTTGGATAATGCTCGTGAACTCCACGCGCACGACCGAAGAAATCAACGCCGGCCTTGCGATTTTTCCTGGAAAGAGTTTTATCAATAACTGGAACATTTTGATAACTTCCGGCTCGGGCTTGAAAGTGGGCGCGGGCGGCGGAAAACTCATCGACGCGTTGAAGGCTAGCGGCAATTCATACAAATATGTTGCGCTTGGCGACTGGATTGTGAACTTCAGCAGCGGAAAATTCCAGATTTGGCGCGCGTTCTTGAACTCCGCGATTGTGGCTTCTTGCGCTACGATTTTGAATCTGTATTTTTCCACCCTTACGGCGTATTCGATTCACGTTTACCGCTTCAAGGGTCGAATGATTGTTTGGGCGTTTATCATGGTCATCATGATGATTCCGGCTTCAATTTCATTCATCGGTTTCTACCAGTTTATGGCGCGAATCCGACTTTTGGACAGTTTCATTCCGTTGATTATTCCTGCCATTGCGAGTTCGGCGACGGTTCTTTTCATGCGGCAATATATGGCTTCAGTGCTTTCGCTGGAACTTATTGATGCCGGACGAATTGACGGCGCGGGCGAATTCAGGATTTTCAACCAGCTTATCATCCCGATTATGCAGCCGGCTTTGGCGACGCAAGCGATTTTCGGCTTCGTGGCGAACTGGAACAACTTCGTTACGCCGATGGTTTTGCTTCAAAGCGACAGCAAGAAAACTTTGCCTGTTTTGGTGCAGCTTTTGCGCGGCGACATTTACCGCACGGAATACGGCGCCATTTATATGGGTATCGCGGTTTCGCTTGTTCCGATTATCGTGTTCTATTGCTTTATGTCGCGATTCATCATCAGCGGCGTTACGATGGGCTCTGTGAAGGAATAAGTTTAAAGTTTCTGAAGAATCCATTTTTTCACTACCTGTTCGCGCAGGCAAAAAACTTCTGAAAAATTTTAATTTTTCAGAAGTTTTTTTTGTTTCAAGTAATTAAATTGGAAAAAATGACTTTCGCCGCGATTTTTTTGCACGCACATTTTTTCGCCACATGAAAAACGTCAAGCGCAATTCACATTTTCAAAAATGAAAATCACGCTTTGATTTGCGAAAGAACTTCGCCGATGGATTCGTGAATCGCCAAATCCGCGCGTGAATCCGCCTGCGTCGCTGACTTGTTTATCAAAACCAAATGCTTTCCGCGAAAATAGTCGATTAGTCCGGCGGCAGGATAAACCACGAGCGACGTTCCGCCGATTATCAGCATGTCGGCCGCGGCGATGGCTTTTATCGCGCCGTTCAAAGTTTCGTTGTCCAAGCCTTCTTCGTACAAAACCACGTCCGGTTTGACAAGACCGCCGCATTTTTTGCAGCGCGGCAATTTGTCGTCCGCGCCTTCGCTTTGCGCGATGAAATCAATGTCGTAGAATTCGCCGCATTGCATGCAGAAATTCCGCAGCGTGGAGCCGTGAAGTTCGAAGACATTTTTGCTGCCCGCCATCTGATGCAAGCCGTCGATGTTTTGCGTGATGACAGCCTTCAATTTTTCTGCGGCTTCGAGTTCCGCGAGTTTCAAATGCGCGGCGTTCGGCTTCGCGTTTTTTATGATGAGCTTTTCGCGATAAAATCTGTAGAATTCCGCGGGATTCGCGTCGAAAAACGAACGGCTGATTATGACTTCCGGCGGGAATTTCCATTTTTGGCTGTAAAGTCCGTCCTGGCTTCGGAAGTCGGGAATGCCGCTTTCGGTGGAAACGCCCGCGCCGCCGAAAAACACGATGTTTTGGGATTCGTCGATGAATTCTTGCAAAATTTGAATTTGATTTTCCATGAAAAAATTGTACAAAATTTTCGTGAAATTTTCAACACTTTCTTGACAGCGCAAAAAGGCGGTGTTATAATTAAGTATTGTCTTTTTGACAGAAAAATCACATATTCTTTTCTCGACCCCTGGAGGTTTTATGAAATTCGGCTTCTTTGACGATAAGAGTCGTGAGTATGTAATCACAACTCCGCAGACACCTTATCCTTGGATTAATTATTTGGGCAATGAGAAATTCTTCTCGCTTTTTTCAAATACGGCCGGCGGCTATATGTTTTATACCGACGCCCGTCTGCGCCGCATTACGCGCTATCGATACAATGACGTGCCGCTTGACACGAACGGTCGATATTTTTATATCAAGGACGGAAAGACCATTTGGAATCCGGGATGGCAGCCCACGAAAACGAAGCTTGATTTCTACGAATGCCGCCATGGATTCGGCTATTCGAAAATTTCTTCCAAAAAAAATGACATCAAAGCCGACGTGCTTTATATGGTGCCGAACGGCGAAAATTGCGAAATCGAAATGCTCACGCTCAAAAACGAAGGCAAGGCGGAAAAATCGCTTTCGCTCGTTTCGTTCGTCGAATGGTGCTTGTACAACGCTTCGGACGACTGCCAGAATTTCCAGCGCAATTTTTCCACCGGCGAAGTTGAAATCGAAGGCAGCGCGATTTATCACAAGACTGAATACCGCGAGCGCAGAAACCATTTCGCGTTTTATTCTTGCTCGGAAAAACTCGACGGCTTTGACACCGACCGCGAGACTTGGATGGGATTGTACAATTCGTTCGCGAATCCGCAGACCGTCGTGAAAGGCGAGAGCGGAAATTCCGTGGCCGACGGCTGGTCGCCGATCGCTTCGCATCGCGTCAATGTGAATTTGAAGCCCGGCGAAGAAAAGACCGTGATTTTCATTTTGGGCTATGTCGAAAATGAAAACGAAAAAAAATGGCTTTCAAAGGTCGAGGCGGAAAAGGCCGTGAAAAAAGGCTTGCTCCGCACGAACACCGCGAGCGGCATCATCAACAAGGAAAAAGCCTACGAAATCCAAAAGAAATTCAACACGAAATCAAAGGTCGAAAAATCGTTCAAAGAATTGAAGGCGTTTTGGGACGAAATCATGTCGCACTTTACGCTCAAGACTGGCGACGAAAAACTTGACAGGATGGCGCTTTGGAATCAATATCAATGTGTCGTCACTTACAATTTCGCGCGCTCGGCTTCGTACTTTGAAAGCGGAATCGGACGCGGAATGGGATTCCGCGACACTTCGCAGGACATGCTCGGCGCGGCGCACCAATTGCCCGCAAAACGCATCCGCGAGCGTCTTTTCGACGTGGCGGCGACTCAGTTCGAGGACGGCTCGGCTTACCATCAGTTCCAGCCGCTCACAAAGCGCGGAAACGCCGACATCGGCTCGAATTTCAACGACGATCCGCTTTGGCTCGTGCTGGGCGTGGGTCGCTATATTTGCGAGACCGGCGACAAAGCTTTCTTGAACGAAATGGTTCCGTTCGACAACAGCGAGACGAACAAAGCCTCAATGTACGAGCATTTGAAACGTTCGTATCGATACATCACGACTCACATCGGACCGCACGGACTTCCGCTGATTGGACGCGCCGACTGGAACGACTGCTTGAATTTGAATTGCTTTTCAATGAATCCGAACGATTCGTTCCAAACTTGCACGAACAAAGAAGGCAAGAACGCCGAATCCGTGATGATCGCCGAAATGTTCGTCTATGTGACTCCGGATTATGTCGCGATGTGCAGAATGCAGGGCGACGAAGCCGAGGCGAAATTCGCCGAAGAGGCTTGCAAAAAAATGGAAAACGCGATTTGCACGGCGGGCTGGGACGGCGAATGGTATGTTCGCGCCTACGATGATGCCGGCAAAAAGGTCGGCTCGAATGAATGCGAGCACGGAAAAATTTTCATCGAATCGCAGGGATTCGGCACGATGGCAAAAATCGGCGCGGACAAAGGCTATCCGCAAAAATCTTTGGACAGCGTGAAAAAATACCTCGACTCGAAATACGGAATTTGCATTTGCTGGCCGGCATATCAGGATTATCACATTGAGTTGGGCGAAGTGTCTTCGTACCCGCCGGGATACAAGGAAAATGGCGGCATTTTCTGCCACAACAATCCGTGGGTCATCATCGGCGAAGTGGTGAACGGCCGTCCGCAGGAAGCCTTTGAGCATTACAAGAAAATCGCTCCGGCGTGGGTGGAAGAATTCAGCGAGATTCACCGCACCGAACCTTATGTCTACAGCCAGATGATTGCGGGCAAAGAGGCGCGTCGGCAAGGCGAGGCGAAAAACAGCTGGCTCACTGGAACGGCCGCGTGGAACTTCGTGACGCTCTCGCAATATTTGTGCGGAATCCGCCCGAGCTACGAAGGTTTGGTGATTGAGCCGCGCCTTCCGAATCACGTCAAAAAAGCCAAAATTACCCGAAAATTCCGCGGCGTGGAATACAAGATTTCCGTGGAAAACAAAAAGAACGATGGCGACGTGACCGTTTCCGTTACGAGCGGAAACGCCAAAGTCAACGGAACGACAGTAAAAGCCGCGAGCGGCGAAAAAGAAGTTTGCGTCAAAGTCGTAGTCGGATAAAACGAGTTTTCGAGTTTGTGAAAGCAAGCGTGCTGGCAATGTGACGAACGCGGGCGATTTGAAATCGTCCGCGTTTTTTTGTTTGCGAAGAGAAGGGGTAGACCGCAACAAACACAGATGTGCGAGTTTTTGCAAAGCAAAAACTCGGTAGCAAGCCACGAGGCTTGCGCAGGGAAGGCTTTCCCCTTCAAGATTTTTTCGCGTTACGCAGTTCGAAAGTTTTGCGTATATTTTTGGACTAGACTTATTTGCTTTTTCGTGGTAAAATATTTTAATTGAAATTCGCATTGAATTGGAGAAAATATGAGAAGAGTCGTTGTGACAGGTTTGGGCGCGGTAACTCCGCTTGGAAATTCCGTGGATGAAACTTGGAAAAACATCAAGGCCGGCAAAAGCGGAATCGACAAAATTACGCTTTTCGACGCGTCCGAATACAAGGTGAAAGTGGCGGGCGAAGTGAAGGATTTCAACATCGCCGATTTTGGCGTGGATGCGAAAGAAGGGCGCAAAATGGCTCGCTTCACGCAATTTTTGGTGGCGGCGAGCGCGCAGGCTATCAAGGATTCGGGCTACGACAAGGAAAAACTTGCGGGCGAAAAAGTCGGAATGATGATTGGAAATGGAATCGGCGGATTTGACGTCATTGAAGCGGCGTTCAAAAAATATTTCGAGCCTGGCGCGGGCGTCACTCGCATTCCTCCGCTTTCCGCTCCCGAATTCATTCCGAACGAAGGCGCGGCGAACGTCAGCATGCTTTACGGAATTGAAGGGCCTTGCTGGACTTTGGCGACGGCTTGCGCGAGCGGCACGGACGCTTTGGGAAACGCGCTGGATATGGTTCGAAGCGGCCGCGTGGACATTTGTCTTTCGGGCGGAACTGAAGCCACGATTACTGGATTCGGCATCGGATGCTTCATGGTGCTCAAGGCGCTTTCTTCACGCTACAATGACGAGCCGCAAAAAGCCAGCCGACCGTTCGACAAAAATCGCGACGGATTTGTGATGGGCGAGGGAAGCGCGGTTTTGGTTTTGGAAGAATTGGAACACGCGAAAAAGCGCGGCGCGAAAATCTATGCCGAATTTGCCGGCTACGGCGCGTCGAGCGATTCGTATCACATTACGGCTCCGCTTCCGGACGGCACTGGCGGCGCGAAGGCCATCACGCGCGCTTTGGAAGACGCGGGACTCAAGCCCGAAGAAATTCAATATTACAACGCGCACGGAACGGGAACTCATGCCAATGATTCTGGCGAAACGAAAATGGTAAAACTCGCGTTCGGCGAACATGCCAAAAATCTGAAAGTTTCTTCCACGAAAAGCATGACGGGGCACATGATTGGCGCGGCGGGCGCAATCGAGGCTTTGTTCTGCATCAAGGCGATCAACGACGGATTTTTTCCGCCCACAATCAATTTGGACGAGCCTGATGTGGAAGGCGGCTGCGATTTGGACTACGTTCCGAATGTCGGACAAAGCGGCACGATCAATGCGGCGGCGAGCGCGTCGTTGGGATTCGGCGGACACAACGGCTGCGTAATTTTCAAAAAATACGAAGAATAGAAATTTGCGCTGAAAAGTTGCTTGAAATATCGTCAACTTTTTGGCGCGACAAGTTCGTGCTTCGCTTGAGCTTGCTTAATTTTAAATGTGCGCGCCATGCAAATTGTTTGACGCGCACGTCAAAAAGTCAATCGAAAGTTTTAACTTTCTCATTGACTTTTATAGGAGTATAAATTATGGTTATCACACCGAAAATCAGAAGCAGCATTTGCATCAACGCGCATCCGATTGGCTGCGCCAAAGACACGGAACGCCAAATCGAATATGTGAAGGCGCAAAAGCAAAAACGCGGAATCAAGTCTGCGGCGGAAGGCGGCAAAGGCCCGAAAACGGTTTTGGTTTTGGGCTGCTCCACAGGCTACGGACTTGCCAGCCGAATTGCGGCGGCGTTCGAATACGGCGCGAACACGATCGGCGTTTCGTTTGAAAAGGAAGCCACCGAAACGAAGGGCGGCACTCCGGGCTGGTACAACAACAAGGCGTTCGACAAGGCGGCGCACGATGCCGGCCTCAAGTCGGTCACGCTCAATGGCGACGCGTACAGCAATAAAATGCGCGCGGATGTAATCGAAGAAATCAAAAAGATGGGCGGCAAAATCGACTTGCTCGTCTATTCTTTGGCAAGCCCTGTCCGCAACGATCCCGAAAAAATCGATCCAGCCACAGGCGCGCCGGTCATGTACAAATCCGTCATCAAGCCGATTGGCGAGGCTTACGGCGGACGATGTTTGGACTTTATGGCGGAAAAACTCACCGAATCGAGCGCGGAGCCAGCGAATGAGGCGGAAGTGGAAACGACCGTAAAAGTCATGGGCGGCGAAGATTGGCAGCTTTGGATTGACGCTTTGAGCGCGGCGGGCGTTTTGTCGCAGGGATTTTGCACGGTGGCATATTCTTACATCGGACCTTCTTTAAGCCATCCGATTTATCGCGATGGAACGATTGGTCAGGCGAAAAAGCATTTGGAAAAAACTGCCCGCAATTTGAACGAGCAGCTCAAAAAATCCGTGGGCGGTTCGGCATATGTTTCAGTGAACAAAGGACTCGTCACTCGCTCGAGCGCGGTCATCCCGATCATTTCGCTTTACCTTGCGATTTTGTTCAAGATTATGAAGGCGAAAGGCTTGCACGAAGGCTGCATCGAACAAATGGAACGGCTTTTTGCCGAGCGGCTTTACACGGGCGCGGACGGCGCGATGGGCACAGTTCCTGTTGACGAGGAAAGCCGAATCCGCATCGATGACTGGGAATTGCGCGACGACGTTCAGGCCGAAGCCGAAAAAGCGATGGCGGCGGTGAACGACGAAAATGTGCGCGAATACTGCGACATCGAAGGCTACAAGCACGACTTTTTGGTGACGAACGGATTCGACGTGGATGGCGTGGACTACGAAAAAGACGTCGCCAGAATGGACGCGATTGAATAAGTCGAAAGCGAAGAATTGAATCGTTTTAAAAAGCGCGGATTTT
>CAZZFL010000027.1:14291-19760 GCA_964653395.1 uncultured Treponema sp. | reverse complement strand
AGCAGAAACGACTACACTTAATAAAAAATTCAAATTTTTTATTAAGTGTAGTTGACAAACTTCCGCCTTTTCTGCTAAAATATCTTCTACGATTATTGGAAAAATAGCGAGGTTAAATTATGTACGTTCTTTTCGAATATAAGGGCAGGCAGTACAAGGCCGAAAAAGGCGCGCTTCTTCAGTTCGACAAATTGGAAGAAGAGAAGGGCGCGAAAATCGCCATAGACAAAGTTCTGCTCGTGAGCGACGGCGAAAAAATCAGCGTCGGCACGCCTTATGTCAGCGGCGCGAAAGTCAATGTCACGGTGGAAGATTCTTTCCGCGACAAAAAAGTTCTTGTCTTCAAATACAAGAGCAAGAAGGACTATCATCGCCTTCACGGACATCGCCAGCACTACACGAACGTCCGCGTTGACGAAATCATCACCGCGTAATGACGGAAATCCTTCTCGTAAAAAAAGAAGGCGAATTGCGCTGTTCGGCGAGCGGGCACGCGGGCTTTTCGAAAAAAGGCTCGGACATCGCTTGCGCGGCGGTTACGATTTTGTTGCGCACGGCGATGCAGGTTTTGTGCGGCGACGCGCGGATTGAGTTCGAAAGTTCCGTTCCTTCGCGTTCGGCGCCGGACTCGGAAGAAATTCCTCGCGGCGAATTGGCGTTTTCGGCGCGAGTGAAAGAAGGCTTGGCTTTGGACGAAAAATCTTGCGCCAAGATGAAAATTGAATTTTTGGCGGAATACCTTTCGGCGGGCTTTGAAAGCCTTCGCAGGGAATTTCCGAAAAATGTGGAATACAGAAATGTCGAAGATTCGCGGTGAAATGTCGCGCGAATTTGACAAGAGTTTCCGTTGGAAACTTGCATATCAACAGCCACTTTTCATTTCATTGCAAAGTGGCATAAAAAGTCAGTCGCGTTTTTTCAAAATCGCTCTTGACTTTTTATTGGAGAAATAAAATGGGAAGAAGCAAAGGCGGAAGCGGCGCGAAAAACGGTCGCGACTCGAATCCGAAGAATTTGGGAATCAAGAAATTCGGCGGCGAATTTGTGACTGCCGGCTCAATCATCGTAAAGCAGCGCGGCACGAAATTCCATCCTGGAAAAAACACGAAACGCGCTGGCGACGACAGCATTTTCGCTGTGGTTGACGGAAACGTTCTTTTCCACGAACGCAAGAACAGAAAGTACATTTCTGTCGTGGAAGCGTAGCCTCGTTTCTCAAAGTCTTGATGCCCGGTAAATTCTGCCGGGCGTTTTTTTTGAAGAGAATATGATTCAGTTTGCGGACGAAGCGTTGATCGAAGTTTCCTCGGGCAAGGGCGGCAACGGCTGCATTTCGTTCAGGCGCGAAAAATACATTCCTCTCGGCGGACCTTCCGGCGGCGACGGCGGCAAGGGCGGCGATGTCGTGTTCGCGGTGAAGCGCAACATGCGCACGCTTTTCAAGCTGCGACGCAATCCCATTTCCCGCGCGAAAAACGGCTCGGACGGAATGAGCTGGAACAAGCATGGCAAGAACGGCGAGGATTTGGTCGTCTTCGTGCCGCCCGGGACGAAAATTCGCGACGCTGAAACCGAAGAATTGATTTTCGAATTCACCACGCAGGCGGAAGACGAAAGGTTCCTTTTTTTGAAGGGCGGAAACGGCGGCTGGGGCAACATGCATTTCAAAACCCCGACGAACCAAGCGCCGAGAATCGCGAATCGCGGCGCGCCCGGCGAAACGAGAAGGCTTCGCGTCGAGCTGAGCATTATGGCGGATGTCGGCCTTGTGGGTTTTCCGAACGCCGGAAAGTCTTCGCTTTTGACGGCGTTCACGAACGCGCGCCCGAAAATCGCGCCGTATCCTTTTACGACGAAAATTCCGAATCTCGGCGTGCTGCGCGTGGACGACGAGCGCGACATAATCATCGCCGACATTCCTGGCATCATCGAAGGCGCGAGCGAAGGCGTGGGCCTCGGCACGAAATTTCTCAAGCACATTTCGCGCACGCAGTGCCTTCTTTTTATGATTGACGCTTCGGACGAAAATTCCCTCGGCGCATACGACACTCTTGTGAAGGAAGTTTCCTCGTATTCCGAAGAACTTGCGAAAAAGCCGCGGCTCGTCCTTTGCAACAAAATCGACGTGGAAGGCGCAAAAGATCGCGCCGATGAAATCGCGAAAAAACTCCGCGCGGCCGACGGCGAAATCCAAGTGATTCCTGTTTCCGTGCATGAAAATTATGGAATGAAAAGCGCGAAAGACGCGATCATCGCGCTCGCGGAAAAGGGCGATGCTCCTTCCGTGAAAAAGGTGAATTCGTTTTTGGCGGAACGCGAATCAATCGACGACGATGCGGATGTCCAATATCCGGGGAGCGAAAATTGAAAATAGCGATTTATGGCGGAAGTTTCAATCCGATTCACGTCGGACACTTGTCTTTGGCGGATGATGTCGCGACGAATTTGAAATATGACAAAATCCTTTTCGTGCCGACTTTCATTCCGCCGCACAAGCAGTTTTTGGCGTCCGTTTCTCCGATGAGCCGAATGGCGATGCTCGAGGCGGCGATCGCGGACAACGACAAATTTGAAATCGAGCCGTGCGAAATCCAGCGCGGAGGAATTTCATACACAATCGACACCGTGAAATTCCTGATGAAAAAATACGAAGGAAAATTGGAAGGAAAGCTCGGGCTGATTTTGGGACAGGAAATCGCGGCGGAATTCGAAAAGTGGAAAAGTCCGGACGAAGTGGCGGAACTTTGCGACATAATAATCGGCAGGCGAAGAGTCTTGAACGACCGCCGCGCCGTCGCGCAGAACAAGCCTCGCGGCGACTATGTTGGCGGGCTTGATGCCAGCGGAAGTTTTATGGATGTGGGAGATTCTTTCAAGTGGCCGCACATTTTGTTTGAAAATTTTATAGTTCCTGTTTCTTCAAGCGAAATCCGCGCCCGAATTGCGAACGAATTTGGCTTTAGATATTTGGTGCCGCCGGCAGTTTACGAATACATTGTCAAGAACAGGCTTTATGGATACAAGCAATAAAAGCGATTTGGCGGAAACCACTGAAAGCGTGAGGAAGTACGCGCTGGCCGCCGTGAGCGAAAGCCGCTACAAGCACAGCGTCCGCGTGGCGGAAACTTGCGTCATGCTTTGCCGACGCTACGGCATTGACGAAGAGCTCGGATATTTTGCCGGAATCGCGCACGACATCTGCAAAAGCATGGATGGCGACGTTCTTTTGAAAATCGCTTCGCGCGACGGATGTGAAATCGACGCGTTTGAAAAGGAAAGGCCTTCGCTTTTGCATGGGCGCGCCGCCGCCGTAAAGTTGCGCGAGGATTGGGGCGTCGCCGACGAAAGCGTGCTTGAGGCCGTGGCGAACCATACGTTCGGAAAAGTCGGAATGTGCGACTTGGCGAAAGTCCTTTATGTCGCCGACAAAATCGAGCCGGGACGCGAGAACGTGACCGAAGAATACACGAAGCGGCTTTTGAAGATGGACTTGAACGAAATGATGCGGACCGTCATAAAGGAAAGCATCGATTATCTTAAAGGCAAGGGAAAGAGCGTGAGTCCGCAGACGAAGGCTCTTTACAAAAGTTTGAAAGGAAAGAAATAAAAGATAAATGCGCCTGAAACGTGAACACAAAGGAATGATTTTTCTCGTCTTGATAGCAATCATAATTGTCGCTATGATTTTGTCGGTCTATCTGTATATGCGCGCCGACTCCATTCATGACAGCCTGAAAGTCGATCCGGTCATAAAATCACTTATTTTGGTGGAAGATCAGGGCGACTTGCTTTTTGCCGGCGTGTTCCTGTGCTATCCGGAATCCGGGCGCGGAGCTTTGGTCACGATTCCTGAAAATACCGGCGGAATATACAATTCTCTCGGGCGCATTGACAGAATCGATTCGGTCTACAAGGAAAAAGGTCTTGACGCGTTCAGGACGGAAGTCGAAAAGCTGGTTGATATGAAAATCACTTTTACGATGAGGATTTCCATCGACGATTTTCAAAAGCTCTCCGACCTTTTGGGCGGGCTCACGGTTTTCATTCCGTCTCCGATAGACGAACGCGGGGAAAATGGCGAAGTGTGGCTTTTGCCGAGCGGCTCGGTGCGGCTTTTGGGCGGAAAAGTGCGCGTCTATATGACTTATCGCTTGGAAGACGAGGACGATTCTTCCGTGCGCGAGCGGCGGCAGGCCATGGTCGTGGCGTTGCTTTCCGCGCTCAAGGAAAACAAGTCTGTGATTTTGCGAAAAAACAATTTCGGGGAATTTTCGTCGTGCTTTTCCACGAATCTGAGCAAAAAATATTTTGTGGAATTTTTCGACATAATCACCGCGATTGACTACGAGCGAATCACTTTGCTTGAAGTCACGGGATTGAACCAGAACGTGGACGGCAAAATCCTTCTTTATCCGTTCCGAAACGGCGATTTCATAAAGGAAGTCGTGCGCCGCGCCGCCACTTCGATAATTTCTTCGACGGACAGGTCGAACGACCGAACTTATTCGATAGAAATCCAAAACGGAACTTTGGTGCGCGGGCTTGCCCACAATACTCAGATTCTGCTGCAAGGCGCGGGATTCGACGTGATAAACGCCACGAACGCGCCTCGTGATGATTACGAGGAAACGGAAATCATCGACTTGATTGGAAACCGCGACGCTGCGAAGGCCATCGGCGATTTCATCCGCTGCACAAAAATCACGGAAATGTCCGTGGCGCAAGACGGCGAGGAAGTCGATGTTCCAAATTACGACTTCATATTGATTTTGGGAAGCGACTTTGACGGCCGATGGGTGCACGGCCAGCAGTGATTCATTCGCCTTGAGTATCGATTTCCAGAATTTTTCCGGCTTTCCAAAGCTTTTCTAAGTCGTAGAAATCTCTCGCTTCCTTTGACATAAGGTGCACGACGATCGCGCCCAAGTCAATCAAATTCCAGTCGTCGCCCGAAGGCAGCTTTTTGTTCGACTGGCGCGACTCAAGTCCGTTTTTTTTCGCGAATTCATTTACCTGCCTGAAGATTCCCTGCCAATGCGCGCTCGAATTTACTGTCGCGATAACAAAATAGTCCGTCCAGCTGTTCAGTTCCGAAACATTTATGAGCACGGTGTCCGCGCCCTTTCCGTCCCGCACGAGGCGCGCGATTTCCTTCGCGATTTTTTCTGTGTTTTCCATATTTTCCTCAGTTTTTTATTTTTCTTCGTCGATTTGGATTTCAAAATCCGAAAAACTTTCAAAGGCTTCGTCATCTTCGAAGTCAGTGAACAAGTCGCCCGTCAAGTCCGCTTCGTCAGTAAAAATTTTCGGAGAATCCATAAGTCAATATTAAGGAAAAATCGCCTTTTGGTCAAGCCGCAAAACGCGCAAATTCAAATAGTTTCCTCGCAGAACAAGCGCAGAAAAAATATTTTCCCGAGTTTGCGCTGGCAAACTCGTAAGCAAGGCGTTGCCTTGCGATTTGATTCG
>CAZZFL010000027.1:7312-14191 GCA_964653395.1 uncultured Treponema sp. | reverse complement strand
AAATAGTTTCCTCGCAGAACAAGCGCAGAAAAATCAATTTTTTTTTAAAGCACTTGATTCGCCTGCGCGGAACGCGCAAATTCAAATAATTTCCTTGCAGAACAAGCGCAGAAAAATCAATTTTTTTTTAAAGCACTTGACAAAAAAATAAAATCTGCTTATACTAGAAAAGAGTATGTCGGATGGAATTTCTGTTGCTGCGCCGGCCAAAATCAATTTGGGCTTGCGCGTCCTTGAAAAGAGGCGCGACGGTTTCCACGGCATCCAAAGCATTTTTCAGACTGTCGGTTTGTGCGACGAACTTTTCGTTGAGCCGCTTTCTGAAAAAAACGTCTGCCGCATTCGTTGCGAGCAGATGGTTCTTCCAAAGGAAAACACTTTGAGCGCGGCTTATGCGGCCTGCGCCGATATTTTGGGCGGGAATGTTCCCGGCGTGGAAGTGACGCTCGAAAAGCGTATTCCTTCAGGCGGCGGCTTGGGCGGCGGCTCTTCGGACGCGGCGGCTTTGGTCTTTGCCTTGAAAAGGCTCGGCGTGGAGATTTCGGAAGACGCGGCGTACAATGTCGCGTCGAAAGTCGGAAGCGACGTGTTCTTTTTCTTGAAAGGCGAAGGTCGGAAGAATTTCGCGGCTTTGGTTCAGGGCAGGGGAGAAATCGTCGAGCCGGTTTTGCCGCGCGATGATTTGCGTTTGATTTTGGTTTTTCCGGGAGTTTTTTCTTCGACGCCTCGGGCTTATGCCTTGCTCGACGAAAAACGCGCCCGCGAGAAAAATGACATAGAAAAGAATGCGACAAATTTTGAGGCGTGTGATTTAGAAAAAAATTATAGGAGGCCTATCAAAGACTGGAAGTTTTCGAATGATTTTACTTCTGTAGTGGCCGAAGAATATCAGGAAATAAGGCGCGCGTTGGACGACGTTAAGGACAGCGGCGCTTTGTTTTGCGATATGTCAGGCTCGGGCGCGACGGTTTTTGGCGTGTACGAAGATGCGTCGCATCTTGAGGCGGCAAACCGGCAGTTGTCCGACAAATGGAAAACAGTATCTTTGTAAGGAGAAGCTTATGCAAATTACAGAGTTGCGCATACGCAAGGTTACAGGCGAGGGAAAACTCCGCGCCTATGTAACAATTACATTCGATAACTGCTTTGTTGTACATAATGTAAAAATTATCGAAGGGAAAGATGGATTGTTCGTGGCGATGCCCAGCAAGAAAACTGCGAACGGCGAGTACAAGGATGTCGCGCATCCAATCAGTCCCGAATTCCGCGCTGAAATCCAAAACAAAATTTTGGACGAATATAACGCGGGACATGTAATGGAAGCGTCTTCCTCTGCGGAGTGAGCGCTTTTGAAGGAGGCTTTTTTGAGCCTCCACTTTAAATTGTAATTCTTTGGGACATCGGCAAGTGGTAAGCCAACGGCTTTTGGTGCCGTCATTCCCCAGGTTCGAATCCTGGTGTCCCAGTTTTGCCGCTTTCGTTTGATGGCGGCGGATGATGTAGTTTAAATTTATTCTACGAATCTTTTTTAGAGGAGCCTAAAATGGAACAGCTTGTGATTAACGCGAAGACCCGCACCACGACGGGAAAGGCGGAGGCGAAAAGGATGCGCAAACAGGGTGTCTTGCCCGCTGTTTTGTACAATTCTGAAGGAAAGTCTACGATGGTTCAGGTGGACGAAGTGGAATTCAACAAAGTGTGGCGAAACATCACTTCTTCCACGCTCATCACGTTGAATTTGGATGGCACGAACCATGACGTGTTCATCAAGGACACCGAGTACAATATCCGCAACGACAAAGTTTTGCACGCGGACTTCTACGAGCCGGCGGCGGACAAGGCTGTCGTGTTCAGGTTGCCCGTGCATTGTGTGGGCACTCCGGCGGGCGTTCTCAAAGGCGGCTACCTTTTGAAGCGGCTTCCGCAAGTGACGGTGAAGGCTGTCGCAAAAAAAATCCCCGCCCGCATCGAGGCGGACATTTCCGCCATCAACATCGGCGAAAGTTTCTGCGTAAAAGACTTGAAATTGGGCGACGGAGTTGCGATTGTCGAAAATCCAGAATCGAAGCTTGCGAGCGTCGTTCCTTCAAGATAATTGCGAATGCAAATGCCGCGCGTTTTTTGAAAATTTCTTTTTGGAATGCGCGGCATAAATTTGTTTGATGAATTTCGACGTAGCGGCGTTTGAAAAATCCGTTCGTGATTCCTTAAAAAATCTTCTCATGCAATGCGCTCGGAGCGTTGACGAAGTTGAATGCATCGGCGTGGCGGTTTCTGGCGGCGCGGATTCGATTTGCCTTTTGAGCGCGCTCGCAAGCGAATGCGAAAATTCCTTTGGCATTTCCAAAAAAATCGTCTGCTTTACGGTGGATCATTCGATTCGCCCGAACGGGGAAGGCGCGGCGGACGCGGATTTCGTGAAAGATTTCTGCGAAAAAATCGGCGTGCGCTGCGTGGCGAAAAAAATTCCCGAAGGCGCGGTTTTCAAGGCGGCGGCGGAACGCGGGCGCGGAATCGAAGAGGCGGCGCGGAATTTGCGCTACGAGGCTTTCGAGGCGGCGGCGGCGCAAACTGGCGCGGAATTCATTTGCCTTGCGCACAACAAAAACGACGCGCTTGAAACGCTTTTGATGCGCTTTTTGCAAGGCTCGGCCGCGGTTGGAATTGCGCCCGTCCGTGGAAAATATTTGCGCCCGCTTTTGCAGATTGAGCGCGAGAAAATCGAAGAATATTTGCGCGAAAAGAAAATCTCGTGGCGCACGGATTCTACGAATTCCGACGAAAAATATCTGCGCAACAAAATCCGCCTGAAACTCATTCCGTTTTTAAAAGAAAATTTCGCGGGCTTTGAAAATGCCGTTTTGCGTGGAGGCGAAAAAATTGCCCTGCAAAATTCCGCGATGAAGGAAATCGCGCTTAAATGCAAGGATGATTTTTTTCCGAAGGAAATTTCTCAAAAGGAAATTTGTTTTTCAGCCGAAAATTTTTCAAGGCTTCCGATTGCAATTCGGCAGGAATTGGTTTTCGAGACGATGGCGCGTTTCGGCGAGGAAAGTCGCGTTCCTTACGGCTTCGTTCGGACGCTGAGCCTTTGGCCTGAGATTGATTTCAAGAAAATCTCGTTTTCGCGCGTTTCGGCGCGGACGGACGGTGGAAAACTTTTTTTTAAAATCTGCGAAAAACAGGCGACTGAATCGGGTTTTTTTGCTATAATAAATGAAGACGGCGTTTTCAATTTTGACGGCTTTTCGCTCGAGGCGCGGAAATGCGAAGATTGCGCGGAAGTCGGTTCGCACGAAATTTTCGTCCGCGGAAAAAATTCTGTGCGGCTGAAAGCGTCGCTTCCGTTCGCGGTGCGAAGCCATGAAATCGGAGATGCGGTCTTGAATGCGGCGGGCGCGGAAAAGTCCGTGGCGGACATTTTTTCGGACTGGAAAATTCCGGAGCGCGAGCGCGGAAAAATTCCGGTTTTGGAATGCGGATTTCCTTTGAAAATATTCGCGGTCTTGGGCTGCGTTTTGGGATATGAAAATTGGATTGTCGCGCGAAAATCGCGCGCGGCGTTTTAGGAGGCTTGGGTGAAAGTTCGGTTTTTTTTGCTTTCGGCGATTTTCGTTTTTTCGCTTGATTTGTTTGCCCAGGACAGTTCCGGAAACGGAAATAATTTCAGCGTGCAGGGCGCGAACCGCAAGACTGCCTTGCGATATCTCAAGCTTGCGAAAAGTCGCGCGCTTTCTGCGGATTGGGAAAAGTGCGCCGCCTTCGCGAAATCTGGAAACGAATACGACAAGAGCGTGGCGGATTTGTGGTATTTGATGGCGCTGGGAGAATACAATTGCGGCGCGAGCAGGAAGGAAATCATGCCTTTGCTCGAAGAGTCGCTTTCCGGCGCGGAATGGGTGGACTACAACAGGAGCGGAGCGCGGATTTTCTTCGCCGACTTGCTTTGCGCCACGGGAAAGCCTTTGGCGGCGTTGGAAGTTTTGGACGAAGCGCCTTTCATTTATTCTGCGGATGCGGAATACGTTCGCGTGAAATCCTACTATACAATCGGGGACGCGGAAAATGTCGCCCGCGCGCGGGAAAAAGTGAACGTGAGCCGGCGCATTTATCCGGGCGACGCGCGTTTCGCGCATTTGTTTTTCGCCTATGAATACAAGATCATGTACGCGAAAAATCCTGCGGCGGCAGTTTTCGACTACATGCCGCTTTCGGGCGAGGCGCGGAAAATCGCCGACTATTTCATCGCGAAAGTTCCTGAATACGATTCGAATGACGTGGAGCTTGAAATCTACGCCGCGATTTTCGCCGAAGGCGAGCAGAAGACGAGGCTTTTGCGGGCGTTCGACGCGCGCGGATTCAGAAGCCCGCTTTTCGCGGCGGCTGCGGCGGAAGACGGAATAATTTCCGAAGACGCCGCTTTGGAATATTTTTTGGACTTCATGGAAAAAAGCGGCTCGGAACAGGAATCCTTTCAAAATGTCTCGGTGTTCGAACTCGAGCGTTTCGCTTCGGTTTTGAAAAATCCCGAGACGAAAAAAAATCTCGCGACGTATTTGAACGCGTACACGGGAACGCTTTTTTGCGACACGAACAATTCTTTGGAGGCGAATCTCGCCGTGAATTACAGCAGGGGTCGCCCGCAGAAAATCGAATTTGACGCGGACAATGACGGTGGCGCGGACTGGATTTGCGAATGCGATTTCGGCGTTCCGAGAAGCGCGCGTTTTTTGGACAAAAAAATCAGCGTCCAATACGGAACTTATCCAAGCCCGGTGCGCGTGGTTTTCGAGGAAGTGCCCGGCGAGCAGGGCGCGACGATTTTCAATTTGGCGGACGAAACCGTGGACGCTCAGATATTCAGAATCCGTGCCGACGAATTCATTTCACGCGCGAATGTTTCGGATGAATTTTTCGTGGTGGACGAACGCACTTTGTGGAGCGGCGATCGGATTTTCGACGTGGACGCGCTCATCGCTTCGGTGAACAGCGTGGAACGTCCGAGCCGCGAGCGCGACGGCGCGACGATTCATTTTTCGATGCTGAACGGAGTTTACTACGCCGCGGACTATTTGCTCAGAGGAAAGTTGTATGCGCATGCGCAGTTCGCCTCTCCTTTGGTGCGCAACGTGGATCGCGACGGCGACGGCATTTTCGAGACGACCGAAATCTACGCGACGCTTGAAAACGGAATCGCGATTTCAAAGGAAGATTTGGACGCGGCCACTCAGAACATTTGGGGAAGCCCCGTTCCGAATCCTCGGATTTTCCTGCGGATGATTCAGATCGACAGGAACGGCGACACGAGGCCTGATTTTTCCGAAGAATATTTTTCCAAAGGCGGGCGCATTTCCACTTGGGATTTGGACTACGACGGCGAATGGGACAGCCGCCACACGATTTTTCCGAAAGGCGAAGGCGAGTTCGACGAGCGAAGCGAAATCTTCGTGATGAATTCAAGCGGCGAGCGGAAACTCGTTTCGCTGAATTTTTCGGGCGGCGAGCCACGGGAAATTCTGTTCGACGGAAATTCCGTTCCTGTTACGAAGGGCGCGGAAAATTGTTTTTATTGGATAGGCGAGGCGGGCGCGCGAAGCCAGGAGCGCAACGTGAAAGGCCGAATGACGCAGGCGCAAATGGGCGTGGTGGAACAGTTCGAGGACGACGGATGCTACATACAGGCGCTCTTCGTGGACAAGAATATTTTCGCGCGAATCATCCGCTTTGATTCCTCGCGATGAACGGAGTTTTGTTTTACGTGGATTTTAAAATCGGCTTGATTTTTAAAATTGAAGTCGAGCCGTGAAAAATAAATTTTGCAAACGTTAAAATGATGAAATTGTCTTTGAAAAAAATGGTTTTCCTCCCGCTTTTTCTCGCAGGCTTGGCGGCATGTTCTTCCGCCAGAAAATTGCCCGAAGCGGGCGCGTCGGAACTCGACTACACCGACAAGGATGTTCACGATGCCGAAGTCAAGCGCATCTACGAAATGCTCGAAAAAAATCCCGTGCAGGCTTTGTGGCGGGCGAAAGTTTTGGGCGACGAAAATTTGAGCCGGGAATGCGCGGAATATGTGCGCGATGTCTGCGCGGCGCACGTCGAACAGGACGACAGGCTCGAAGCGTACACGATGTACAATTCGCTCGTCTCGGCGGACTACGGAAATTTGGCGCAAGGAATTATGGACGCGAAAAAAATGCTCGCGTTTTATTTCGAAGGCGTTCCGGGAATTTCCACCGCGTCGCAGCCGAAACTCGCCCGAATTTCCGAGTACATTCAGGGAACTGTCACTGTCTGGGTGGATTTGGGAATCAAGGTGAAGCGCGGAATGGGATACGCCGACCGAGTGATTGGCTCGGGCTTTTTCATCGACCCGCGCGGCTACATCGTGACGAACCATCACGTGATAGAAGAAATCGTCAGCCCGAAAAATTCAGGCTACGGAAAAGTTTTCATAAAAATGGCGGAAGATTCGGACCAGAGAATTCCTGCCCGCGTCGTGGGCTACGACAAAGTTCACGACCTCGCGCTTTTGAAGACCGAAGCTGAAGTGCCGTACACGTTCAATTTGGGAAGTTCGAGCGAACTCCACGTGGGCGACAAAATCTACGCGATCGGCTCGCCTTTGGGACTTGAGCGCACTTTGACGAGCGGCGTGGTTTCCGCGACCGACCGAAAGCTTTTTTCCACCGGAAGCGTGATTCAAATTGACGCGGCGATCAATTCGGGGAATTCGGGAGGGCCTTTCATAGACGAAGGCGGGCACGTGCAGGGAATCGTGTTCGCTGGAATCTTGCAGTACAGCGGACTGAATTTCGCGATACCCGTCGAATATCTCAAGCAGGATTTGCCGATTTTGTTCCAGGGCGGAAAAAGGCG
>CAZZFL010000027.1:0-7212 GCA_964653395.1 uncultured Treponema sp. | reverse complement strand
TTGCCTGCTTTATCTTTCGGAGCGTCCCGAAAATCCCGGCTACACGGTTTACCAGAACGACACGATCCAGCGTTCGTTCATTCCGCTTTTCGGAATGGAGCTCACGCCTTCTTCCACCACGAACAGCCGCATGTTCACGATTACGAAAGTCATTCCCGGAAGCGCGGCCGACGAAAACGGATTTTCGGAAAACGACCCGGTTACGATTGGGCGGATTCAGTTTGACAATGAAAAGACCGCGATGCTCGTGCCGCTTGTGACGAAGAATCGGCGAAAGGGATATTTGGACATGAGCGTGGCTCTTCAGACTTATTTGGACAGCCCGTATTATTTTTGAAATTTTAAGAGCTGAAAATTTGCGAATGGAGAAAATAATTAAAATCAACAACTAGAATATCGTTGCTGATTTTAATGTCGAGTTTTTTACAAAACTCGCGTATTTATTGTCATTTCTCACTCCGTTGCGAAATGACTTTTTTACAGGCGAATAAAATTAAAATTTTCTTTGCCTGTAAAAATTAGGAGAAAATTATGGAAATGAAATACAAGCGTAATTTTTGCATCGTCGCGCACATCGACCACGGAAAGTCCACGCTGGCCGACCGCCTCATCCAAAAGGCGAAAATCATCGACGACCGCCAGATGAAAAATCAGATTCTCGACAACATGGACATCGAGCGCGAGCGCGGCATCACGATAAAAAGCCAGGCCGTGACGATTCCGTACCGCGCGGAGGACGGGCACGACTACGAGCTGAATTTCGTGGACACTCCGGGACACGTCGATTTTTCCTACGAGGTGAGCCGCGCGATCGCTTCGTGCGAAGGCGCGCTTCTTTTGATCGATGCTTCGCAGGGCGTGGAAAGCCAGACCGTGAGCAATATGTACATGGCTTTGGAGCACGACCTTGCGATCGTTCCCGTGATAAACAAGATTGACTTGCCGAGCGCGGACATTGAGGGCGTGAAGCGGCAGATTGACCATGACCTCGGGCTTTTGCCGGAGGAGGCGCAGCTTGTTTCCGCCAAGACAGGGGAGGGGATTGATTCGCTTTTCGAGGCCATCGTGAAATTTTTTCCGCCGCCTCATGGCGACGCGGACGCTCCGCTTCAGGCTTTGATTTTCGATTGCCATTACGACGCGTATCGCGGAGTCGTCGTCCACATTCGCGTGATGCAAGGGCGCATAAAGTCTGGCGACACGCTTCGGATGATGAGCAGCGGCGCGGAATACAAGGTGGAAAATGTCGGCGTGTTCAAGATAAAGTACGAGGACACGGGCGCGCTCGAGGCGGGCGACGTGGGCTACGTGATTGCCGGAATTAAGACCGTGAGCGACGTCCGCGTGGGCGACACAATAACGCTTTCCGAAAATCCCGCCGCCGAAGCCCTTCCCGGATTCAAGGAAGTGAAGCCCGTCGTGTTTTCGTCGATTTATCCGCTCGATTCGAACGACTACGAGGAACTCAAGGACGCGATGGAAAAACTCAAGCTCAACGACGCGAGTTTGGTTTACGAGAAGGACAATTCGCTCGCGCTTGGAAACGGCTTCCGCTCTGGATTTTTGGGACTGCTTCACCTTGAAATCGTGGAGGAGCGGCTCGAACGCGACTTCGACCAGTCCGTGATTTTCACGTCTCCGAGCGTGCGCTACAAAATCATGCTTTCAAACGGCGAGGAAATTTTCATCGACAATCCCACCGAATATCCCGAGGGCAGGATAAAAAGCGCGGAGGAGCCTTACATCAAGGCTTCGATAATCACGCCCGGCGAATACATCGGGCAGATTATGGCTCTTTGCAACGAAAAGCGCGGCGTTCAGACGAACATGCAGTATCTCGACGAAAAGCGCGCGGAACTCACTTACGAGATGCCGCTTTCCGAAGTGCTTTTTGATTTTTACGACCGACTCAAAAGTTACAGCCGGGGCTACGCTTCGTTCGACTACGACGTGATAGGCTACAAGCCCACCGATTTGGCGCGGCTTGACATCCTGATAAACGGAAAACCCGTGGACGCTTTGAGCCAGCTCGTGTTCAGGCAGAACGCCGTTTCTCAGGCGCGGAAAGTCTGCCACCGGCTCAAGGGCGAAATCGCGAGACAGCAATTCAAAGTGGCGATTCAAGGCGCGATCGGAAGCCAAATCATCGCACGCGAAACCGTGAATCCCGTCCGCAAGGACGTTCTCGCAAAATGCTACGGCGGCGACATCACGCGAAAGCGGAAGCTTTTGGAAAAGCAAAAGGAAGGAAAAAAGCGGATGAAAATGATCGGCGACGTGGAACTGCCGCAGTCGGCGTTTTTGGCGGTGCTGAAAGCGGGCGAGGACGAAGAGTAGAATTAGTGAATAGTTAATAATGGATAGTGAATAGTTTGCTGGGAATGGTTGGTGGGGAGGAAAGTTTTCTCGCAACAAGCTAAACGAAGTGACGCGAGTTCGCTTGCGGAACTTGCGCCGCGAGAATTTCATTTTTTGTTTTAGTGAAATTTTATTCCGTCTGAAAATCGGCGAAGCCTTTGCGCAGTTCTTTCGAAATTGCGCAAAGGCTTCGATTGTGAAACTTGTCCTTGCTCGGCGTTAAAATATTAGTCTGCTTCTTCAGGAAGTTCTTCCGTCTGTGACGCTTCTTCGAGCGCGCGCGATTCTTCCTCTTTGGCTTTCTTTGCGGCTTCTTCCGCTTTCACCTTTTCGGCTTCGGCGGCGAGGTCGGCTTTGCGCGCGGCTTTTTTCGCCTCGATTTCGTCCAAGTCTTTTTGCGGAATTTTTTCCAGCTCAAGTTGGCTCAGGCGTTTGTACGAGCCGCTGAGTCCGACCGGAACATTTTCATAAATCTCGAGAATTTCCTTGAAATTGTTGTAGGCGCTTTGATATTTTTTCGTCTTGATGAACAAATGCCCAAGCTCGTATTTCGCCTCGACATAACGCTTGACGTCCGTTCCGTAACGCTCGAGGACGGCGTTGAAATACATTTCGGAAGCCGCGTATTTTCCGGCGTCGTAATTGTCTTGGCCGAGCTGGATCAATTGGCTCGCGTCCAAGTCTTCGGGAATTTCGTCGGGAACTGAATTGCACGAAAATAAAATCATCGCGATGAGCGCCGCGAGAAAAAACGAAAATGCGTTCTTGAAAAAAATCTTGTACATGGATTTTATGTTAACGGATTTTTTGATTTTTTGCAAGTGGAGAATCGTTTCGGGCGCGATTTTGACGTTCTGCGAATTGCAGAGCGTGAGCGCTGGGAAGGGCGCGTCGCAGGCTTTTCCTGCGACGCGTACTGGAGCGAAGCGAAAGTATGAGCGCGAGCGAACCCTGGACATAGCGACCCGAGCGCAGCGAGGGGCACGCCTGAATTATGGAAAAAACAAAATAATTTCGTTCGCCTTGAATGAATTTCACTTGCAAAATTCATGCAAACGATTTATAATGAAAAAATGGAAAAAATCAATTTAAATGACGAGTGGCTTTTTACGCCCGAGTTCAAAAGCGAAGTCTGCGCCCCGAAAATCAAGAGCGCGTCCTTGAAAAATGCCTTGCAGAAAGTGCGCATTCCTCACAGCGTGGCGACCACGCCGCTGAATTATTTCAATGTGCGCGACTATCAGATGACAAGCGGCTACAGGCGCGTTTTCAAGACGGAGAAATCGTGGGAAGCGAAGCGCGTTTTCGTCACGTTCATGGCGGCGGCGCACGAGGCGACCGTCTTCATAAACGGCAACGAACTTGGAACTCATTCGTGCGGCTACACTTCATTTAAATTTGAGATAACGAAATTCCTTTTGCCGGAAGGCAAGGAAAATGTACTTGCGGTGAAATTGAATTCGCGCGAGGATTTGGACGTGCCTCCGTTCGGTTTCGTGATCGACTATATGACTTACGGCGGAATCTATCGCGAGGTTTTCCTTGAAGTGGCGAACGAGAATTTTATCGACGACGTTTTCGTTTCCACGAGCGGCACGAAAGTTTCGGCGCAAATTTCGCTCGACAAAAAGGAGAACGCCGCGATTTGTGTTTCGCTTTGCAAAGCTGGGGAAAAGAAGCCTTCGTTCGAAAAGTCCTATGATTTGAACGACGCGGACAAAATCACCGCCGAATTCGACGCGGAGAATGTCGCGCTTTGGTCGCCCGAAAATCCTTCGCTTTATGTGCTGAAAGTGCAGCTGAAATACGGCACGAAAAACATAGATGAAAAGTCGGTGCGATTCGGCTTCCGCGACATAAAGATGACCGCCGAAGGTCTTTTCCTGAACGGCGAAAGGTTTTTGCTGCGCGGAATGGATCGCCACCAAAGTTTCGCGCATGTGGGCTACGCAATGCCTGCGAGCCTTCAGCGTTATGACGCGGACATTCTCAAGGACGAGCTTGGACTAAACGCGGTGCGCACTTCGCATTATCCGCAGTCGCAGGATTTCATCGACCGCTGCGACGAGCGCGGAATTTTGGTTTTCACGGAAATTCCCGGATGGCAGCACATCGGAAAGTCAAAGGCGTGGCGCGATCAGTGCTTGAAGAATGTCGAGGAAATGGTCGTGCAATACAGGAACCATCCTTCGGTTTTCCTTTGGGGTGTGCGCATAAACGAGTCCGTCGATTGCGACGAGCTTTATGAAAAGACGAACGCGCTTTGCCGCTCGCTCGATCCCACGCGTCCGACCGGCGGCGTGCGTTGCATAAAGAAGTCGCACCTTTTGGAAGACGTCTACACTTACAACGATTTCAGCCACGGCGGGAACAATCCGGGCTGCGTCCCGAAGAATACCGTCACGCCGAATCCTGAAAAGCCGTATCTCATAAGCGAATATTGCGGGCACATTTTCCCGACGAAAATTTTCGACGACGAGGCGCACCGCACGGAACACGCCGTCCGCCATGCCAACGTGATAAACGACGTGGCCGTGGAAAAGGGCGTGGCAGGCTCGTTCGCTTGGGTGGCATTCGACTACAACACGCACAAGGATTTTGGAAGCGGCGACGGAGTGTGCTATCACGGCGTGATGGACATGTACCGGAATCCCAAGCTGGCGGCGGCGGTCTACAAAAGCCAGCAGGAAAAAGTTCCGGTCTTGGAAGTGAGCACGACGATGGACATGGGCGAGCATGCCGCCAGCATCCGCGGAAAGAACTGGATTTTCACGAACGCCGATTCCGTGAAAATGTATTTGGGGAAAATTTTCATTGCCGAATTCAAAAAGGAAAATTCGCCATACAAGAACATTCCGCACGGGCCGATTCTCATCGACGACTACGTGGGAAACCGTCTCGTGGACGAAGAGAAGATTCCTGAAAAAATCGCCGAAAAGCTGAAAATCCTTTTGAACACAATCGCGTTCTATGGCGAAGGCGGACTGAGCAAAAAGCATTGGCTTGAATATCTGAAGCTTCTTCCGCGCGGATTCAACCGCCAGAAAATTTTGGATTTGTATGGAAAATACGTCGGCAACTGGGGAGGGGAATCCTCGACTTTCCGTTTCGACGCGATAAAGGACGGCAAGGTGGTGAAGACCGTCCTGAAAGGTGCGGTGGAGTCGATTTCGATTCACGCCGAAGTGTCTTCGAGCGTCCTGCGCGAAGAAGCGACTTGGGATGCGGCGGAAGTGCGCCTTTCCATGCGCGACCAGTCGCAGAACGTCCTGCCTTATTTCAGCGAGCCGGTGGAATTTTCCGTCACAGGTCCTATCGAGATAATCGGGCAGAATTTGGGCGCGTTCCGCGGCGGCGTCACGGGCGTTTACGTTCGCACCGTCGGGAAAAAGGGCAAGGCCTCGCTCGTGGTAAAATGCGCGGGGCTTGAAAAGAAAATTGATTTTGCCGTGAAATAAGGTTTCCGCGCAAACAACGCGAATGACGCGCCTGTAAAATGCAGAATAAAACTCGAGGCTCTCTGCCGATGCTCCACCTCGTCTTGCCTTTGGCGGGGGAGCAGCTTTTAAGAATTCTCGTTTCTCTTGCGGACACTTTCATGCTGAGCACTTACTCCGACCATGCCGTGGCGGGAGTGGGGCTGGTGTCGCAATACATGTTCTTTCTCCAAATTTTGTTCAACGTGGTGGCGGTGGGAAGTTCCATCGTGCTGGCGCAATATTTGGGCGCGGAGCGTTCGCGCGAGGACTTGAACAACATTTCGAAGGCGAGCGCGCTCATGACGACCGCGATCGCGCTGATTTTGTCGGCGGCGGTGTTTTTGGGAAGCGGCCCGCTTTTGAATTGCTATTCGCTTGAGGACGACGTGCGTTCCTATGCGAAAGAATATTTTTTGATTTTCGGCGGCGCGGGCGCGGTGTTCAACGCGTTCAGCGTGCTGCAAAGTTCCATGCTTCGCTGCTACGGCTATGCGCGCGAGGCTCTGATCGTCTCGTTCGCCGCGAATCTCGTCAACGTGGCGGGAAACGCGCTTTCGCTCTACGGATGGTTCGGGCTTCCGGTTTTCGGCGTGCGCGGCGTGGCGGCGGCTTCGGCGCTTTCTTCCGTGGTGTCATGCTTCATGCTCGCCGCGATGATTCGCCGCAGAAAGGAAATCGCGTTCGACTTGCGGAAAATATTTTCCGTGCCGAAAAAATTCTTCCGCCTGATTTTGTCGGTGGGAATTCCGACGGCGGGGGAAAACCTTTCGTACAACGTCTCGCAAATCGTAATCATGGCGATGATTTCGTCGCTCGGAACTTTCGCGATGTCGGCGCAAGTCTACACCACGACGATCGTGCGCTTCGTCTATGTGATCGCGATCGCGATTGGCGGCGCGGTTCAGATAAAGACGGGCTGGTATGTGGGCGCGCACCAGAGGGACGAGGCTCACAAAAAAGTCATGCTCTATTCGCTTTGGGCGACCGGCGCGTCGATGCTTTTGGTTTTGATTTTGAATCTCGTGAAAAATCCAGTCATCTCGATTTTTACGGACAATCCGCAAATCATTGAAATGGTGAGCGAACTTTTGCGCGTCTCGATTTTGCTGGAATTCGGACGCTCGCTCAATTTGATTTATGTGGGCGCGCTGAAAGGCGCGGGCGACGTGCGCTTCCCCGTTTTGTACGGAATCTTTTCGAACTGGTGCGTGATGGTTTTGCTGGCGTACATTTTGGGAATAAGGCTGCATTTCGGGATAGTCGGCTGCTTTCTGGGAATCTCGGCGGACGAGATAACGCGAGGAACTGTGATGTTCTTCCGCTGGAAAAGCAAGCGGTGGATGGAAAAGAATTTGGTGTGAGCGGGCAGGGGAAG
>CAZZFL010000026.1:0-20343 GCA_964653395.1 uncultured Treponema sp. | reverse complement strand
GTACAGGAATAAAATAGTTTTTTCTCTCAAATATGATATTTTCCCGTGCACTATGCATGTTTACAAAAAAGAGGACAGAGTGCCATGTTCTTTGACGGAGCGAACTGGGCGGCATATTACGGCGACGCGACGAACGCGGGTGTCAACTTTATGTGATGAGCACGACCTGTTCGAGGCGATTGACGAAGAGTGCGAAAAATGGTTAGAATGTATATAGAACTTCCTTTCAACTTGGAATGTTTATTATGGCGGATGGTGCTTATATGATTACAGATGGACGAAAAAACAAAAAAGACAAGTTTCTTAGTTTGTTGCCGAGTTTTTCTGCTTCCATTCGCAAAAACGGATGATGAATGGTAATGTGTATTCATTTTCACTCACGCCTATTAAAGTGGCTCTGTATGAACTGTTAAGAAGGAGACTTATCTTGGCTAACGAATTTTTTGTTTTTAATTAGTTAAAAACAAAATAAAAATGCGAAAAGGATGAAATGATGAAAAATATTTTTATAGGGATTTTAATTTTGACGGTCTCGTTCTACCTGTTTTCCTGCGCAAAGCAGAATAGCGGCATGGAGGAATTTGTCCTGATAGAAGGCGGGGAATACACAGTTGGCTCGCCGGAAAATGAGGAAGGAAGGCGGATCAAAGGGGAGGAAGACAGAAAAATCGTCACAGTGTCGTCATTCTACATCGCAACCACAGAAACCACCGAGGGAGAGTACCACCGGGTCATGGGAGACTCTACAATCAAAAGCAATTTTCCGATGGTGAACGTCTCATGGTTCGATGCGGTGTTATACTGCAACATACGGAGCAAGCAAGAAGGGCTTCCGTCTGCCTATGAAATCGAATACGGAGAGGATGGCGTAATAAAGGAGGTATCCTTAAGCGGAAGGCTGGGAGGCTACAGGCTGCCGACAGAGAATGAATGGGAAATCGCCTGTCGCGCTGGGACAAGCACCGCGTTCAACACTGGCAGAAGCATTTCTAGGAGAGAGGCAAATTTCAACTGGCAGAAAGTTGACTTTGACGAAAGCGATGGAAAATACAGCATAGCAGGTGCAAAGGAAGTTCGTAGTTACAGACCTAACAAGTGGGGGCTGTACGAAATGCACGGCAATGTCTCGGAGTGGTGCTGGGATTGGGATCCAGTGCGTTATAATTGTGGACTAGAAAATACAAAAAAATTAACAAAAGGCGGAAGTTGGAAAAGGTGGGAAATCACTATTAGATCAAGTGCGAACTGGGGCATCTACGTTCCTGATATAAAAAATGATGAAATCGGATTTAGAATTGTCCGTGATTTTTTGAATGAATAGAATCTTGTAATAAATTACGAGGCGGAAGTAATGGAGTATTTCAAAATTTAATGCTGATGCAACAGCGGCATTTGCAGGTGGAGTTTTCTCAAAAAATTCGCTGGTTCCAAAAATGATGTTTTTGATGGACGAAAAAACATATAAATTTTATCTTTTCAATCAAATATTGCAGTTGCAAAATACGTATTAGGAGCGTCTATGAAGAAAATATTACAATATTTAATGACTATTTTTTGTATTACTCCATTTATCTTATTTATCTTATTTTCTATTTTCATACTTATTAATATACTTAGCATAGGAGATGGATACTCGGGAAAAAGAACGATTAATGAGTATGAAAGAAAAGAAATCGCTGATTTCTTAGAAAAATATTACAGTTCAAATAATCGAAAGGAGTATGTTTTCAAAAACAAGATAAACGAGAACATTTTAGTTATTCCTAATGAGACAGAAGTTGTTTTAAAATGGGAGATGCTCGATACCTCATTCTTTGTAAAACACATATTTGATGATCCCGTTGATAATCAATATGTTGTTGATGTGAAAGTCAATTACAAAAATGAAGGAATAAAAACAGAAGTCTTCCGCTTAGTCAAAAAACAAGAAGTATGGAAGATTTTGTGGGTTTATCCATAACGACAGCCTCTACCAGCTGATTCGCGTTTACGGCGAGACCGCCATTTCATAGTAACTGTGGAGATGTTAAAATGAATGAAAAAAAATTTGACATTCAATATTTGATAGGAAGTTCTGAAAAAAAGGCGTTAAAAGAGCTTAAGAGAATTGGGCAATATAAAAAAGTTGTTTCACCAGATGGCTGGATTTTGATACGAATTGGCGATTATGAATTCGGTTTTTTGCCCGAGGATGATTCGCCCGACGGATTCGAACTCCTTGACAATTGGTTTGATTCATTCAAGAACATTTATATTAAACTAAAGGGGGTCGTTCAAGATCCCGGAGTAACCTTAACATGAATTTTGCTGAAACATTTAGCGAATTAAAAAATAAATGGAAAAACAAACTCCTTGAAGACGAATGGTTTTTTTATAATTTTAGGAAAACATTTATTTCAAAATTGGATAGCCGGGAGTGTATGGATGCCATCGGTTTTGTTATAGGAATTATTCTTTCAGAAAAAGATAACAGTTATGTAAATGAATTGATTGATTTATTATTTGATTTAATAAGAAAAGCTGATACAACAGAAATTCCGACAAAATTAAAAAATAATATTTCAAATTTAAATATCAAGTTTTTACAAACTGACTATCAAAAGAAAATTTGGGATGAAATAAAACGGTATTATATTATTGATTAAGGCTCTTGACTAGATAAAAACAAAAATTCCCTTGTCAAGATAATGGTGGACTTCAGGGAATGATTTTAGAATTACGGCAGGCAATTTGACATAGAATAACCATTCGCTAAATCTGTATCGAATCCGTGTCGCGCAGAATCCGCAGGAAAACTTCCATGCAGACACGCGCGTCGTCGTAGGCGCGGTGCGCTTCTTCCACGCTGATTTTCATTCCGGCGGCGAGATATTGCAGCGCGTGCCTTTTGTTGAGCGGGTACGCCCACCGCGCGGCGTCGAGCGTGTCTATGATTTTGTTCTTGATTCGCGGAAGCGAAAGCCGCGCCAATTCCCGCTCCACGAAATTCCAGTCGAACATCGCGTTGTGCGCCACCAAAATCGTGTCGCGCGAAAATTCGCAAAAGTCCGACATCACTTTTTTTATTTCGGGAGCGTCGCAAAGCATTTCGTCTGAAATTCCCGTGATTTTCGTAATTTGCGCGGGAAGCGGAAAAGGGATTTTTACGAACGAGCCGAATTTGGAAATGATTCCGCCCTTGTCGAATTTTACGGCTCCGATTTCAATGATTCTGTCGCTCGAAGAGGAAAGTCCAGTGGTCTCCGTGTCGAACGCGCAGAAGACTTCGCCGCCTTCGAAAAGCCGGCGAAGTTTCCTGTAATCGCGGAATACGCGCGCGTTATTTTGCGGCATCGAGCACGGAATTTATTTCCGATGAAATCGCGTCGCAGAGCGCGGCGGCTTCTTCTTTCGATGCGGAAAGCCCGTCCTTTCCTTTGGGCGGAAGGCACGCGTTGATGTAGAACTTGATTTTTGGCTCGGTTCCACTCGGACGCGCGCTCACGATTGTTCCGCCTTCAAGGAAGAACTGCAAGACGTTGCTCTTCGGGAAATTGAGGCTTTCTTTTTGCGCCGGATTCGCCGGGTCGAAAGAGACGCTTTGCTGTATGTCGCGGATTTTCACGACGCGTTTTCCGCCCAAAGTCTTGAGGCCTTCGGTGCGAAGTTTCGTCATGATGCCGCCCATGATTGAAGGACCTGTCGGGCCTTCGAAGTATTTCGAAATCGCGCCGTCCTGGAAATATCCGTATTCCGCGTACATGTCGTCCAAATGCTCAAGCACGCTTTTTCCTTTGCTGGCCCAATAAAGCGTCATTTCGGCGCAGAGCGCGGCGGCGGAAATTCCGTTCTTGTCCATCGTCTCCTTTTCCACTTTGTAGCCGTAGCTTTCCTCAAGCCCAAACACGTATTCCGCAGAGCCGTCTTTTTCCATTTTCGCTTGCGCCGCGGCAATCCATTTGAAGCCCGTCAAGCATTCGATCATCTTTACGCCG
Organism: uncultured Treponema sp.; assembly: GCA_964653395.1. Classification (GTDB taxonomy): domain Bacteria; phylum Spirochaetota; class Spirochaetia; order Treponematales; family Treponemataceae; genus Treponema_D. Next base: position 16,369 of record CAZZFL010000026.1, on the reverse strand, counting down.
AATTTCTTGCAGATGGCGTCTCCGAAAGGCGACGTGACAATCGAGCGCACGACGGCTGGAACTTTCGGCATCAAGCCCAATTCCTTTCGCGAAATGAGGACGTATTCCATCAAGAGCGCGCCCATCTGGTTTCCGCTCACGAGCACGAATTTTCCGTCCTTGTCTGGGAATGCCGTTCCGAATCTGTCCGCGTCGGGGTCGGTCGCCATTACGCAGTCGGCCTTTTCCTTTTCTCCCAAGTCGCAAGCCATCTTCATCGCGGGCGCTTCTTCCGGGTTCGGCTTTTCCACCGTGGGGAAATTTCCGTCGGGCATTTTCTGCTCGGGAACGGTGATGACGTTCAGTCCCAAATCTCCGAGGACTTTTTCGACGTGCATCGCGCCGGTTCCGTGCAGGGGAGTGTAGACGATTTTTACGCTCGAAGCCTTTTCCTTGATGAGCGCGGGGCGGAAAAGCTGCGCCTTGCACATTTCCCAGAATTTCTCGTCGATTTCCTTGTCGATGATTTTGAGCGAGCCGTTTTTCAAGGCTTCGTCTTTGGAAATTGTCTTCACTTCTTTCACCGCGTTCACTTCGACGATTATTCCTTTGTCATGCGGCTCGATGACCTGCGCGCCGTCGTTCCAATAGGCTTTGTAGCCGTTGTACATTCGCGGATTGTGGCTTGCCGTGACCACGACTCCCGTGTCCGCGCCGAGTTCGCGGATGGCGTATGAAAGTTCGGGAGTGGGGCGCACACCGCTGAAAAGGTACGCTTTGATTCCGTTCGCGGCGAAAATCAGCGCGGTGGCTTCGGCGAACACGTCGCTGTTGAGGCGGCTGTCATAGGCCACGACCGCGGAAAGCTTTCCTTCCTTCGCCTTTTCCGGGAACGTCTTTATGAAATAGTTCGCGAGTCCTTGCGTGGCGCGGTTTATTTCGAGCGTGTTCATCCTGTTCGTGCCGCCGCCCATGATTCCGCGAAGTCCGCCAGTTCCGAATTCAAGCGTCTGGTAGAAGCGGTCTTCGAGTTCCGCGAAGTCTTCCTTTGCGACGAGCGTCTCCACTTCTTTTCTGAATCTCTCGTCCTTTTCCTGCGTGATGTATTCGTTTGCCCGCGATAAAATTTCCTGCTTTTCCATATTTTCCAACGGCGACAAAATGCGCCACCTCCTTTTGTTTGTTTTAAAATTATAATAATTCAAAATCCAAAAATTGTCTAGAGGAAATCGAGTTTCTTAAAAAACGCCTCGTTTTTTTCAACGAAAAACTGATTTTGAAAAAAACAAATTCACTCGACGTTCTTCGCCTGCTCGCGGATGTTTTCGAGCGCGTCCTTCGCGTTCACCACTTCGCGCCCCACTTCGACGAACTGGTTCTTGCTTCCGATCGTGTTCACCTCGCGGGCGGCTTCCTGGCAGACGAAATCGATTCGCTTGCCGGAACAAGGCTTTTCGAATTCCTTGCGCAAAGTCTCGATGTGGCTTTGGAGGCGGACGATTTCCTCGTTGATCGTGTAGCGAATCATCATCGAGGCGACTTCGTTCATAATCTTGTTCTCGTCGACGGCATCCTGCAAAAGTTCCTTGAAGCGCGCCGTGATTCCCTCGCGGAATTTCCCTTCCATCTGCGGCTGCCATTCACTGAAAAACGCCGCGCTCTTTTCCAAAATCGAAAGCTGGCGAATCAAATCCCGCTTCAAATTCGCGCCCTCGTTCTCGCGGGAAAGCACGAATTCGCCCAAAGTCTTTTCGAAGACTCCTGAAATCCTTTCGCGGTAAATTTCAGCGTCGCACTCGCGCGAAAACTGCAAAACGCCTTCAAGCTGCGCGATCGTGGAAAGCGTGATTTCGCCCTCGTCCTTTCCGACGGCGCGCGCCACTTCGCACAATGCGGCGTGGTAGGATTTCGCCGCGTTCACGTCGGCGAAAATTTTCGTCTTGGAAAAATTGTCGCGCACGCGGATCGTAAGATCGACCTTGCCGCGAGAAATTTTCTGCTGGACGGCCTTGCGGATTTCCATTTCGAGCGGATTCAAAAAATACGGAACGCTCACGTTCAAGTCTAGGAAGCGGCTGTTCACGCCCTTGAATTCCACGCTGATTTGCGCTCCGTCAATCTCGCATTCGTTGTACGCGTAGCCTGTCATGCTCGTCATATTAAATCACCTCTCAAAAAAGCGCGACCCATTTTCGACGCGAACTCCAAATTTCTTTTTTCAAAAAAATTCAAAAGGCGTCAAAAACGCGACCCGTTTGTTTCCGCAAAATCCGACGAAAGTTAATCCGCCTGATTCGACATTCTTTCCAAAACTTCTTTTCCGACCTTCCAATTGTCGCCCGCGCCCATCGTCACGAAAATGTAGCCGTTCGGGAAATTTTCGCCCGCCTTCTGCGAAAGGATTTTTTCAGCCTCGTTTGCGGCTTCGCCGAATTCTTTTTTGTAGCGGACGTCGGCGTGATGCTTCGAGGCGAGGCTCGCCAAAATCTCTCCGCTCACGTTCGCAGCTCCTTCCGCCTCGCGCGCGCTCGCATAGATTTTGTTTATCAAAACTATGTCGGCGCTTTCGAAGCTTTTCGCGAAATCGTCGAGCAAAGCCGCCGTGCGCGTGTAGGTGTGGCTCATGAAATCGACGACGATTTTCTTTCCCGAAAAGAATTCTTTGTAGCCCGCAAGCGTCGTGCGAATCGCCGTGGGATGGTGGCCGTAGTCGTCTATGAAAATTATCTCGTCGCCATGCGAATTCTCCGCGCGACCGACGATTTCCGAGCGTCGTTTTCCGCCCGAAAAATTTTCCAAGCCGCGCTTTATTTTTTGCGCGAAGTCAGGCGGATTCTTTCCGTCCTCGCGCAAAAGCGCGAACGAAAGCGCGACTGCCGCCGCCGCGTCCAAAACCTCGTGCCTTCCGGGAACGCGCAGGAAAGCCTCGCCCAGACATTCCAAAGAAAAATTGTTCTTTTGGTTTTCGGTTTTTCCGAAGACGAGATGAAATTCGCCCGAAGCGTTTTCGCCGTAAGGAATGAAATTTATGTCGCCGCGTTTTTTTCGGACGATTTCCGCAGTCTGCCTTGCGCCTTCGTCGTCCGCGCAAAAAATCAGCGTTCCGCCCTTCGGCAGCTTCAAAATGTATTCGACGAAAGCGTCCTGTATGTCGGCGAAAGTCGGAAAGCAATCCTGATGGTCGCTTTCGACGCTCGTGAGCACGATGATTTTCGGGCAGAACGACATGAAATGCCGCTTGTACTCGCAGGTTTCCGCGACGAAATATTTTTTCCGTGATTCAGAGGAATCGAAATTCCGCGAAGTGAAAGTGCATTTTCCGCCGAACGACTCGACAACGCTTCCCGCCAAAACTTGGCACGGCAAGTCAAGCTCTTCCAGGACAGTTCCAGAAAGCGCGGTGGTGCTGGTCTTTCCGTGGACTCCGCAGATTCCCGCGCTGAACGCCGCCTCGGAATACGCGCCCAAAGCCTCGGTGTAAAGCATTACGGGAACGCCGAGACGGGCGGCCGCAACGAGGTCGGGATTTTTTTCCGCGTCATAAGCCGAAGAATGAATCACAAGGCGTGTCTCGCGAGTGACGTTTTTTTCGCTGAATCCAAGCGGAACGATTTTCAGCTTTTCCAAAATTTCATCGGTGTAGAAACGCTCCGAAACGTCGCTGCCGCTGATTTCCGCGCCCGCGCGAGCGAGGATTTCCGCGAACGCCGCCATTCCAGTGCCCTTGATTCCGACAAGGTGGATTTTCGCACCGCGCAAGTTTTCCGGAAATTTTTTCTCTGACATAGCGATATTATACAAAAAAGGAAATCTTCTTGCAAGGGAGTGCAAAGTGGTATATAATACAACATAACGGAGAAATCAATTTTGACTTACGCAGAAGCATGGAATAAAATCGTCGGCTATTATGAAAAACACAGTACTGCCTTAGAGGAAAAGATTCAGACGGTATGGGAAGATTCCGTATTTTCGGCGATTTTAAATTATGACACAACCGAAATCGACTCGCAAAGGACTGTGCAGATGGGGTCTACAAAAAAGATGGACATTGTGGTACGGAAAGACGAAAAAGATGTGTGCGTCGCAGAACTGAAGCGCCATACTGCAAGCGTTTCGGACGGTGGTCAGGCACAGTTATTCAGCTATCTGAACCAGTTGAAATCCGTCGATATCGGGATTCTTGTCTGCAATAAATTGTATATCTATGACTACGATTTTACCAAGCAAGATGCAGAAAACTGGCAAAACAGGCTGGAAATTCCTTTTGAGCGCGACAACCCTGATGGAGCAAAATTTGTGGAATTGTTTAGCAAAGAGAATTTCGATGCGAAAAATATCAAGGAATATATCAGAACTAAACGAAAGAATTCAGAGAACATCACATCGATTTTAGAAGAAATTTCAGAGACATTGGTACGTGCGACTTTGAAAAAATATTTCATGGAAAGGTTTTCGGAAGGAGATGTTGAGACAGCATTGGATAAAATAGACATTTCAGTAAGTGCAAAGAACGACCAACCTCATCTGCCGCCAGCAATCAGAATGCACAAATGCGAGGATATAAAAATCAAAGGACATACTTTCGACTTATATAACCCTCAACAAGGAGATACGCTTTTTCAAGATTTTGTGAGAAGGACGCTTGCCGAACTTTTGAAATGGAATCTTATTCCTTCCACAGAAATTGAGAAACTACAACAACTTTGGTATTCAAAAAGAACTTTCGGATTGCAGTATGCGCTATTTCAAAAAGATAGGAAAGACTGCCTTGATAATACTGGCAAAGTAAGATATTGGTCTAAAAAAATTGGCGCATTTTACGTCTGTTCGCAATGGTGGAAACAAAATGTTCCTATTTATGAAGATAAATTCGCAGAATGGTTGAAATACTTATCAAGTATTTGCGACAACGGTTAAAAAAGGTATTTATAATGCCCAGCCTCCGCAATAATTCCGGGGCAAATCACACAATCCACCTGCTCTTGCTTACATAGTTATTGCTGTCTTGCCTAAGCATTTGTAAAGCATTACTTAACAATGCCAATTTCATTTCCCCTGTCTCTTTCACTGCAATGAAAGACATTCCAACACTTACATGAAAGACTCTCTTTCACTGTAATGAAAGACACTCCAACACTTACATGAAAGGATTTCTTCTATAAATAAAGTGCGTTTTCCCTGCAATCCTTGCGGAATCGCGCTCGCTTTTTGCGGAGCAGGGATTTTATCTTTCGTATTTTTCACCCATAGAATGAACAAGCTGCGCGATTAGTTCCAAATCCTTTTGCGAAAAACGAATCAGTCTTTTTTCGATTTCCACGATTTCAGGTTTTAGCAAATTTGTTCTGTCCATGCGGTCGATTTTTCTTTCAGATATTGAAATGCCCGTCACCAACAATTCCACGGGAATGTTCAGAACTTTCGCGATTTTTAGAGCCTTTTCTATGTCGGGAATCGAGCCGCTTTTTTTGAGATAACTGTTGATCGTGTTGATGCTTATGTTCGTTTTTGCCGCAAGTTCCTTTGACTGAATTTCTTTGCATTCCATAAAATATTTTAAATTCTCATTGAAAGCCATTAGTAAAAAAATACTAGAAAAACCACACAAATAGTTGTAATTTAATAAAAATTTACTTATAATGGCGATTGTAGTAAAATAATATTAGTTCGCGCGAAATTGCGCTTGATAATCCAAAGAAATACAAAGCAAATGAAGGAGGCGAATATGTTTTGTAAGAACTGTGGAAAGGAAATTGAGGACGACGTGAAATTCTGCCCTGCGTGCGGAACTTCCGTGGAAGCTGGAGCGCAGGCATCCGATTCGGATTCTCCCGGCAAAAACGCTGCCAATGACAGCGTGAAAGAAACCATTGACTTTGTGTCCAGCGGCATTGAAAACACGAATCCTCTGTGCATCGTGGGACTTGTACTTACATTTCTAATGTTCTTTTTCAATTATTACTGCATTGTAGGATTCGCGGCATTTGTCTTTTCTCTTTTGGGCTATAGGGCGGCGAAAAATAACGGACAAAAAGGAGCGGTGCTTGCCATTGTCTGCATGGTGGTGTCTGGAACCGCGAGCCTTATCTTTGTTGGATATCTCATAGAATATAAGCGGTACGAGTCGGCGGTGTACGGAGGAATCAACGGAATTCTTGACTTGCTCGGCTTGTGAAGTATTGCATGTTTAGCGAGGCGCGCGCTCAAAGCCGCGCATACATTAAGCAAAGACTTATCGCGCGAATATTCTAACAAATAAGGAGGTATGATAAAAACGCCGCTGAAATAGCGCGGCATTTTTATCATGACAAGTTTCCGTTGGAAACTTTCTTATATACTTGTGCGCGGTCGCAACAAGTTGCAAAACGCGCACACTAAAAAGCCAATCGCGAAATTGAAATTTCGCCCTTGACTTTTTATGGGAGCAAATTATGAAACACGCAAAAACAATTCTTGCCGCGCTCGTGCTGTGCGCGCTGGCGGCAAGTGCGCATGCGGATAAAAAAGGTGATGCGCTCATAAAGGCGGTAAAAGCCAATGATGCCGCTAAAGTCCAGCGGCTCATAGAAAGTGGCGCGGACGTGAACGCAAAGGACAATAAAAACTGGACTGCGCTGATGTGGGCGGCGGAAAACAATGCGACAGGCGCGGCAAAACTGCTCATAGAAGCCGGCGCGGATGTTAATGTAAAAAACATCAGGAACGATGTCGATATTACTGCGCTTATGTTTGCGGCTGTTAAAAATTCTGCGGACGTGGCGAAACTGCTCATAGATGCAGGTGCAGATGTTGATGCAAAACTTTTCACTGATGGCGACGAAATAACTGCGCTAATGTATGCGACGCACACGGATTCAATAGACGTGGTAAAAGTGCTTATAGAGGCAGGCGCGGAAGTGGACGCAAGGGATAGTAAGCACGGTCAAACTGTGCTTATGATAGCGGCGGAGACTGATTCGATAGGCGCGGCAAAAGTGCTGATAGAATCGGGCGCGGACGTGAACGCAAAAGACAATGACGGTATTACTGCGCTGCTGTGGGCAGCGCATGAAAATTCTGTGAACGTGGCAAAACTGCTCATAGAGGCTGGCGCTGACGTGAATGCAAAAATTGTCGTTGACGGTGCCGGCTGGACTGCGCTTATGGTTGCGGCTTGTATGAATTCTGTGGACGTGGCGAGACTGTTCATAGAAGCGGGCGCGGATATAAACGCAAAAGACAATGAAGGCAAGACTGCGTTGATGGGGGCTACGCATGGAAATGCGGTGAACGTGGCAAAACTGCTGATAGACGCAGGTGCGGACGTAAACGCAAAGGACAATGACGGCTGGACCGCGTTGATGTATGCGGCGAGCGAAAATTCTGTGGATGTGGCAAGACTGCTCATAAATGCGGGTGCAGATTTAGAAGCGAAAGACAATGAAGGCAAGACTGCGCTGATGTGGGTTGCGCATGAAAATGCGGTGGACGTGGCAAGACTGCTCATAAAAGCTGGCGCAGAAGTTAATGCAAAGAACAATGAAGGTCAGACCGCACTGATGTGGGCTGCGAATAGGAATGCGATGGACGTGGCAAAACTTCTGATAGAGGCTGGCGCAGACGTGAACGCAAAGGACAATAAAGGCAGAACTGCGCTGAGCGAGGCGATATGGAGAAATGCGGCAAACGTGGCAAAGATGCTCGTAGAAGCGGGTGCGGACGTGAACGCGAAGGACAATAAAAACTGGACTGCGCTGATGTGGGCGGCGGAAAACAATGCGACAGGCGCGGCAAAAGTGCTCATCGAGGCTGGCGCGGACGTGAACGCAAAAAGTAAATCTGGTTTTACCGCGCTGATGTACGCGGCGTGTGATGGTTATGCGAATACGGCAAAGCTTCTCATAAATGCCGGCGCGGACATGAACGCAAAAAATGAGGACGGCTATACTGCGTTGATGGGTGCGGCGAATAGGAATGCGGCGGACGTGGCAAAACTTCTCATAAACGCGGGTGCGGACGTGAACGCGAAGGACAATGACGGCATGACCGCGCTGATGTGGGCCACGCAGCGTAATTCGGCGGACGTGGCAAAACTTCTCATAAATGCCGGTGCGGACGTGAACGCGAAAGACAATGACGGCGGAAGCGCGCTGATGAGGGCGGCGGGGGCGAATTCAATAGACGTAGCAAAACTGCTCATAAAAGCTGGCGCGGACATAAACGCGAAAGACAATGACGGCGAAAGCGCGCTGATGTGGGCTGTGAATGAAAATGCAGTGGACGCGGTAAAACTGCTCATAAAGGCAGGTGCTGACGTAAGTGCAAATGAGAATGGCGGTTATTTGCCGCTGTCCATTGCGGCAATAAAAAACGCGGCGGCCGAGGCGAAGGCTCTGATAAAGGCGGGCACGGATGTGAACGCACATGGTGTTAAGGGGCATACCGCGCTCAAGTCTGCGACTAAATTTGATTCAGCGGATGTGGCAAAAATTCTCATAGATGCCGGCGCGGATATTGGCGTGAAAGACCATTGCGACTGGACGCTGCTGATGTATGCGGCGTTTTGGAAAGCACCAAACGTGGCGAGGCTGCTCATAGATGCTGGTGCGGATGTAAACGCGAAGGACGATAACGGCGAAACCGCGCTGATGCTTGCGGCGTCTTACAATGTGACTGACATAGTGAGGCAGCTCATCGAGGCTGGCGCGGACATAAACGCCAAGAACAACGACGGCAAGACGGCACTGATGAAAGCGACGGAAAGAAATTCGAAAGAAGTGATAGAGCTACTCAAGGCGGCGGGCGCAAAGTAGCTGGCTGTGTGTGTTCGAGAATGTGCGGATTGTGTGTGGCGTGCCAACAGTGCAATCCGCGCACGATATGAATCATGTTAGCGTCGCGCGGACGTAAAGCGCGAAGGAGATATTATGAAAAATTGGAAAAATTTGGTCGTTGTTGTCTTGGCGTTCCTTGCTTTTGAGGTGTGTCCATACTGTGCTTCACCAAAAATAGAAAACAATGAGTATGGAAAATCCATTTATTCCAAAAGGAAAATTTCCGATCGAGATTTTGCCACGGGAAATTTTTTTATTAATGAAATTGGAAATTCTGCTTTCAATGTGAAAATTTTCAATATGATGAAAAATTTGATATCCAACGGCACTGCAAAATATTTGGTTGCTGATGAGGAGCTAAATGAAGAGTGCAAGGCTTTGGTAAAAAAGGGTGAATTTATAGATTGTGTTCCAAATGATACCAATAAAAATTTACGGCTGATTGTTTACTACATTTTTGACAAAAAATCAAAGCATTTTGTATTGTATAATTTCGCGCTAACGATAAACGAGAGTCAATACAATTCTTACGCCCAATCAGTAAAAACGTTGACTTCCCTTATTGCCGAATGCAACAAGAACATAGATTTGTGCGATAAAAATATAAAGACATGCAATGAAATCATAGAAAAATGTTCCAATCCAACTATCAGAAAGTCGCGCGTCGTCAAAGTACCGCGCACTTATGAAATTACTAATTTTGTGCCCGGAAAAGCAGGAAATCCCGGAAGTCATGTTTACACTGATTCAATTACTGAATATGTGGACAAGATAGAATATTATACGGTTCCTGATCCGAATTACAATCCGACTGCTGTTGCCAAAGCAAAAAAGGATTTGCAAAGCTGGAACAATTCAAAAAACAGTTGGAGTGACAAAAAATACGCGGCAGAAAAAGAAAAAAGAAACTTGCCTTTGCCGTTTACATTGAACTGGTGGATGCCGAATGATGATTCCAACTTCCACATTGACAAATTTTTCAGGTTTACGCTGGACTTGGTGGATGCCGAATGATGATTTTTACGGAAAATGAGTCTAATTGAACTTGGAAAAAAATTAGCCGTACATGTGCGCGGCAAAGAAATGCAAGACAAACAAATTAAGGAGGAAGTGAAATGGAAATTATTCAACATATCGACGAAAAAGTAATTATCATAAAAACGCATGAAAACACGGTTCAAATTCGGGGGTCTCTTTACGAGGCGATTCGCAAATGGTGGGATTTGCGAAAAGAAAGGGCTGTGCATGCGGAGTATGTTTTTGCGGTCGTGCGGGAACGTGGAGAAATCGTGCAGGAGGTTTACAAACCGAATGTTTGGTACGAGGAGCAGGACGGAGAGCAGGATAAAACAGATATAGACCTTTGCTTTAATGGGGATGTGGCAGAAGATTGTGTGTGTTCCAAGTATAAGGGCAAGTGTATTCCTAAAAAATATCACTACCGAAAAGGTGTCGTTGCTTCATGTTTTTATACATATAAATAATATTGTCGTGCGGACGAAAAACGCGAAGGGGTATGGTATGAAAAAAATCGTGTTGGTTTTGTTGTCGCTTTATTTTGGAACGATGGTCTTTTTTGCTCAATCAAGGCATGGAGGGGCTGGAAGTGCATTGACTTGGCATGAATGGGCATCGCGTCCTGAATGGGTCAAGAATCTTGATTTATATGACTGGGAATATGTCTGTAATTCTTGGACTACTAAGGTAATTAATCAATCATGGGTTCCCCGCAATGTAATGGAATTGATTGACAGACAGGTTGGAAGGGGGAAAGATGGCTTTGTATGGGCTTATGATGCGTATGATGGCACGGGCAATGTTATTGATATATATTATCGATCCGAAGGGCGATATATATGGATGATGGTGTCAAAATATTGGTTTGACTAAAGGAGTCTGTATGTCTGTTGATTTTTCAAAGTTGGCTTCATTGCTTGAGAAGGAACATCAGGTTTTTGTAAAGACTGCGTCTGAACCTGCTTCTTCCCAATGGAAATCTTTGTTTGGAGAGTTTGCACGGGATTTGCAAACCTATGTGCATCCTTTGGGGCTTGAGATGTCAAGTTCATGGGGAATTGGAAAACGGACGTATTTTCCATGGATTCGCTTGTATTTCCCTGAAATGAGCATTAGTCCCCAAAAAGGAATCTTCATTGACTATCTGTTTGGCTGGGAAGACCACGAAGTGTTCCTCACGCTGCTTCAAGGCGTTGACGGGGACAGACTTCCTAAAATTGCCGAAATGAAAAAATTGGTGCAGTCCAATGTTGACTGCTCATCCTTTGAAAAGTCACAGTTTTCTTTACCCGTTACAAGAGGAACTATGGCGAAATGCAATCGTGCGGAATCATACGCGGATGGAATGATTTTTCACAAGAAATACACGCAATTTAATCTGCCAGAAGCAGGGTTTCTTGAGGCTGATTTAAAAGAAATCATCGGTATTTATGTTGAAGTGAAAAAATTATGTAGGAAATAAGGAGTAAAATTATGAAACATCAAAAACTGATTGCCTTGTTGTCTGCCACGCTTTGCGCGGCGACTCTTTCCGCCCAAAGCGCAAAGCCGAATTCAATGGTGCTCGTGGAAGGCGGCACGTTCCAGATGGGGAGCAATGACGAAAGTGATGCACAGCCTGTGCATTCCGTCACCGTTTCCAGTTTTTACATGAGTCGTCTGAAAGTCACGATTGACGAGTGGATGGACGGGATAGGGGTATACCCCGAGGGCTACGATGAAAGATGGACGGGAAAATCCCATGTCCCTGAGACGGACTGGAAGACGACTGCCGTGCGGAACATCACTTGGTATGATGCGGTTCTCTACTGCAACCGCAGGAGCGTATCCGAAGGACTCACACCGTGCTACGCGTCCAACAATTCAAAGGATGCCATCACCTATTCAAAGCAGTTCCGAGTGGAATTCCCGAACGTCACCTGCGACTGGAACGCGAACGGCTATCGGCTTCCCACCGAGGCGGAATGGGAATATGCGGCGCGCGGCGGCAAGAGCAAAAGCCAGTACAAGTATGTCGGCGGCAACGACGCACGGAAAGCGCGCGCCGCCGTGACCGCAGACGGAATTGAGCAAATGGGCTTTGGCGACAGAGAATGGTGTTGGGACTGGTACAGTAGCACCTACTATGCGGAAAGCGGCAACGGCGACAATCCTCGCGGCCCGTATTATGGGGAAAAGATGTATAGCGGAGGAAGCGATGTTTACTGTCGGAGTTCTCGTGGCGGAGAGAATGAGGATGCGCCGTTGGGCGTTGAGTCATGGCCCGTGTACAATCGGAGTTACCTTAATCCTGTAATGTATGACACGCTTGTTGGACCATATCCGTATGGATTCCGCGTGGTACGCAACGCGAAAAACGCAGATTCAAAAAAGAACATCATCGTGCGGCGCGACGTGGAAGTCAAAATCACTGGCGTTCCGTACAAGTACTTTATGACCGACGACTACGACGCGCTTCGTGCGGAACTCGCAAAATACGGCTGCCGCGCACCTGACATTGGAAATCTTTGGGAAAATCCCGCGCTCGCCCAGTCCGTGCGCAACAAGATGACGGAAATTGGCGCGTGTTGGTCTATAACTGTAAGCAACGGTTCTGGCATACTGAACTATTACACGACGGACGAAGATCCTCATAGCGCGTTTTTGAAAGATTTGCTAATGAAATAGCGGCGATGTTTTTTGAGGCGCATGTTCAAGGCCGCGCGTGGCACAAAACATTTGAGCGTCGCGCGGACGTAAAGCGCGAAGGGGTAAATTATGAAACACACAAAAACAATTCTTGCGGTCGCATTGGTGATGGCAATGGCAGCATTGCCGTGTTTTGCGGAAATTCGGGTAGATCGTGGAGGCTACAGTGAGTATAGATGCAGAGCAAATTATGAAACATATTGGAATGACAAATATGTTAATCATAATGTAGGGATCGCAAAAGAAGATGCAAAAAAAATGGTATCCAGATTTCGTGGTAAACTGGGATATGGTGTATCGCTCTCTATCACGGAAAAAAACTATTACGGTTCTGATTCGATTTATTCTGTTATGCTCTTCGTGTACGATTCCAGTCTTGAGAATTGTAGAAAAATTAGTGTAACTCGTTTTTATGCAGGAGGTTATAGTGAAGAATTGTACGAAAACGATTTTTTTTCGTACAACGACGCAAAGGCAAAATTCGACTCTTTGTGTCAACAATACTACAACAAAATTCCAAAGTAAGGAGCGGAATCATGGCAAAAAAGACAGTCAATTGCGGGGCAGACAACGTGCTGTTCGTCAACATAACACAATCATACGGAACCCTCTTGCGCAGGAAGAAAAATGGGCTTCCTTTTGTAAAAGGAAGGGATAATGTGTATGAATGCACTCGCAAGTACTGGAAACTCTGCAAGGCACACGCTGACAAGGCGGACTACATCGCCGGAGTATCCAAGAACGAAGATGGCACATTGACGATAAAAAGCGTGTACGAATTTGCCGACAGAAAGAAATGGCAGAAAGTTTGCGACTGCCCCGAACTCGCCGACGATGACGAGGTGCTGAAAAATCCCGACTACTTGGAGCGTTTCGCTTTTTCGGGCAAAAAGCCTTCGCCTGACGTCCAGCATCGATATGTCGGCATGTGCGTTGACTTCTCGTTCGGCATGAATCCCGTCAAGTACAACTTCTAGACTCAAAGCAAAGAATTATCGCGCGGACGTAAAGCGCGAAGGAGATATTATGAAACACACAAAAACAATTCTTGCCGCGCTCGTGCTGTGCGTGCTGGCGGCAAGTGCGCATGCGGATAAAAAAGGCGATGCGCTCATAGAGGCGGCAAAACGCAATAATGCCGCCAAAATCCAGCGGCTCATCGAAAGTGGCGCGGACGTGAATGCGAGGGATGATGACGGTGTCACCGCGCTCATCATTGCCGCAGAGCGCGGCAAGACAAAGACGATAAAAATGCTCATAGAAGCGGGCGCGGACGTGAATGCGAGGGAAGATGGCGGCTACACCGCGCTTATGAATGCCGTGTATGGTGGCAAGACAAAGGCGATAAAAATGCTCATAGACGCGGGCGCGGACGTGAACTCGAAGGATGATGACGGCTATACCGCGCTTATCATTGCCGCAGAGAACGGCAAGACAAAAGTGGTAGAAATGCTCATAGCGGCAGGCGCGGACGTGAACGAAAAGGAGCACAGAGGTCACTCCGCGCTTATGCGCGCCGCATATTACGGTTACATTGATGTGCTAGAAATTCTCATAGAAGCAGGAGCGGACGTGAACGCGAAGGACAATGACGGCGAAAGTGTCCTTATGTGCGCCACGTATTCTGGAAACGCAAAGGCGATTCCGTCGCTCATCAAAGCGGGCGCGGATGTAAATGCGAAAGATAAAATAAACGTCAATGTCCTTCTGTGCGCCGCAATGTTTGACAATTCAAAGGCTCTAAAAATGCTGCTTGAGGCAGGGGCGGACATGAACGAAAAAGCGGTTTTTGGTGTCACGGCTGTTATGTGTGCCGCGATGAATGACAGCACGAAGGCGATAAGGCAGCTCGTCAAGGCTGGAGCGGACGTGAACGAAAAAGGGGATTTTGGCATCACGGCTGTTATGTGTGCCGCGATGGATGACAGCGCGAAGGCGATAAGACAACTTGTCAAGGTGGGAGCGGACATGAACGAAAAAGCGGTTTTTGGCATCAATGCGCTTATGTGCGCCGCAATGTTTGACAGCGCAAAGGCGTTAAGGCAGCTTGTCAAGGCGGGAGCAGACGTAAATGCGAAAGGCCATATCGAGTGGCTTGCGCTTGTTTCCGCAATGTCAGAATATTCTGATAGTTTGAAAAAAATCATCCTTGAAAGCGGCGCGAGCTTGGAAGATGCGGTAGGCAAAAACACCTATACTGCGCTTGTCGCCGCGTCGGAAGGGAATTTTGAGGTCTTTGGAAAACTGATTCTCGATGTCGCTTGCTTGGACTTGAATGAGGACTTTACGCCGCTGATGATTGCGGCACGAAAAAATTCGGCGGATATGGCGAAAGTGCTTATAAAGGCGGGCGCGGACGTGAAGAATGATGACGGCCATACCGCGCTGATGAAAGCGATAGAAAGCAATTCAACGGATGTGGCGAAACTGCTCAAGTCTGCCGGCGCAAAGTAGCTGGCTTGTTAAAAAAATGGAATAAAATATTAGGAGGAATATAATGAAAAAATTATTTTTAGCACCGTTCATTTTGATGGGCGCACTTTCGGTATTCGCGGATTCTTTTACGGATGCAATCCAAGACCTTGCCGTGCAGACAGCTTGCATAGGAACATATTCGGCAACGCAGGCAGGCGGCGGATGGTATGACGACCCGCATGACTATTACACTCCGCGGATGATGGCGGAACGCTTTGCCAAGATGTCGGGGAACATGACCCGCACCACAACATTTTATGGCGTATGTTTTGACTATGCGCAATTCGCATGGGAAGATATAGAGAAATATAAAAGTTGGTACAACGAGCAGGGTATGCGTGAGATGCAGTTTTGGCTTGCGGGCGTTCATGAAAACCCGAATGAAATAGAATTGTGTAGCATCGCAAAACAAGGGGAAACTTACACCCGCAAGCAAAATGGCGTACCTATAAAAACATATCCTACAAGTAGTCGCAAAGTAAAAACTCACCGTCTGTTAAATGAAGGTGACAGGGCGACACATCACGCATGGCTTTGGATATTACGCGCGGACAACGTATGGTTTTGGATTGACCCCACATGGACTGACAATTTGGGCTATGTCGTGTATGGATATGTTAATGATAACGGCGAGGAAATCCAGTGCCGCCCCGATGAGCAATACTGCATAAATTATCCAGAGCGTCTGAAAAGCCTGCCTTCCCCTCCGCCTATGGGACCAAGAAAAGCGCCGAGCAAGAGCGCGAATTCCACGGATCGCAACGAAACAATCAAAGACGCTGGAACGGATTGGATAACTGCTGCTTTTGATTTGGTGACTGCTCCTGTGACATTTTTCTGGAAAGAGAGTGGCAAATTTGAAGACAATTACAATGCTCTTCTAGTTTCCGTAAACGTTCCTTTGTCTTCGTTCAAAGACAAGTCTCTGTCCGCAAAAAGGATGGCTTTCTCGCTTGAGATGCCTTGCCTTTATAACTACGGTCATATATTGGGTCTTGAGTATCTGCAAAACGTCGATGATGACTATGGCATTCGCGGCGGACTGTTCACGCTTGATTTTGCACGAAGGATTACCAACAACGTCGCATTGTATCTTGGAGGCGGACTTGGCATGCGATTTAACCTCGATAATGCTCCATCGAATCTTGCACGAACCGGTTATTTCGCTTTCAAGGGAAACACGGGAGTGTTGTTCAATATCTCTCGGGTGTTCACAAAAGTTGATTTTGCCTATGACAATGTCATGGGCTTTTCTGTGGGACTTGGAATGGGCTTCGCATTTTACCACGAAAAAGGAAAGTGAGTGGCACAAAGGGGCAGTCGGCTTTGGGCGTGAGTCGCATTGCTAAATATATAATATTATTGTTGGAGGTAATGCCAATGGAAGACGGAATAAA
>CAZZFL010000025.1:0-22175 GCA_964653395.1 uncultured Treponema sp. | reverse complement strand
ACGCGCCGCACAAGGCAGTTTGAAATTGTGGAAGACGGAATGTGAGGCGGCAAGCATGCGCTCCTGCGCTGCTACACCAGAAACTTCGCTGAAAAAACATTGTTGTTGCTTTTTTGAGAAAGTTGTGCTATAAGAAATTATGCAGATTGTTGACGATATTTTCAAGGGCACGCGACTGAATGCATCGAAAGCAAAGGTTGCTGGATTTGTGCGTCGCGAAGACGCATACTGTTTTGAAACGCTGCTTTTGGGCGGACAGTTTGTGTTGGCTATATCTGTTTCGGATGGCGGGTTCATTGAAACTCATGTTACGGACGCGCAGACTCAAGAAGAATATGTCCTTCATTTGATGGGAGGAGGTTCGTTTGCGGGAAAGGTTCGCGACGAATTTCAAAATGCGCTCGTTGAAATCCGCGACACTTGCTTTGAAAAAGACATTTTCAAAAGCGCGCAGGCAAAGCGAATCATTGCGCATGTGCGCACGAAATATGGCGATGAACTTGAATTTCTTTGGAAGAAATTTTCGGACAACGCAATTTGGAGACGGCAAGACAATCAAAAGTGGTTTGGTGTGTTGGTGGTGATTTCTCGGCGAAAACTCGGCATAGAAAGCGACGAATTGGCCGACGTGCTTATCATGCGCGTCTCCCCTGATGAACGGGACGCCATCGTTGACGGCAAGCGAACATTCCCCGGATATCACATGAACAAAAAGAGTTGGTTTTCCGTCTGCCTTGATGAAACCTTTCCCGACGAAACGCTTTTTGATTGGATAGAAAAAAGTCGCGCCCTCGCGCTTAAAAAGTGAGAAACGCTTAAAGTTTGCGGCGAAGATGCCGCCGCAAACTTTTACTTCTAAAAATCAGGCAAGTTTTCGCAAAGCGAAAACTCGGTAGCAATTCCGCAGGAATTGCGTAAAAAACTCGCGGCCACCTTGCCCGAAATTAAAAAAGGCGACAATATCCTACCGCCTTTTTACACCTTGAAAAAATTTATTCCGCGATTCTATTCCGCGCGAATCGTCGTGTTCTTCACGACCACATCGTGCGCGCCGCCTTCGCGAATTGACGCGGGACTAACCAAAGTGATTTTCGCTTTTTCCTGCAATTCTGGAATGGAAATCGCGCCGCAATTGCACATCGTGTGGATGATTTTGCTGAGCGTAATTTGAATATTGTCGTGGAGACTTCCGGCGTATGGAACGTAACTGTCCACGCCTTCTTCGAACGCCATTTTTTTCGCGCCGCCCAAATCGTAGCGTTGCCAGTTGCGCGCGCGGTTCGAGCCTTCGCCCCAATATTCCTTGACATAATTTCCATTGACAATCAGCTTGTTCGTGGGAGATTCGTCGAAGCGTGCGAAATAACGGCCGAGCATCACGAAGTCTGCGCCCATCGCAAGCGCGAGCGTGATATGGTTGTCGTGCACGATTCCGCCGTCCGAGCAAATCGGAACATAGATTCCAGTTTCCTTGTAATATTCATCGCGCGCCCTGGCGACTTCGATTGTGGCAGTGGCCTGTCCGCGCCCGATTCCCTTTTGCTCGCGCGTGATGCAGATTGAGCCGCCGCCGATTCCGATTTTTACGAAATCCGCGCCAGCCTCCGCCAAAAAGCGGAAGCCCTCCGCGTCCACGACATTTCCCGCGCCCACTTTCACGTCCTTTCCGAATTTCGTGTGAATGTCGTTCAACGCCCTGCGCTGCCATTCGGTGAAACCTTCGGAAGAATCAAGGCAGAAAATGTCCGCGCCCGCCGAAAGAAGCATCGGCACTCGTTCCATATAGTCGCGCGTGTTGATTCCCGCTCCCACGATGTAACGCTTGTCGCCGTCCAAAAGCTCATTCGGATGCTCTTCGTGACTTTCGTAATCCTTTCGGAAAATCAAATATTGCAAATTGCCGTTTTTGTCCACCACGGGAAGCTGATTGATTTTGTGCTTCCAAATCAAATCGTTCGCCTCTTCAAGCGTGATGTCGCTGTGTCCCACGACCAAATCCTTGAGAGGAGTCATATATTCGCCCACAGTCGCGTCGCTCGAACAATGCCCAAGCCGGAAATCGCGCTCGGTGATGATTCCGACCAGCCGCCCATTGTGCTCGCCGTTTTCCGTCACCGCCACGGTGGAATGTCCCGTGGTTGCGATTTTTTCGGTGAGTTCCTTCAAAGTCTGGTCGGGACGAATGTTCGTGTCGCTCGTGACAAAACCCGCCTTGTACATTTTGACATGCGCAATCATCGCGGCCTGATCCGAAATGCTCTGCGAGCCGAAAATAAACGAAACGCCGCCTTCCTTCGCCAGCGCGATGGCCATCTTGTCATTGGACACCGACTGCATCACCGCGCTCACCATCGGAATGTTCATATAGAGCGAACTTTGCTCGCCCGCCCGCTTGTTGAAACGCACAATCGGAGTGCGCAAAGAAACATTCGCCGGAATGCAATCCGCGGAAGTGTAGCCCGGAATCAAAAGATACTCGTCAAAAGTGTGGGAAGGTTCTTCAAAAAAATACGCCATATTTTCTCCTATTTTAATCGTGTTTCGCACACAAAAAAGATTTGCTTTTCAGATAAATTTGGCAAATATTATATCAAATCCTGCGGATTTTGTAAAGGGCAAAGGCGCAAACGCGACAAAGAAAAGTGCGTACAAAAAAGTAAGCGAGTTTTTTATGGCGCGACGTGAACTTTCGCGGTAGCAAAAACAAGCGTCCGTATGGCATCTCGCACTTCGGGCGAAAGCGAAGCCAGTTTTTTTATGAACGCGCGCAATTCCGCTTCTTCTGGATTTTCAAAGGAATTTTTTTTATCGTGCCCCGTCACTAGCCATTCCACCGAAACGCCCATGACGCTCGCCATGCGGCAGGCATAGTCGGCAGGCGGAATGGAGCCGCGCTTGCTCAAATAATTTTCGATTGTGCGCTTTGAAATCTTGGATTTGTCCGCCAGTTCTTGAACCGTCATTCCCAAATATGAAAGTTGATCTCGTAAATTTTCTTTGAATTCCGAACTCATAGTAAAAAAATACTTCAATTTTCGTAAAAAATGCTTGACTGTACTTCATATTTCAGATACAATCTTTCATAAATACTTCATTTTTCGTAGTTGAAAAAACGAGGGGGCGATATGAAAAAGACGGGAAATTTTTGCATTCGTGTTTTGTGCGCGATTTTTATCGGCATTGCTTTGGGATGCTCGGGTGCGAGCGGGGAAAGCGAAATTGAATACGACCAAAATCAAGGCGGACAACAACAAGGTAGTAACGAAAACGAAGGTGGCAATAACAATAACGAAAAAGAACAAGACCCAAATCCCGCTCCTACTCCGAATCCCGATCCAAACCCGAATCCGAACCCCGATCCGGATCCCACGCCTGATCCCGATCCCGACCCCATTCCCGAACCCAAATACCCTACTTACTATATTGACGAAGAATTTGGTGGACAACGGTTTGTTGCAGCAGGCACGGAGTGGTTCTATGATGAAGCGGATAAAAAAGATACGGAATTTGCTACCTGCTATGATAATGCCAAAAAGTTCCTGACCGACAAAGTTACCGACTTAAAAAATGACCTTGCCGCCTACCCCAACAATGAATATGCCAAAACATTTAGCAAAGCGTTAGAAACTTATAACACCAAAAAGTATATTAGTGACAACATTGCTGCTAACTACGACGCCTTGGCACCATTTCTTGCGGCTTTAGAACGTCCTTATGTATTAAACGAGGACAAGATGAATTATAACAAAATATTAGCCAGTTATCACAAATTGGCACATACCGCTTATAACAATTCACTGGGTGCTTATAAAGATACTAAAGACTACTATTACTTTAGAGCAAATGGAGAAATGGACCATGAACATGAATTTGGTGCAGGATATGCCGAAGAATTACGCCTTGCGGGATACGGCACCACTGATATTAGCGTTACGACAGCCAGAAACAATATGAATACTTACTTAAACAATATGGCGAATAGTACCAATATCAGTTCCAGTGTATTAAAAAAAGCCCTTGAATTAGCCTTATATAATGAAAGTTTGTATGGACTAAATGATTTTGCTAAGAGATGTAAAGTTACTGACCAAAATTTCACCACTACTTTCCGTAATCTCTTACAATTTG
Organism: uncultured Treponema sp.; assembly: GCA_964653395.1. Lineage (GTDB taxonomy): Bacteria > Spirochaetota > Spirochaetia > Treponematales > Treponemataceae > Treponema_D. Next base: position 18,047 of record CAZZFL010000025.1, on the reverse strand, counting down.
ATGGTCGCGTTATGGATATACTTGAAAGCAGTATTAGTCTTAATAATTTACAAAGTATCGACGATGGTCATACAATGTAATGGTTGCTTGACAATATTGAAAATTAAGACTGGCGATATTTTTTCTAGGAGGGCTTGATGACATACAAAATCCTGAAAGACGAGGAACTTGGTCTTGAATATCTTCCCAAAATTATGGACATAGACGAAGAAGTTTATTCCGCCCTCGGAATGGAAGGCGCGCTCGAGCAAATCCCCGCTCCCAATTTTCAAAACATTTCATAATATAAATTTCATTCTTGCACAAACGCGCGTTTTGTGATATACTCTTTACGATTGGAGGCCTTTTGATGAATGTTGTTGTGATGGGCGCTCAATGGGGCGACGAAGGCAAAGGCAAGATTGTTGATTTTTTGGCGGAAAAGGCGAAGCACGTCGTGCGCTTTGCGGGCGGTGCGAACGCCGGCCACACGATTGTCGTCGGCAAAAAAAAGTACGCATTGCACCAAGTGCCTTCGGGAATTCTTTATCCTGAAAAAACTGTTTTCCTCGGTTCTGGAATGGTCATCGATCCTGAGGCGCTTTTCGACGAACTGAAAATGCTTGAGGACAACGGAATCAAATGGGAAGGACGCGTTTTCATTTCGGACAGGGCGCACATCGTTTTGCCCGGCTACCGCGAGATGGACAAAAAGCGCGATGCCGCCCGCAAGCGTCCCATCGGCACGACCGGGCGCGGAATCGGGACGACGTATTCGCAGAAATCCGAGCGCGACGGAATCCGGCTTGCCGATTTGGATTGGCAGGAAAAAATGGACGACCTTGACGCGGCGGACAAAAAATTCCTCGAGCCGTACATGGAAAGGCTTCTTTCTATGCGCGTCAACATCGCGGAAGAAATGTGGAAATGCCGCAAGGAAAACGTTTTGTTCGAGGGAGCGCAGGGCGCGATGCTCGACATCGACAGCGGAACTTATCCTTATGTTTCAAGCGGCGCGTCTTGTTCGGCCGGCGCTTCTACTGGCTCCGGAATCGGACCGCGCGCGATTGACAGAATTTTCGGCGTGTTCAAAGCGTATGAAACTCGCGTGGGAAACGGGCCGATGCCAAGCGAATTCAATTCGGAAAGCGAAGGCGAACTTTGCGATTTCGTGCGCAAGACTGGAAACGAATTCGGCGTGACGACTGGCCGTCCGCGACGCTGCGGATATTTGGATTTGGTCGCGCTTCGCTATGCTTGCCATGTCAATTCGATTGATTCGCTCGTGCTCACGCATTTGGACATTTACGACACGATGGACGAAATCGAAGCGTGCGTCGCCTATGAAATCGACGGAAAAATTGTCACGGAATTTCCCACGAGCATTCCCGCGCTAAATTCGGCGAAGCCGGTTTTGCAAAAATTCGCGGGCTGGAAAAAGAATCTCAAAGAATGCGGCTCATATTCCAAAATGCCCAAGAACGCCAAAGCTTACATCGAGTTCATCGAAGAATTCACGGACACGCCAGTCGGAATCGTTTCCGTGGGAAGCGAGCGCGGCGAAACGTACATGAGAATAAATCCGTGGAAAAAGGAAGCGAAAAAATAATTCGCTCGGACGCGGATTGGAAAAAAAACAGCGCGGCTTTGCAAAACTCGCGAGGGCTTTGCAATGTCGCGCTTTTTTTTTAATAACTTTCTCTTTAATTTTTTTTCGATTCATGCTATGATTTTTTTTATGTACGAAGTTCGAGTTGAAGCTGATTTTTCTGCGGCGCATTTTTTGCGCGACTACAATGGCAAGTGCGAAAATTTGCATGGACACAATTACAAAGTTTTCGCGCACGTCAGGGGAAAAAATCTGAACGAAGGCGGAATGTTGCTGGATTTTTCCAAACTCAAATCAGCGTTGAAAAAAATTTGCGGAACGCTTGATCACACGAATTTGAACGACATTGAATTTTTCGAGCAAAATCCAAGCGCGGAAAGAATTGCGTTTTTCGTGCATGAAAAACTTGTCGCCGAATTGGGCGAGCAAGGAATTTTTTTGGACAAAAAAAACGGCGGCGCGTATTTGTATTCGATCGATGTTTTTGAAACCGAAACGAGTCGCGCGACTTTTTTCGTGGAATGAAATTTTTGTTTTTGGAAATTTCAAAAATTCAGATTCGCACAGGAACGCCTGCTTTTGCCAAATCTTTTTTTATTCCTTGCAACGTGTATTGGCCTGAATGAACCATCGTCGCAATGAGCGCGGCATCCGCGCGTCCTTCGCTCAAAACTTGCGCCATGTGCTCGACTGTGCCGCCCCCCCCAGAAGCAATCACCGGAACGCCGACGTTTTGCGCGATCATTTTTGTAAGCGGAATTTCATAGCCTGATTTCGTGCCGTCCGCGTCAATCGAATTGAGCACGATTTCGCCCGCGCCGAGCGAAACGGCTTTTTGCGCCCATTCGAGCGCGTCGAGTTCAGTTTTTGTGCGACCGCCGTTTATGAAAACTCTGTAGCCGCTCGGCATTGATTCGTCGCGAGCCGCGTCCATTCCGAGCACGATGCATTGATTTCCGAAAACGCGCGCGCCTTCGCTTATCAGCGCAGGATTTTTTACTGCCTGAGAATTGAGCGAAACTTTTTCCGCGCCCGCCAAAATTGTCGAGCGAATTTCGTCGATCGTGCCGATTCCGCCGCCCACGCAAAACGGAATGAAAACTTGGCTCGCCACTTTCGAAACCAATTCGAGAATTGGCCCCCTCCCTCGCGCCGAAGCCATGATGTCGTAGAACACAAGTTCGTCCACGCCCTGCGTGTAATATTGCGCTGCCATTTCCACGGGATCGCCTATGTCCAAATTGTTTTGGAATTTCACGCCTTTTGTCGTGCGTCCGTCCTTTACGTCAAGGCAAACTATGATTCGTTTTTTTAACATTTTTTTTCTTCCCTGATAAATTTTCAATGCTTTCAAAAATTTAAATTTCGGAAAACGTTGAAACCGCCGGAACTTTTTTCGCAAAAGAATTTGAAGCGAAAAATTCATAAGCGCACTTTTTGCATGTAATGCAAATCTAAAGTGTGCAACTTTTTGACTTTGCGAAAATGCTCTAGACGAATTCATTATAACGAGCGAGAAAAAATAATTCAATATTTTTCTTCGCAAAAATCAATCTTGAAAAAAATCCGCATTGCGTTTAAAATGTCTTTATGAAAATCAAAAATTTTATTTTGGCGACGATTTTTTTTGCTTTGGCCGCCAGCGCGAAAAGTCAAACGAAGGCCGTGAACGCGCCGTTTTCCAAAGGCGTGAATTTTTCCGCGTGGCTCGAAAAAGCGCACGCTGGGCTTGTGCAAAAAAATTTTTTTTGCGAACAGGATTTCAAGAACGTGCGCGAATTGGGATGCGACGCGATTCGTCTGCCAGTTCATTTTGAAAATTTTTCGAGCGGAGCCGACGACTACAAAATCGATCCGTACATTTTTTCGATTTTGGACAACGCCGTAAAATGGGCGGCGGAACAAAAAATTTTTTTGATTCTGGACAATCATTCTTGGAGCGCGGCCGAAAACACGGCTAAAGATGTCGAAAAGCGATTGCTCAAAATTTGGCCGCAAATCGCCGAGCGTTACAAGGACAGCGGAAAATATCTTGCCTACGAAATTTTGAACGAGCCGCACGGAATCGAAAATTCGAAATGGGTAAAAATCCAACAAAATGTAATCGAAGCGATTCGCGCGATTGACAAAACGCACGCAATCGTGGTCGGCGGCGCGAACTGGAATTCGTTCGACGCTTTGCTCGACCTTCCGAAATTTCAAGATGAAAATTTGATTTATACTTTTCATTATTACGAGCCGATGATGTTCACGCATCAAGGCGCGGAATGGACGGAAGGTTTGGGACGGATAAAAGGCGTTCCATTTCCTTATGCGAAAGAAAAAATTCCGCCGAAGCCAAAGAAACCCACTGCCGCCGAAAATTGGTATTACGAAAATTATAAAAATGCTTCCAGCCAAAAATCGATGGCCGCGCCGTTTGAAAAATTGGCGAAATTTTCCGTGGAGCGAAACGCGCCTGTTTGGTGCGGAGAATTCGGCGTGTATATGAATTTCGCTTCGCACGAAGATCGCGTGGAATGGTACAAAGTCGTCGCGGAATATTTGGACGGCGCGAACATCGCGCGAACAAATTGGGATTATTACAATTCGTTCGGACTTTTCAAAAATGGAAGCGGCGAATTTTTTCCAGACGATTTGGACGATGAAATTTTGCTCGCTTTAAAATATGACATTCCAAAAAAAAATGCGCAAAATCTTTCTTGGGACGAACGCGCGAAAAAAAGCGGCGATTTTTCGATTTATGAAAATTCATTCGCAAACGGCTTGCGCGTGCGGACATGGTTTGACGGCGACGAAAAATTTTGCCATCTTGAAAAGCAAGATTCGCGCGGCGAAAATTTCGTGGAATTGGGAAAAGTCAAAACTTACAATGGACTTTACGTTGACATTTTGGGCGGCGCGGATTTTTCAAAAGAAATGGCGCAAAATTATTTTCTTGAATTCGAAGCGAGCACAAAACAAGACGGCGTGAAAATTCAAGTTTATTTTGAGAACGGAAAAAATTCGCAGGAAAAATGGAGATGCGCCGCGAACGTCACAAACGAAATTTTGCCTTCGGACGGCGAGTGGCACAAAGTGAAAATTCCTTTGAAAAATTTTCAGGACATCGGCGCATGGAATGACGAAAAAGGAAAATGGATTTCTTCGCGCGGACTTTTCGACTGGAGCGACATTCGGCAAATCGCGTTCAGCAACGACGGAGCGAAAATCACAAAAGGAATTCGTTTCAGAAAAATCCGGCTTTCAAAATAAATTTTTCTTCTTGTACAAATTCGGCGTTTGCGCTATAATGAGTTATGCAAAAAAAACTGTCTTCGCTTTTGGATTTGTTCGAACACGAGGCGGTGGCCGCAGACGGCACGACTCCGCTTGACGGCTCTGTGATTGGAGCCACTCCGATCGAAGGGCTTGCCTTCGATTCGCGCGAAGTAAAAGAAAATTTTTTGTTTTTCGCATTGCCGGGAATTCATCAGAATGGAAATAAATTCATCGCCGCCGCAATCGACTTGGGCGCGAGTGTCATAATTTTTCAAGGCGAACTTTCCAAAGAAGAATCCGCGCAAATTGCAAAGTCGATCGTCTGCCGCTCGCTCGAAAATATCGGCAATCCGCAAAAAAAAGTTTCCGACATCGTGATGCCGGTTTTTCTCAAAGTCAAAGATTGCAGGCAAGTGATGCCGATTGTGGCAGCGGATTTTTTTGACAATCCTTCAAAAAAACTGATTGTCATCGGCGTGACTGGCACGGAAGGAAAATCTTCCACCGTTTCGTTCATCTGGCAGCTTTTGCGCTTGACGGGAAAAAAGGCGGGCTTCGTTTCCACCGTAGAATATTCGATTGGAGAAGGCGCGCTCGCAAATCCGCAGCACACGACCACGCCCGAAAGTCCGATAATTCAGCGTCATCTTTTCGACATGGTCAAAGCGGGCTGCGAATATGCCGTGCTCGAATGTTCGAGCCACGGACTTTCAAAAAAGCTTGGTCGGCTTTCGAACGTTTTTTTTGACGTGGCGGTTTTTATGAACGTCACGCTCGAGCATTTGGAATTCCACAAAACTTTCGAACAATATCGCAGCGACAAGTCGAATCTTTTTCGCGCGCTTGACGAGCACGATCATCAAAAAATTTTGAACAATGTGAAAGTGCAAGTCGAGCCTTTCGCCGTCGTGAATTTGGAAGACGAAAGCGCAAAATATTTTTGCGAGGCGACGACAAAAAAAGTTTACGGCTTCACTTCGCTCGGCAAGGCAGGACGCGCGGCGATAAACGATTCAAGCGTTCCCCTCCCCGAAATTCCTTGCGACATCGAATTCCTTACCGCGCAAAATATCAGCGCGAACGAAAACGCGCTTTCGTTTGAAATCGAAGTTCCAAAAAGTTTCGCAAATGACGAGCACACTTTTTTTGTGAAAACAAAATTGAACGGCGCGTTCAACGCGTATAATATTATGGCTTCGCTCATCGTCGTGAGCAAATTGACTTCAATTCCGATTGAAGATTTGCTGCAAAAATCCACGTCGCTGATTCCCGTGGCAGGAAGAATGACGCGAATAGATTGTGGACAGCCTTTCGAAGTGATTGCCGATTACGCGCACACGCCTTCGAGCTTTGAAGTGATTTTTCCGCCATTGCGCGCGCGATGCGAAGGAAAAATAATCGCGCTTTTCGGAAGCGGCGGCGAACGCGATGTCACGAAGCGGCCGCTGCAAGGCGAAGTGGCGGCAAAATATTGCGACATGGTAATTTTGTGCGACGAAGATCCGCGCGGCGAAGATTCGCAAAAAATCTGCCGCGACATCGCAAGCGGCGCAATCAAGGGCGGAATGACGCTCAACGAAAATTTGCTGATTTTTCCGGAACGTCCCAAAGCGATTCGCAAGGCGTTCAGCATGGCAAAATCGGGCGACATAGTTTTGCTTTTGGGCAAAGGTCACGAGAACACGATAATTTACAAAGATTACGTCATGCCTTACGACGAAGTGTCCGAAGCGAAAAAAGCGTTGGCGGAATTGGGTTATAAGAATTGAGAAAAGTCGCTGCGAATTGTGTGAGTTTTTATTTTGGAAGATAAATAGAAAGTTGCCTGAAATAGCGAAAATTTTTTATGGGAGAGAAAAATGAACGTAGCAATTTTGTTCGGAGGAAAATCCGGCGAGCACGAAGTTTCTTTGATTTCCGCGAGTTCCGTCGTTCGGAATATCGATTCGAAAAAATTCAAAATCGTGCCAATCGGAATTTCCAAAAAAGGCGTTTGGTTTTTGCAAAGCGAAGAAGAATTGAATCGAGTGCGTTCGGATGAAAAAAATTCTTTTAAAATAATTGAAGACGAAAAAAATCTCGTGAGCGTGATTCCCGGGCGCGGAAAAAATTCTTTTTGCGTCGAAGGCAAGTCGCTTGAAATTGACGCGGTTTTTCCTTGCGTGCACGGAACAAATTGCGAAGACGGAATTCTGCAAGGCTTGCTTGAAGCCGCCGACATTCCTTACGTCGGATGCTCGGTGGCGGCGAGCGCGCTCACGATGGACAAAGAAAGGACGAAGCAAGTTTGGCAAAATGCCGGACTTCCGATTGTGCCTTATGTTTGCGTTCGGCGCGCGGATTTGAATGACGGCGCGGCATGCAAAAAAATTGTCGATGAGGCGATCGCGAAATTCGGATTTCCGCTTTTCGTAAAACCTTGCAACGCAGGCTCTTCCGTGGGCGCGGCAAAAGCCACGAACGCCGATGAACTTTCCGCCGCGCTCGACGAAGCGTTTTTGTGGGACAACAAAGTCTTGATTGAAAAATCGATCGACGCACGCGAAATCGAATGCAGCGTTACAGGAAACGCGATAATTCAAAACGAAAAAAGCCAGTGCGGAAAAGTCGCCGCGTACGTTCCCGGCGAAATTCTTCCCAAGCACGATTTTTATGATTACGACGCAAAATACATCGATCCTGACGGCGCGATTTTAAAAATTCCTGCGATGCTCGAAAATGCGCGAATCGAAAAAATTCGCACGCTCGCGCAAGAGGCTTACAAAATCTTGGATTGCGCCGGGCTTTCTCGAGTGGATTTTTTCATCGACAAAAATTCAGGAGAACTTTTTTTGAACGAAATCAATGTGATTCCCGGCTTCACTTCAATCAGCATGTTTTCGAAAATGTGCGAAGCGGGGGGATTAAAGTACGGACAGTTGATTACGCTTTTGATTGAAGAGGCGCTCGAAGTTTTCGAGCAAAAACAAACGCTTTTGACTTCGCGCTGAAAATCGCGAGTGCGTTTCTGCGAAATTGTGATTTTGAAAAATCGCGTTTGCGATTCCGCTATGTTAGGAGAATTTATGACGTTCACTTATCCGAAAGGCTGTTGCTTCGATTCGCTTGACGATATAAAAGGCAAGCGCATTACCGTGATGGGACTTGGGCTGAACGGCGGCGGCGAAGCCACGGTGCGATTTTTGCTAAAAGCTGGCGCGAATGTTCTCGTCACGGACATGAAAAGCGAAGCGCAATTGAAGCCCACGCTCAATTCGATTGCCTACGATTCTTCGCTTGACAAAACGCGTCTCACTTATGTTTTGGGCGAACATCGCAAAGAAGATTTTCGCAATGCCGATTGCGTCATAAAAAATCCCGGAGTGAAAATTCAAGGCAATCCTTTTCTCGCCGAAGCGCGCGCGATTGAAACTGACATCAGCCTTTTTTTGCATTTTACAAAATCGCCAATCATCGCGGTTACGGGAAGCAAAGGAAAATCTTCCACCGTTAGCGCGATCCAATACGGTCTGAAAAAATGCGGCTTCGATTCTTTTTTGGGCGGAAACATCACCGTGAGTCCGCTCACCTTTTTGGAACAGACGAATGAATCCACGCCTGTGATTTTGGAGCTTTCCAGTTGGCAGCTCGCCGATTTACGTGGGAGGGGAATTCTAAAACCGAAAATCGCGCTCATCACGAAAATTGTTCCGGACCATCAAAATTGGTACGCGGACATGGGCGAATACATCGCGGACAAAAGGCTCATTTATGCCGATCAAGACGAAAACGATTTTTTGATTTGCGACGCGGATTCGGATGAAGTGGGAACGGGACCAGCCGAAGGCGGCACTTGGGGCGACTTGTTCGCAAAAGAAAGCCGCGCAAAAGTTTTGCGCTACAGCCAGGACAAACTCGAAGCGTCGCAGTACGGCGTGTGGCTTGAATTCGACGAGCAACAAAATTTGTGCGCGTTCGCAAGAATTCCCGGAAAACCTTTCGACACGAAAATTTTGGGAAGCGTAAAAGTGCCCGGCCGTCACATGAGGCAAAATGTCATGAACGCGGCACTCGTTCTTTATTTGATGGGATGCGATGCCGAAAAAATCCAAAGCGTCATAGGCGAATGGAACGGCATCCCGCATCGCCTTCAATATTTTCATTCTTGGAAAAATCCCGCCACGCAAAAATTCATGCGATTTTACAACGACTCTTGTTCCACCGTGCCCGAAGCCGCCGCCGCCGCAAGTCAAGCGTTCGGAAAACCAGTCGCTTTCATCACAGGCGGCACGGACAAAGGGCTTGACTTTTCGGTTTTGGCGGATGCGCTCGATTCGAAAAAATCACATTCCACGCCGCTCGATTCGCTCTATCTTTTGGCAGGAAACGGCACGGACATTCTCGCGAAACTTTTGGACGAACGCGAAGTCTCGTACAAAGGACCGTTCGCGTCGCTGCAAGAATTGTTGGAAACTATGAAAACGGATTTTGAAAAAGGCGAATGCGGCTGCGACACAATTGTGTTTTCGCCGGGCGCGACATCATTCGGAATGTTCACGAACGAATTCGATCGCGGCGAAAAATTTATGGAAAGCGCGAAAAAAATATTTTAGGCGAAATTTTTTTTCAAAATTTTCATCGAATGAAAAAATGCATTTTAAAATGAAGCAATAAGAAAATTTCAAAGCGGCTTTGGGAGGGGGAAGATTTCCGCCGCAAGACTTTTCGCAGAAAACTCGCAAGCAGGACGAAGCATTGCGCTTTTCGCGTTGAAAACGTCGGGGCACAATGTGGCACGCAAATTTTCGCTTCCTTTGGAAATAGCCTCTGGTCGCAAGGCTTCGCCTTGCTTACCGAGTTTCGCTTTGCGAAACTCGCGGGGCTTCAAAAAAATCTAGCATGTACAAGTTTTGCGCCAAACTCGCGATATCATTTCCTCAAATCTTTTTTTTCACAGCCCGCGCAACTTCCGCTACACGTACGTCAGACTTTCGCCATCTTCAAACGGCACTTGCAAAACGCATTCTTCTTTTGGGAAATTTTCCAAAGAAAAGGCTTTCTGAAAAACGTTATTTTATTGATTTTTGATTTTAAAATGAGCGCAAAAATTTCAAAATTTATGATGTTTTTTACTTGACTTTTAATTAAACTGATTTTACACTATAACTTATGGATTTCAAGACTGTACTTACACCTGATACGGTAAACCTTCACTTGAAGGGAACGACAAAAGAAGAAATTATTGACGAGATGCTCGACATTTTGGAGGCTTCGGGCAAAGTTGCGGACAAAGCGGCTGCCAGGGAATGTGTGCTTGAGCGCGAGCGCAAAATGTCCACCGGCATGAAACACGGCATCGCGATTCCGCATGGCAAGACGGATACCGTTTCCGACCTCGTGGCATGCATCGGCATTTCCGACAATCCCGTGGACTTCGATTCGCTGGATCAAGACCCATGCCGCATTTTTATCATGACGCTTTCTCCTGTAAACAAAACTGGCCCGCACTTGCAGTTTTTGGCTGAAGTGAGCCTTTTGTTCAAGAGCGCGGACAAACGCCAGCAAATTCTTGAAACGCAGGACAAAGACGAAGTAATAAGGATTCTCACGGAGTAGGGGAGTTTTTTCTGCCAAAATTGCGCCTTCGCCAAAAGTTTTTAAGAAAAAACGATTTGGCGAAGGCTGTCGGTGTTTTAAATGAATTTGCGAGGAAAATGAATTATGGAATTCAAGTCTTTTGAATGCGAAAAATTTGATGAAATTGCGGCGCGATGTGCGGATGGCACGGACGCGCAATTTTCGGGCGAAATCGAAGACGGCGGAAAATATAGGCTTTCCGTCGCGATTTCGGACGTTTCGTTCGGCGCGGAAAAATACAACGAATCTTTTCTCGCGTCCTTGCGCGAAAAACTGAAGGCGGCGGGAAACGCTCGCTTTGTGATCGCGCCGGCGGCGGAAAAGCCGCTTTCTTCGACCGACGACGCTTTGGAAATGACAGCGGCGTTCAAGCATTGCGCGCGCCGGATAAAGGACTGCGAAAATGTCGCGGGCTTCGAGATTCCACGCGCTTTTTCCGCTTTGGAACGCGCCGATGAGCTGGCGGAAAATTTCGCCGAAGAATTGGCGGAAAAGCATCCGAATTATGTTTTTTATCGCTAGGGGCGGCTTGGGCTTTGAAAAAGTGGATGTGCGAAATCTTCAACTAAAACGCATTGTTTGCAATATAATTATTTGAATGCGAAGTATCGCATTATTTGCAATTTTCCGCACGTGTCGCGAAGAATGCGGAAAATGCTTGAAAATTCAAAAATTTCAACAAATTTTGCGAAAAATGCCAAAATTTTGCATTTTATTCGAAAAAACTCTTGCCTTTTTTTGAAAAATTTGCAATTATTTAAGTATGGCAAACGTAAGAGGACATTCGAATTTTTACAAGACGATTATAGCCGCATCATGCATTTGTGCGGCATTTGCGGTCGCCGCAGCGGCGATTATGTTTTTCATGCCACATCAAAATGTTCCGCAGGATGAGATTGCTTTGATAGAAGCGACTGAGTTTCCGCAGATTTTGGAGGAAACGCCGCTCAAAGAAGAAGTCGGCTTGCGCGCGCAAAATGTTTCATGGCTTGCCGAAAAAGATTCTTTCAATACGATTAAAATTGAAAGCGATGACGGGAAAGAGCCTTCTGCCGACAAAGGGCTCGAACTTTATCGAAATCCGCTTACTCGAGTGGCCGTGGAATGGTTTTATTTGCGCGTGACTGGAAATCGAGATATTACGATGGCGATTTTGGATGCCGCAAACAGCGAGGATGTTCCGCTTTCGCTTGCGTTCGCGCTTTGCTATGCCGAAAGCCGATTCAATCGCGCGGCCTGCAACGTCAATGTGAACGGTTCAATTGACCGAGGACTTTTTCAGTTGAACGACAGGAGTTTTCCTCACCTTGGGAATGAGGATTTTTACAATCCAGAAACGAGCGCGAAATTCGGAATGTCGCATTTGAGATATTGCCTGAGCGTGGCGGACAACGAAACCACTGCCATTGCGATGTACAATGCGGGCATAAGTCGCGTTCGCAACGACAGGACTCCGGCTTCTACTTTGCGTTATGTGGGACGCATCGCCAGTTATCGCGCCAATTTGGAATCGCGCTTTGCTGAAGAGGTTTTGAGCCATTACATTCAAAACGAGCAGCAGGTGCTTCCTGTGATGGCAAGATAATTTTGATTTCTTGAAATGGCGCAGGGAAGCGAGAGCCTTCTTGCGCCTTTTTGCTTTAGATTTGTAGTGCGGATTTTTTACGCCGAAATTTCTTTCGCGCGTGAACGTGCAAATCAAAGCGACAATCCTTCCTTAAAAAAATAAATTTCCTCGCAGAGCAAGCGCAGAATATCTGCGAGTTTGCATCGCATTGCAAGGCAAACTCGTTAAGCAGCCCACAAGGGCAGCGACACCCGCCCGCCACGTGAGTGGCGTTTAAAATAAATTTCCTTACAGAGCAAGCACAAAGTGCTTGACCAAATTGCGCGAATGTGCTATGATGAAAAAAGTATCGATACTATTTTTAGAGGAGTTCTAAATGCCTTGCGGTAAAAAAAGAAAACGCCAGAAGATGGCCACACATAAGCGTAAGAAGATGCTTAGAAGAAACCGGCATAAGAGCAAGTAGTCTTTGCCAAACTGCCACGCATGTATGAGAGTTTTCTCAATTGCATGTGTGGCTATTTTTTAATTTCTCGTTTTCGCTGTTGGAAGGGCAGTTTTGCTTGCTGAAATAAATTCGCCTGAACAGATAAAAAATCTTTCCCAAAAAGAGCTTCGCGCGTTGTCGGAGGAAATCCGGCGGCACATAATAAATACCGTCGCGCACAATGGCGGGCATTTGGCGAGCAATCTCGGGGTGGTGGAGCTCACTCTCGCGCTTCACAGGAGTTTTTCTTCGCCGAGCGACGCGATTGTCTGGGACGTGAGCCATCAATGTTACGCACACAAATTGCTCACCGGCCGTTACGGGGATTTCGCCTCGATTCGGCTGGGAGGGGGAATTTCGGGCTTTACGAAAGGGCGCGAAAGCAAGCACGATTTTTTCGACAACGGGCATGCTTCCACTTCTATTTCGCAAAGCCTCGGACTTTTGAAGGCGCGGGAAATTCAGGGCGTTCCCGGAAAAGTCATCGCGGTCATCGGCGACGGCGCGCTCACGGGCGGGCTTGCCTATGAAGGCTTGCTCAACGCCGGAAAAAAAATCGGCGCGCGCGCGGGCGCGAATCCTTCGAAGCTCATCATCGTTTTGAACGACAACGGAATGTCGATTTCGCCGAACGAAGGCTCGCTTTCGCGGTATTTGAGTCGCCTCACGATGTCGATTCAATATCAGTCGATTCGGCGCGGCATCGACAAAATCGTCGAGCATCTGCCGCTCAGCCGTTTTTTGCAAAAAGTGATTTTCCGTCTCAAGCGCGGAATCAAGGGCTTTTTCCTTACGAACAATCTGTTCGTGGATTTGGGATTTGAATACGTCGGGCCGCTGAACGGACACGACATCCGCGAAATGGAAAAAGTTTTCACGCGCGTGAAAAAATTGAAGAATCCCGTCATCGTGCATGTCGTGACGAAAAAGGGAAAGGGCTATTCGCCGGCCGAGGACAATCCCGAAATGTTCCACGGAATCGGGCCTTTCAACATCAGCGACGGTTCGGCGGAAAAATTCTACGAGAGAAGTTTTACCGAATGCTTTTCAAAGTCCATCGTCGCCCTCGCCGAGTCGAACAAAAAAATCGTCGCGATTACGGCGGCGATGTCCAAGGGCACGGGGCTTGCCGCGTTCGAGCGGAAATTTCCAGAAAGGTTTTTCGACGTGGGAATCGCCGAGGAACATGCCGTGACTTTCGCGGCGGGGCTTGCGAAGGGAGGGGTGATTCCGGTCGTCTGCATTTATTCCACTTTCATCCAGCGTTCGATCGACCAAATCATCCACGACATCGCGCTTCCTTCTTTGCACGCGATTTTCGTCCTCGACAGGAGCGGCGCGGTTCCGAACGACGGCGAGACGCACCAGGGAATTTTCGACATCGCGCTGATAAAGAATATTCCTTCCGTGAATTTTTTCGCTCCTGCGAGCGGCGCGGAATTGGAATTGTTTTTGAAATACGCGGCGGCTTTGAGCGCGCCTTGCGTGATTCGCTATCCGAAAAAAACTTCGCCTTCGGAAATGGAAGAATTTTCCTCTCCGCTGCAATCGGGGAGGGGAACGCTGATCCGCGCGGAAAAATTCGCGCCGAGCTTGGCTTTGAAATTCAATTTGGAAAGCGGACGAATCGAAGACGCTTCATGGGAATACGACGGAAAGAATTTCAGGCGGGTTTTGATAGCGACTTTAGGCTCGATGTTTTCCGAATGCCTCGTGGCGTCTCGCTCGCTTTTGCTGCAAGGCGTTTACGCCGACATCTACAACCTGCGTTTTGTCCGCCCGCTAGACAAGGATTTTTTTTGCAAGACATGCGCTCCTTACGACGCGGTCGTCATCGTGGAGGACGGCGTGAAATCGGGCGGGGTGGGGGAAGAATTGGCGGCCGCGCTTTTCGAGCGAAAATATTTTTCGGTGAGCGTTTTGGCGTTCGCGCAAAAATTTCCCGCGCAAGGCTCGCGCGAGGAAATTCTTGAAGCCGCCTTCCTTTCGCCGAACGACATTCAAAAGGAAGCTTTGGGAATTTTGAATCAAGTGAATTTCCATTGCGGGCAAATTTGATTTGGGAGAAAATTTGGCAAAGCCGATTTTTTTGAAAGACAGAATTCTCGCCACGGAAAATCCCGCGTTCGTCATGGGAATCGTGAACGCGAACTGCGACTCGTTTTGGGAAAAAAGTCGTGGAGGCGCGCGCCTCGCGAGGCTTCTTGTGGAGCAGGGCGCGGACATTCTCGACATCGGCGGGGAATCCACGCGGCCGGGAAGCGAATACATTGACGCGAAGGAAGAATTGCGCCGCGTGATTCCGCTCATAAAAAAAATCAGGAAATTTTCAGGAATCCCGATTTCTGTTGACACGCGGAAGTACGACGTGATGAGCGCGGCGTTCGACGCGGGCGCGGACATTCTGAACGACGTTTCGGCTTTGGAGGACGATCCGCGCTTGGCGAAATTCGCGGCGAATGAAAAAATTCCCGTGATCCTGATGCACAACGCGATGAAAAAAAACAGTTGCAAGCCGGGGCGGAATTCTGCTATAATAGACGCGCAGGCGGGAAAAAATATTTTTTCGCAGGTGGACGAATATTTGGACGCGCGCGCCCAGTTCGCCTTGCAAAGCGGAATCGGCGCGGAAAAAATCATCGTCGATCCGGGCATCGGTTTTGGCAAGGACACTGCGCAAAACGCCGCCTTGATTGCGAACGCCGCAAAATTGTGCGGCGGAAAATATTCAGTCTTGATGGCGCTTTCGCGAAAAAGCTTTTTTGAAAAAGTTTGCGGAAGGAAAGTCGCCCAGCGGCTTTGGGGAACTGTCGCCGCCAACGCCTATTCAATTTTGAACGGAGTTTCGATTGTGCGCGTGCATGACGTGGCCGCCGCGGTCGATACGGTAAAAGTTTTGAAGGAAATTTTAAATGTTTGCTGCTGAAAAACTTTGGACAATTTATGATGCCGTGCGCCCATTTTTGGACATGGCGATTTTGGCGTTCATTCTCTACAAGGCGTATCAAATTATCATCAGCACGAACTCTATTCAAATCTTGCGGGGCGCTCTCATAATTGTGGTGGCGTATCTCACCGCGATTATTTTTCATTTGGAAACTCTGCTTTGGATTTTAGGCTCGCTCGCTCCGGGATTTCTCGTGGTTTTCGCCGTGGTCTTTCAGCCTGAAATTCGAAAAATTTTTTTGCGCCTCGGACAAAAAGAATGGTTTGCGCTTGGAACTCGTTCAAAGCATTCTTACGTTGATTCTGTTTTGATGGCGGCGGAAATTCTTTCGAAGCAAAAGCGCGGAATGCTCGCGGTTTTCATGCATCATACAAAACTCGACGACATCATAAAAACTGGAACACTTATAAATGCGGATCTTTCTTCGAGCCTGCTCGTGACTATTTTCGGGCACGACACTCCTTTGCATGATGGCGCGGTGATAATTCAAGGCGGAAAGATTTTGAGCGCGGGATGCTTCCTTCCGTTGAGCGAGCAATATGACATAAAGAAAACTTTCGGCACGAGACACCGCGCGTCGCTCGGGTTGGCCGAGACTACCGACGCTATCGTGCTCGTTGTTTCGGAAGAAACTGGCGCGATGAGTCTTTCATATAATTCGCGTCTGCATTACAATTTGTCAATGAAGGAACTTTCGGAAACGCTAGTCTATTTGCTCGGCATAACGAGCGAACAATATACAATCGAGGATACAGTGGATGAAAATAAAGCCGCTTTTGGAAAAGCTGAGTGAAAATTGGCCGGCGAAGGCGATTTGCATTGTAGCGGCCTGCGTTCTATATATGTTCAACCAACACACTTCTCTTGAGCGAAGAAGTCTCGCCGTAAGGTTGAATGTTTTGCAGGAAGGCGAAATGCTTTGCACGACGCACTTGCCTTCCAGCGTGAGCGTAACGATTCGCACGAACGCCGAGAATATCGCGCATGTGAACGCCGAAGGAATCACTGCCACGCTTGACTTGAATTACATCACGAAAGAAGGCAATTTTGATGTGCCGGTTTTGGTGAACTTGCCTTCGAATTTGGAAAATCTCGATCCGCTCGAAGTTACGGTTTATCCCGAGAAGATAAAAGTCCATCTTGAAAAAAACATTTCGCGTTCAGTGAAAGTCGTGCCTTATGAAATTGGCAGAAGTCCTTACGGCTACATGGTCGAGAAGGTTTCCGCTACCCCTCCCTATGTCGAGATTTTCGGGCCGCGCTCGATTGTGGAAAGCATAAATGCGCTTGAAGTTGGAGCGGTCGTCATCGATGAAAAAACCGAAAGTTTTTCCGAAAGAAAGCGCATCATAAACCGCAATCGTCTTGTAAGGATTGACGGGTCTTCCGAAGTTGAAGTCAAAGTGGAAGTGGGGCTTCTTCAAGGCACAAAAAATTTCAACAACGTTCCGATTGAGTTGAAAAACCTGAATCCCGAATTCGAAGTGGAAGGAAATTTTTTAGCCGACTTTTCAATCGTTGGCGCGCAACTTGGACTTGACGAATACGAAATTATGCCGGGCGTTCTTTCGGCGGATTTGGGCGCGATTTCGGAAATCGGCGAATATGAAATTCCTGTCACCGTTTTGCTTCCGCAGGAATTTCATTTGGAATACATTTCCGTGGAAAACGTTCTGATTTCGGTTCGCGAAAAAATCCCTGTGATTTTGGATGAAAGTGGCGAACGATGATTTTCGGAATTGGAATCGATTTGGCTAAAACCAGCCGCTTTGAAAAATGGGTGAAAAATCCAGAAATACTGCGCCGCTTTTTCAACGAAAAGGAAATCATCGATTTTCCCGCGGTCGCCTCGAATTCCGCAAGCCTCGAAAAAAATCGAATTTCCGCCGCATGCCAACATTACGCCGCGCGTTTCGCCGCAAAGGAAGCGTTTTCAAAAGCGCTGGGAACTGGAATTGTTTTTGACTTGCGCGATGTTTTCGTCGTGAGCGGAACGAACGGAAAGCCCGAACTTTTTGTGAAAGATTCCGCCGCCGAGATTTTCCGCAAAAATTGTCCTGAATATTCCCGCGCGAAAATTTTCCTTTCGATGAGCCATGAAAAAGAATTTGTGGTGAGCGAAGTTATTATTGAAATTTAATTGGTCTTGTGATATAATTTAAAAATATGTACACACGTTCAAAAAAGGACTCAGGTCCGAAAAAGCCGCTCGCGATTTCGTACTGGGCAAAGGAAAAGATTCGATGTCCGGCATGTCGGCACAGTTTTCCACGCGAAGAAATGTTCACTGGAAGCGGTCGTTTGAGTGCTGGCGAACTCACGGAAGAATTGCATCGAAAATATGTTCCGACGGCTCGCTACGGGAAAATAAATCCGCTCATTTATGCCGTTGGCGCGTGCCCGAATTGCCACGCCGCGTTTTTTTGGAACGACTTTAACGACATAAAGGATGAAGAGTCGCTCAACAGGGTGTACAATACGTCAGAGGCGCGGAAAAAATTTGTAAATTCCATTTTCCCTTATTATGATCTCACCCGCAACCGGAATTTGCTTGACGGCGCGGCGATGTATCTTTTGGCGA
>CAZZFL010000024.1:0-22491 GCA_964653395.1 uncultured Treponema sp. | reverse complement strand
AATTTTTGCAAAGTCCGCGGGCGCGTGCCTTGCGAATTTTGCAAAATGAAATTCGCGAAGAAAAGCGTTTGTAAAGGGCTTCAAAAAATCAAAACTATTGCGCTAAATAAAAAGAATTGCTATAATCGTAAAAATGAAAAGCGCGTTTTTCAAAATTCTTAAGGCCTTGTTTTTTTCGGCGATTTTTTCTTCGCAAATTTTCTGCGCCGTCCGTCGCGGACAAGATTTGGTGGAGAGCGGACATTGGGTTTATGACGCGCTCGCGCAAATTGAAATTGATGTCGGGCGATGGAATTTCATTGACGAGGCTCCGCTTTCGATTCAGGCGATTCAAGGAATTTTGGACGACATTCCTTACGAGCATTTGAGCGAAGTCGGAAAAATTCAGTACGAACGCATTCGCGAATTTTTCGGAGAATTCGACTTTTCGCTGGACGCGGGAATTTTTTCTATTGGAATTGAACCGAAGGTCAATTTGGAATTTTATGCGAAAACCGAAGACGACTTGGCGTGGCTTTACGGAAATCACGAGCGGAAGCGCACGATTGACATGCCGATAAAAATAACGCTTAGCGACTATTTTACGGTTTTTATGGGATTCGCGCTCGGGCAAAGGCGGCGTTTTCTTGAAAACGAAAATCAAAATTATGTGAACCATTTTTTTACGGAGGAGGCTTTCGATCCCAACTTGACGCATTCGACTTATCTTTCGGCGGGCTATCGCTGGCAGAATGGAGTCGGGTTGAATTTCAATTTTGGATATGGAAAGCAAAACTTTGGACGCGCCGCGCTTGGAAGCACGGTTTTGAGCGACTATCTTACCGACATCCCTTATTTACAGCTGCGCGTCTATTCGCCGATTTTCGCATACGGATTCAACGTGCGGCAAATAAATCCGAAAACTACTTTCTATGCGCACACGATTGACTTTCGGCTTTTCAAAAAACTCACGCTTGGATTTATGGAAGGCGGCGCGGGCTACAACGATTTCGACATGAGCTTCGTGAATCCTTTCGGAATTTTTCACGCCTACGAAATGCACAATCATTACGACTGGATTTCATATTTCGCGATGAAAGTGAATTTCGTGCCGATAAAAAACCTGCGGCTTTATTTTATGTATTCGATGGACGAGCATCAGCTTGCCACGGAAAAATCTTCCGACCCGGATTCGCTTCCCGAAGCCAAGTCATATCAAGGCGGCGTGGAACTTCAATTTCCGGTGGCATCGGGATTTTTGCGATTCAATTTGGAAGGATATTATGCCGACCCGTATTTTATGATAAAGGAAAGCCCGAACTGGTCGCTCGTTTCGGCGAAGGACGGCGCGTACGAATGGATTGGAAGTCCGCTCGGACCTGATTCCGCGGCGGGAAAATTTTCTGCGGAATATGAAAGGCCGGGAAAATTCTCGGTTGGCTTGAATTACATTTTTGCGGCGCGAGGAGAATTTTCGCAAAAAGACATTTTCAAAGAATGGAAGCGCGGAAATTACGAAAATCCAGATCCGTCAGACTGGATTTATCCTGATAAGGACAAGGAAAGTAACGACGTTGGGTATTACGGACGCAAATACAAAACTCCACACACTTCCTCCGGAAAAAAAGCCGAGTACGACAATATAATTTATGTTCGCGCGAGTTATTCGCCTGTAAAATGGTTTACGATTGTCGCGCAGCCGGCGTACATTTTTGTTTTCAATCACAACAACGAGCCTGGAAAATTCCGCCACGGATTTGAGGCGGCAATTTCGGCGCGATTTGATTTTTGCAGAATTCCCAAAAAGCCGCTCAACTTTGATTTTTTGCTGAAAGACAAATACGACAGAGAAACGCAGGACGTTCAAAGCGCGGGCGAAGAATAATTTGCGAGGAGACAGATGTTTTTTTTGAAATTGACGGAAAGAAAAATAAGATGCTCTGATTTTGAAAAAATGCTTTTTCTTTGTGTGTTTTTTTTCGTCTCGCAAATTTCTTTCGCGGCGGAAAAGGCAGGACGCGGCGCACAAACTTTGATTCCGCCTCGTCATTGGATTTATGATTCGCTTCAAGTTTTGGAGCAGGAAAGCGGCATCGTTCAATTTTCGGATCAAGCGCCGCTTACGATAGCGCAGATTCGCTCGATGCTTTTGGAAATTGAATACGATGATTTGAGCGCGGCCGGAAAAAATCATTACGACAATATTTTTGAATTTTTCGATGAAAAGAATTTTTCGGCGCAGGCTTCAATAATGCAAGCGCGAATTGAGCCAGAAGCGAATTTGGAAGGATTCATTAAAACGAACGACGACGTTCCGTGGATTTACGATAGGTTCGAAAAAAAGAATTTTTTGGAACTTCCGATTACGCTTGGCGTGGGCGACTACGCGACTTTTTTTGTGGACGTGATTGTCGCGATGAACAAGGCCGCAAAAGGCGCGAACGATGTCTATTTTAACATTCCGCTTGGCGCGTCGAATTTTGACGTGAATTTTCCGCACGAAGCCTATGGTTCTCTTGGCACGATGTTCACGGAAAGCGTCGGAATGAATTTTCGCATCAGCAATATGGCGCAGAATTTCGGACGCGCGCAAACAGGCTCGATAATTCAGTCGGAATTTTTGACAGACGCTACTGCGGCAAGCCTTTCGATTTTTTCGCCGATTGTGCAATACACGGCGGGCTTGACGCAATTCAACACGAATCGATATATGTACTCGCACAAGGTTGACGTGCGAATCGGCAAGAAGAAGAAATTCCAAATTTCCGTGATGGAGGCGTGCCTGCCTTATGGACCTATGGATTTGCGCTTTTTCAATCCGATGATGTTTTTCCATGGATACGCTTCGTGGCTGGATTATCAGGCGGAGGGCAGCGATGTTGGAAGTTTTGTCGCGCTCAAGATGAATTTCGCGCCGGCGAAATTTTTGCGGCTTTACGCGCTTTGGTCAATGACGCAATTTCAGCTTCCCGTGGAACTGAGCGATGACGATATGGACGATGACAATTATGTTCCAAACGCGATGGGGTGGCAGGCAGGAGCTGAATCGTACATTCCGCTGGGGCAGGGACATTTGCATTTCAATTTGGAAGGCTATTACGCGCAGCCTTACCTTTACATAAACTCAAGTCCCAATTGGTCTTTCGTGCGGACTTCTTCGGAAAGCAATGGCTCCGATGATTTCTATGAATGGCTTGGAACACGCTACGGTCCGGACACGATTGCGGCGACTTTTTGCGCCTCGTACGAAGTCCCGAAAAAATGGTCGGCGGGTTTTAAATATTTGTTCCTTGCGCGAGGCGAACTTTCAGATCCTGACATTTTCAAAAAAGTCGGGTGGGGACCGCGCATTTTGGACATCAAAAAAGAGGATGATACATTCCCGGCAGAAAATTGGGTTTATCCTCGCGTTAAGGGAAATCCCTATTATAAAAACGGGCGAAATTTTGTCGCGCCTTCGGGGAAGCATCCTGAATTCGTGAATGTCATTTCGCTGAGTGGAAATTATTGCTTTAAGCCATGGCTGGAATTTTTTGCGCAGTCCGCGCTCGCAATTGTTTCAAACAGCGGACACGAAAAAGGAAAGACGGAAGTTTCGTTTGAATGCGCCTTGAGTGCGCGATTCAAATTTACGAAAATAAAATAGAACGAAGCGGGCAAGCAACGGTGTAGATTTGCGGGGCTTGTTCGCTTGACAGGTTTGCGCGTTTGCGAAA
Source organism: uncultured Treponema sp. (assembly GCA_964653395.1). Taxonomy (GTDB): domain Bacteria; phylum Spirochaetota; class Spirochaetia; order Treponematales; family Treponemataceae; genus Treponema_D. The sequence continues at coordinate 18,796 of CAZZFL010000024.1, read as the reverse complement.
ACTCGCTTATTAAAATTGTGCGCGGTGCAACAATTTGCTTGACGCGCACGCAAAAAATGAAATTGCATTTTTTAGGAGTTGTGATGAATAAAAAAAATTTTCTTGCGGCGATTTTTTTTGCTGGCACGACGATTTTGTCGGCGCAAATTACGGTTGACCCGAATTTGGATTTTTATGAATCGGCGCGCGAATGGCAGGTGCGCGGTTATGTCGATTTTCTTCCGCAGATGAGTCCGTATCCTGCGATGGTTATAAAAAACATTTTGGATGCGGTGATTGAAAAAGGGCGCGATGTTGATGCGGAAAAAGCGCAATATTATTACGAAAAATACTTTGGAAAAAAATGGCACGTCGCGCTTGATGCGGGTGCGCAAGTGAAGCTCAGCGGCGGCGGCGAAGATTGGAACAAAAAATTCGTTTACGGCGAGCCTTCGTTTTTTGGCGACTTGGATTTTTTGCCGTGGCTCACGCTCGGCTATGATTTGGGATTGAACTTGCACAACAGTTCCACCGAATCGCGTGAAATGCTTCGCGCCTTCAGGAACGATCCGCTCGACACGTGGGGCGATGCCGCGGAACTTGGGCCACTCGACGGCAACTGGGATATGATTGCCGGCCTCGCGCTCGGCACTGAAAAAATCAGCGGAATGCTCGCTTCGAATCGTATGGGATTCGGGAACATTTTTGGACACGATTCCATAATTTTGAATCCGAATTCTTATCACATGGCGAATTTCCTTTTCAATTATGCCGGGGAAAAAGTGCAATATTCGCAGAGCATCTCGCAAATCGCGGCTTCGAATTTCAAAGGCGAATATACGGCGAACAAATTTTTGGCGTTCCATTCGATTCGTTTCACTCCGATAAAGCAGCTCTCGATTTCATATTACGAGGCGGCGATTTTCGGCGAACGCTTCGATCCTTCGTATTTGATTCCGGCTCCGTTCATTTTGCTGCAAGGAATGTTCGATGCTGGCGACAACGACATTTACGGCTTGCAATTTGAGTACCGACCTTTTGACGGATTCGAGGCGGCTCTTTCGTTCGCCATCGACGACATCAGCGTTGACGATTGGGCAAAAGGCGATTTTGATTCCAAGTTCAAGGCGGCGTTTCAGACGGGCGTCGTCTACACTCCCAAAGCGGATTTTTGTAGTATGATTTCGTTTGACTACACGCTCGTGCTTCCTTATATGTATTCGCATTGGCTCACTTCTCCTTCCAAACCCAACGGAGTTGATGAGACTTCATACAATTATCAAAATTACACGAATCGCGGAATTTGCATTGGCTCTAGTTTGCCGCCAAATTCCGATCGCTTTCATTTTGAAATTCATTTCGAGCCGACGAAGCGTTTGAAGTTGAATGTGTTCACGGATTTTGCCCGCCACGCGAACGAAACCGAAAGTTGGAGCGATGAGGAAGTGATTGCGCACAACACAAAGTTTCAAGGTTTGGACAATTCGGGCGGCGCGGAAACTGATCCGTATCCTACGAGCGTTCAGGAACGAAACACTTTTATGAAGCAAAAGCATAAGATGTACATCTTGCAATTGGGATTTGATTCGAGCTATGAATTTTTTAGAAACAAGGCGGGCGCGCTTTCGCTGAATTTTGGTTATACGTTCGAATACGTCCACAACGCGGGCGTGGACACGGCGATTTTCAAAGATGTCAAGGGAAGTTCAGATGCAGATGCAAATGCAATTGCAATTGCCGAAGCAAGAAAAAATTGGGCGGAAAAACTTCACGATGAATACAACAGCTATTTTTCACTTTCCGTAAAATACGTTTATTAGCGAGGATATTATGATGGCACGGCGAAAATTTTTATTTCTGTATCTCACGACCGGCGCGGGACACATTTCCACGGCGCGAGTTTTGAAAGATCATATTTTAAAGCAAAATCCCGATGCGGAAATCGTGATGGTGAACGGCTTCGACAGGAAAAATTTTTTCGGCAAGGCGATGTTCGAGCACGGATATTTTATCGCGACGAACACTTTGCATGGCGCGTTTTCGCTCATTTACGATATTACGATGCATCGCGCGGCGGTAACTTTTTTTGGCGCGATTTTGCGAAGCCACACGACGCGCTATTTGGAAAAAGTCATCGAACGCGAAAATCCCACCGACATCGTTTCGTTCCATTTCGCGCTTTCCACTTTCGCGAAGTCCGCAATTTTGCGCAGCAGGAAAAAAATCAATCTTACCGTTATGGTGACAGATCCGTTTACTACGCCCACCGCGTGGTTTTGGGACAGGCGGCTGGACTACTTCGTTTATTCCGAGGAGGCAAAGCAATTTGCGCTTGCCCAGAAAATTCCTGAAAAGCAAATCACCATAGTGCCGTTCGTGCTCGGCGAAAAATACACGATTCCATTTGACAAGGACGATATCGCCGCCCTTCGGAAAAAGCACGGTTTTGAGCAGGACAAAAAAATCGTGCTCCTCGTCGGGGGAGGGGATGGAATTCCGGGCGCGGTGGAAATAATCACAAAGTGCGTAGCGCGCCGCGCGAAATTCGCGATCGCGATTGTTTGCGGAAAGGACCTTGCGAAAAAAACTTACCTTGAAGGCTTTTCGAAAATCTATCCGAAGTTGGATTTGCATGTTTTCGGCTTTGTGAATTTTTTGGACGAACTCATAAAGTTGTCCGATTGCGTCGTGATGAAGGCTGGCCCTGCCACGTTGCTCGAAGTGCTTTCGTGCAAAAAGCCCGTCATCATTTCGCGCTACATCCACAATCAGGAATTGGGCAACATGCGCTTCGCCGTTCGCAACAAGGTGGGGTATTTCATCCAAAAGCCCGGCGCGATTTACGACAAGATTGAAGAAATTTTGAGCGACGAAAATTTCGACGAGCGCATGGCGGAAAATTTCGCGAACTTGAAAATCGACACGGATTCAAGCAAAATCGCGAAATTGCTTTTGGAAAAATAGCGGGCGGATTCCGACCGGCTCAATCGCCGCTGAAATGGACGCGAGATTTCGGCAGACTCGATTGCGCTGAAAATTGAAGCGAGATTTCGACTGGCTCAATCGCGCTGAAATTTGAAGCGGGATTTTGACAGACTTGATCGCGCCGTTATTGTGGACGTATTGGTGGAAAAGTAAATCGTTCTTTCTTCCGAGATTCTTCCGCTTTCATTTTCATTATGCTTTTTTGCAAATCTAAAATTTCTTTTCCCGTAAGATATTTTTTAGCTTGCATGTTGTTATTCGGATTTACAATGCTTTCAGTGCCGCATAAAATATACAAAGCCTCAAAATATCTAATGCTGTCCCTGCTTTTGTCGGGCTTGCATTGTCCATATCGTTGTCTAAAAACAATTTCAGAATCGTGAAAAGTGTTGTCAACCATGCTAAGGTCGTGTCCGGGATCGGAAGCCAGGAAAAGATATGTTGCCATGCCTTTTGTGGCTTTTTCCGCAATTGATATTTCGTGGCATCTAAAATTATATTTTGTCATATAAATTTCACTGCTTTCAGATGAAAAGCCTGTTTGCGGAATTTCTGAATCGAACATTGTTTGCTCCAAGTAAAGCCTTTTTTTCGTGGGATTTTCTTCGACTTGTTTTATGAGATCTATGTTATGTTTGTCCGTCGCATTTAAAAGCGAATCCGAGTAAGCGGGATTTGCCTCGTACCATGAATATTCGTTAAAAAGAGACTGCAAGTCTTCGCTTTGAAAAGTTCGCCCGTGTCTGGCGTAAATCGCGTTGCGCAAAACTCGAAGCGAGGCGGGACACAAATTTTGTATTTGCTGCAAATTCAATTTCCTGTTCAAGGCGTTGAAATCAAGCCCATAATCTGCGAAAAAATTTTCGCTTCCATGAACGCCTTCCAATTCTGAACTTGAAGCGTTTTCATCTCGCAAAAAAATATTTTTGTCTTTGTCAAAATAAAAGAAAAGCCACACTTTTTTCTTTATTCCGTCATCGTAAGGCTTTTTATCGTCTTGCAAAACATTGCCATATAATTTTATTCCTCTGCGGCCGTTGAAAACTACAAACTCAGGCGCTTGCTCTGGCGATTTCCATTTGTGTTCCCATTCATCGTTGAAATGAATGCCGTCCCAAAATGAATTAAATAAAAATCTGCTTTGATTTTTCATCGGCGCTCCGTCGTAAATTGCAATGTTTGCATAATCCAATGTGATTATGTCGTCATATCCGTCTTTGTTAAAATCATAGATGAAGCATACAAACGGCTGTATTCTTATATTTTCAATTTGATTTTGCAAGGCAGAATGATAAAAAAGATTTACAGTGTCTTCATTGTTGCGTCGTTTTTTGTTCTCAAAATATAACTCTTTTTTCTGTCCGCCCGCGAATTTTTCCTGCTCGTCCATTCCATAGTCCGCATAGTCTATGCCGACATCATATAATAGCACTTTGTCTTTCGCTAAAAAAATTCCAGACCTGTAATTAGGAATCTCAGGATAGGAATTTTCCTTAGTTTCTTCTGTCACTACAAAAAATTTCGCCCATCCGTCTGGAATGCTCGCAGGCGAGCTTCGCAGCCTTCTTGCATATATGACTTTGCTGTCTTGAAAAAAATTCTTTGAATTTTTTACGGCTTCTTCAAAAGTCGCAAGGCTCTGTGCTTTGCAAGCGCAGTCCGCTGCAAAAAAAATAAAAAGCAATGCCAGTGTTCTTTTCATTGTATGAAAATTGTATCAAAACTTTTCTGGCTTGTCAAATTTCTTTTCCCAAGCGGAAATTTTTCACGACATGCTCGTCGTAGGATTTTTGCAAAATCGAATCGATTTGCATCGCGTCAAAAATTCTTTTCGCTTCATCAACGCTCGCTCGCAAAACGGGATGCTTTGGACTGAACAAAACGCAGCAGTCTTCGTAAGGCAAAATCGAAATTTCGTAAGTGCCGATTCGCTGCGCCTCGATCGTGATTTCTTCTTTGTCCATCGCGCACAGCGGGCGCAAAAGCGGAAGTTCCGCCATCGATTCCGTGACGCTCATGTTTTCGATTGTCTGGCTCGCCACTTGTCCGAGGCTTTCTCCGGTTACGATGCATTGCGCGCCGATTCGCTTCGCCACGAGATTCGCCACGCGCATCATGCACATTCGCAAAAGAAGCGTCGAAAAATTTTCAGGCGAAGTCTGCTTGATTTTCATCTGCGCTTCGGTAAATGAGACGATGTGCAAGTGGACGCTGATTCCGAATTTTGAAATGACGGCCGCCAAGTCCTCGACTTTTTTTTGCGCCTCGTCCGAAGTGTATGGATACGAATGAAAATAAACGCAGTCGATTTTCATTCCGCGCTTCATCATTCGGAACGCGGCCACGGGACTGTCGATGCCGCCTGAAAGCAATGTCAAGCCTTTTCCGCTCACGCCGACCGGAAGTCCGCGCACGGCTTTTTTTGAATTTGAAATTTTCAAAAGCGAGCCGCCGGCGTTTTTCGAGACGGCCGTATAAATGAAAACATTTTCGCGCACTTCGATGAAAATCGTCACGTCCGGCGAATGCACGTCCACCGCCATGATTTTCTTTTCGAAAATTTCGGTCGCCGCTTCCTTGCTGATTTCGTAGGAAGTGAGCGGGAATTTTTTGTCGGCGCGGCGCGTGTCGCATTTGAAAGTTTTCGCGCCGTTTTTCGCGGCTTCTTCGCAAAGCGAGAAAACCGTATTTTTTATCGCGTCGATGTTTTTTTCGCAGACTTCGCATTTCGCGAATCCCGTGATTCCAATCAAATGCTCGAGGCAGAATTCGATTTTCGGCGCGAGCGCGTCGTCGCCTGAAAAATACATCCTTCCCGCGCGAAGCTCGATTTTCACTTTGTCGCTTTCTTCAAAATATGATTGCGCGTTTTTAAAAAGCTGCCGCTCGAAAAATTTTATGTTCGTGCCCTTGAGCGAAAGCTCGCCGACTTTTGCAAGATAAGTTACCATGAAAAAAATTATACAAAAAAAATCGCGCTTTGAAAAGTGGACTTGAAATTTCATTTTTCGTCAAGTGAAAAATCTTCCAAGTCGCTTTGCTGATTGCCTTCGCAACGCGCGGTAAAATAGTCAAAAAAAATCCTAATCATTGCATTGCGTTTTTTGCAAGCCGAATAATTCTACAATAATGATTTTCCCAGTTCAGAAATTTGCTTGATGTCGGTGGCGTGATTTTCGAGCAAGTCGTTCAATGTGTCGGTCTGCGTTATCGAAATTCTTTTTATGGTTTGAATTCCCAAATGGCCGAAATAATGTTCGATGGCGTTCAATATCAATTCGTTTTCCTGTTTTCGCATTCCTGCGCGCACGGCGAGTGCGATTCCTTTAATGGATTTTGTGGCTTTCAAAATTCTGTTGGGATTTGTATCGCCGTAAGGCGTGGTTCTGTCGAACAATGTCTTGAGTTGCGCGGGCACGTCCGCCCAATACGACGGCGCGGCAATGAGCACGATGTCGGAGTTTAAGATGTCTTCAACTATTTTTTTCACATCGTCGTTCTGCACGCATTCGCCGTCGATATAGCATTTTTTGCAACCTTTGCAAAAATGCAAGTCGGCATCTCCCACGCAATATTTAACGACATCGGCATTTTTTTCCGCAATGCCGCCAATAAAAGTTTCTACCAAATATGCGCAACTTCCGTTGTTGCGCGCGCTGCCGTTAATGCAAGTTACTTTCATAACGTCGTCTCCGAAAAATATTTGCGCTGTTGTGATGACTGAAGTTAAAACAAATCTTATTTCGTGATTCCAAAATTTTCCTCGGCATAAAAATCTTGGAGAGCGAGCATAATTTAATTTGTTTTTCAAATCGCGTTTTATTTGTACGCGAGATTTTTTTCTTCCCAATTCGAGAGGACGGAAAGCATGTCGACTGCGACAAGTTTTGCGTTCGGCAAATCGTGTTCCTTGTAGTTGCCGCATTCTTGCCTTGTGCTCCCGGGAATCACGCCCGTAAAATCTTTTATGAATGCCATCGAATCTTTTACAAGTTTGATTGCATCGGCGCGTGAAACACTGTCGCGAAGCAGCATGTAGAAGCCCGTGCGACAGCCCATCGGTCCCACATAAAGAACGTTGTCGGAAAATTCGCTGTTGCGAGCGTAGGTGGCAAAAAGGTGTTCGATGGTGTGCAATTCGGCGGTGGAAAGATAGTCGCCGCAATTCGGCTTTTTCATCCTGATGTCGTAAGTGATTACATCGCCGTCTTCGCGAGAAACATACATTCCCTTTTCGAGTGTGTCGTGATTGACTGTGAAACTTGCTATGCGTTTCATTTTTTTTCTCCTGTTTGAAAAATAATCGTGAAAATCAATTTCGCAATTGATTTTTTTGCGTGCGCATTTTCAACAATTTCCGAAACTGAAGATTTGTTCGTTGTTGAAAATTAAAGGAAATTATATCAAATCGGCTTCCGTCTGTAAATACTTTCGTTGATTTTGTTCGGAAAATATTTGTGCGTAGGGGAGTGGAAATTCTATTCTTTATGATGAATCAATCCTCGCAATTGACAAAAAATTTTTTTTCCGCTAGAATCTTTTTAACGGAAGACAAAGATGTCGGAATGCGCCGCGCTGTGTCTTCCGTTTTTTATGAAGGCACAAAAACTCGCATAATTTTTTAGGAGGAAATACAATGAAAATTAAAATGCTTAATCCCATAGCGGAATTGGACGGCGACGAAATGACGCGCGTCTTGTGGAAAGTCATCAAGGAAAAATTGCTCGAGCCGTTTGTGGAATTGAACGTGGAATATTACGACCTCGGTTTGAAAAATCGCGACGACACCGACGACCAAATTACGCGCGACGCGGCGGCGGCAATCAAGCGGCTTGGCGTGGGCGTAAAATGCGCCACGATTACGAGCAACGCCGCCCGAATGGAAGAATACAAGCTCACGCATCTTACCCCTTCCCCGAACGGAATTCTTCGCGGCGAGCTGGACGGCACCGTTTTCCGCGCGCCGATTTTTGTCAAGAACATTCAGTGCAACGTCTCGTCTTGGAAAAAGCCGATCGTTCTCGGCCGCCATGCTTACGGCGACGTTTACAAAAATTGCGAAATCAAAACTCCGTGCGCGGGCAAAGCCGAACTTGTTTTTACCGGCGAGGACGGAAAGGAAATCCGAAAGACAATTCAAGAAATGAAAGGTCCCGGAATAATTCAAGGCATCCACAATTTGGATGAATCGATTCGCAGTTTCGCGCGATGCTGCTTTATGTTCGCGCTCGACAAAAAAGTGAGCGTTTGGTTCGGCGCGAAAGACACGATTTCAAAAACATACGACGGAAATTTCAAGGCGATTTTTTCCGAAGTTTTCGAAAGCGAATTCCGCAAAAAATTCGAAGAAGCCGGAATCGAATATTTCTACACTTTGATTGACGATGCAGTCGCACGAGTGATGAAAAGCGAAGGCGGAATTTTGTGGGCGTGCAAAAATTACGATGGCGACGTGATGAGCGACATGATTGCGAGCGCATGCGGAAGCCTTGCGATGATGACGAGCGTCCTTGTTTCTCCGAACGGCGAATTCGAATACGAAGCGAGCCACGGCACTGTCCAAAAGCATTACTACAAATATTTGAAAGGCGAAAAAACTTCGACGAATCCTGTCGCGCTGATTTTCGCGTGGACCGGCGCGCTCGCCAAACGCGCGGAACTCGATGGAACTGACGACTTGGCGCAATTCGCGGCGCGCTTGGAAAAAGCCACGCTCGCCGTAATCGAAGAAGGCACGATGACAGGCGACCTCGCAAGGCTCGCGAATCCTGCGGCAAAGCGCATCGTAAATTCTTGGGAATTCATCGACGAGATAGCCGCAAGACTTTGAACTGCGCGCTTTCGGCAAAAGCCTTTGCGCGTCGCTCGAAAAAAGCGCGCGCAAAAAATTCGGCGACCGCAGATAGGAATTTCAGCGCGTCAAGTGGTTTTAAAAAATTCCTATTGCAAATTTTCGCGCTTCATGATAAAATTAAATTTGGAGGCTAGTTTTGAAAAAAATCATTTTGCTTTTTGCAATTGCAATCACAACCTCATTTTTGTTTGCACAAAACGTTGATGTCAATATTAATGTTGATGGAAAATCTGAAACATTTAATGTTCCGATCGATGTTGCGAATTTGGTGAACAAAAACAAAGCGCAAATTGAGGCGGCTCTCGCTAAAAATAATGTAACAAAGTCCCAAGTTGACAGTGCTGTGAAAGAATTGAATAAAACTTACAAAAATCTTTTGAAAGACTTCGGCACATCGACACCTTTGGCGGATGTGGAAAATGGTCTCAACAATTTTTCGGGCGATTTGTCCGTCGCGATTTCCAACGCACAACTCATGCAGAATGTTTGGGCAGAAGCGTGGCTAGGAAAGTTGGTTCCGGGCTTCCATCTTGGTGCTGGAATTGACGTGGGTGCTTCGCAGATGAAAATCGGCGCGCTCAAAGAAACGGCAAAGGCTCTCGGAATAAATGAAGTTTCCGATTTGCCGGACTCTTTCGCATTTCCGACTGTGGCAGGCGACATACGTTTGGGCGGAATCCTGCTTCCATTTGACATCGGCGCTTCTTTTATGACAATTGATTCTTCGCGAATTAACACGATTGATGAATTGATTTCTCCAATGTCGTTCGACTTTTTTACGCTCGGCTTTGATTTTAGATGGGCGATTTTGCAAGGAAAGACATGGCAGCCTAAATTCTCTGTTGGCGCGGGCTATGTGTTCACGAAAGGCGGAGTTGGTATTGTAAGCGATGAAGCCAACGCTAATTTGAATTTCAAAAATCATACCGCTTATGTACAGGCGCAACTTTCGAAAAAATTGCTTTTCTTCATTCCGTACATCGGCGCGAAAGTGGCTTATACGAAATCTGAAGTGAATTGGGGAGCGACAGCGCAATGGAGCAGCATCCTCGGAGGCAGTGAAACTGAATTCGGTAATTTGGCGGATTGGGGAATTCTTCCTACTGAATTCAGTGGCGGCTATAGCGGCTACAAAATCATTCCGCAAGTTTACGGCGGCTTCTGTCTTGACTTCTTTATTCTCAATTTGACATTTGGCGTGGGCTGGGATTTTGTGGACAGGCTTGCGTCTGGTGCCGTGAATATCCGCCTTGCTTGGTAAACAAACGCGTTTTGAAAAAACTTGAAGTTCAAATTGTTGCGCTTATTTTTGCGACAATTTGAACGCTCGCATAACGCCTTTGCACCGGGCGGAACAAAATGTAACTTGCGAGCGTTTTTATTGTTTTCTTAAATTTTTCCAAAAATCCCACACACACATTTTTCTTGTCTCATAACAAAAAAATCGCAATAAAAAATTCCGAAAATAAAGTAACGCAAATTTGGATTTTTTGTTTTATATATAGGAGTTCAGATTTATGAAATTACGGCGCATTCTCGCCGCTATTTTTTTTGCAACCGCTTTTTCAATCGTCGCGCATTCCCAAGAAGGCGATTCGAAAATCGTCATAACAATTCAAGACGCGGTTCAGACGGCGCTCGAAAATAACATTTCTCTCAAGCGAAGTCAAATTCAATTCGACGCGGCGGAGCGCACGAAAAAATCTTCGTGGAACAGCGTAAGCCCGGCACTTTCCGTGGGCGGCGGTTTTTCCAAAAGCAACGAAAATTTTGCCGAAAATTATTCGGCGTACATTCAGGCGAGCGTCGGAATCACGCTTTCGACGAATTTATATTCCGACATAAAAAATGCCGCGTTGCGCTACGAGGCGGGCGAGCTTTCTTATGAAACGGCGAAACGTTCAATAGAAATGAATGTGCGTTCGGCGTTCTACGCTTTGCTTTATCAAAAAGAAAACATTTCGCTTCAGGAACAAAATCTTGAAACCACCCGCGAATTGTATCAAACGAATCAGCGCAAATATTCGCGTGGCGCAATCAGCGAAATTGATGTTCTTTCGAGCCAAGTGAATTACGAGCGAAACATTCCGCTTTTGCAAAACGCGCAAATCACGCATGACAAGAATTTGGCTTTGTTCAAGCAGATGCTCGGTTTGGATCAGGACACGCAAATTGTCTTGAGCGGCAATCTTGACGAAATAATAAATTCGCTCGCGCCAAATTTGAGCGGCAAGAATGAAAGCGTGCGTTCGTTTGTCGAAAAAGTCGAAAACAATGACGCGAAGAATTTCGAGCTTGCCGCGCTTGAAAAGAATTTGGAAATCGCGGAAAACAATTTGCTCGCTTCAAGATTTTCGGCGTATGGTCCGACAATCAGCGCGGGCTGGAGCTATCAGCCCACTTGGTCGAAAACTCCCGTCGCCGGAAGCGTCGGCCCGAACGATGCCGGACGATTGAGTCTTTCAATCAACATTCCTCTTGACGGACTTTTTCCGTGGTCGCAAAAAGGGCTTGCGATTTCTTCGGCAAAAGACAACATAAAAGATTTGCAGCTTCAGATTCAGGACAAAAAAACCAGCGTTCAAGTGGAAACTCAAAGCGCGATTCAAAGCATCGAACAAATGTCCGCGACGCTTCAAACTTTGCAGGCGAGCGAGCGTCTCGCCGAGCGCACTTATCAAATGACGCAAGAAGCATACGGACGCGGAACTCGAAATTACACCGAATTGCTTTCGGCGCAAAATTCTCTCGAAAACGCGCGCTTGAGTCTCAAGCAGCAAGCGTACAACATCGCGACTTCGATTTTGAATTTGGAAAATAATTTGGGCATTCCGTTTGGCACGCTTTTAAATAATGAAAACAAAAACAGTGTGGGAGAAAAAAGAGAATAGGCCGGCCGAAATGTGCCGGCTTGTTTTCTTTGCAAATTCGCATTCCCGACTTTTTGATAGGAGATAAAATGAAATCGCAAAAAGGCAAAATCGTTTTGGTAATTTCTTTGGTGCTGTGCGCCGCGATAATTTTGTGGGCGTTCACTTTCGGAAAGAAAAAAGATTCCGCGCCAAAAGGAAAAGGGCGCGGCGGCGGCAACACGGAATTTTCCGTAATAACGCAAGTAGTGCACGAAGAAACTTTGCACGGCTTCATCTCGGCGAACGGCGAAATCGAGTCGCAGAATTCGGTTTCGGTTTTTCCTGACACTTCCGGAAAAGTGATTTCCACCGAAGTGATGCTCGGCTCGACAGTCAAGCGCGGACAACTCATCGCCTACATTGATCCGAGCCGTCCCGGAGAAAGATACAATAGTTCGCCCGTGTACGCGCCAATTTCAGGAAGCATAATTTCAGTTCCAGTGAAAAACGGAACGACGGTTTCAACGACGAGCGCAATCACGCAAATCGGCGACATTTCGAATTTGCAAATTACCGCATACATTCCTGAACGCTACGTTTCGTTTTTGCGGACTGGACTGAAAGCGCAAGTTTCTGTGGAAGCGTATCCCGGCGTTTTGTTCGACGCGACAGTCACGCGAGTTTCGCCGGTGGTGGATTCCATAAGCCGCACGAAGCAAATCATTTTGCATTTCGACAAGCGCGATTCCCGGATAAACGCCGGAATGTTCGCGAAATTGATTTTGTTCACGAAAGACTATTCGGGCGCGGTGACAATGCCGGCGCAGTCGCTCGTCACTTATAACGACAAATTTTTCGCATACGTCGTCAAAGGCGATTCGACGGTGGAAAGGCGCGAAGTGACTCTCGGAGAAAACGTGAGCGGCACGGTGCAAATCATCAGCGGACTTAAAGAAGGCGAGCGCGTCGTAATTCAAGGACAAACTTCTTTGAGCGACGGCGCGAAAATCAAAGACATTTCGAGCGAGGCGACTAGATGAGCATAACAAAAACCACGCTCCGCCATCCAGTCCTCACGCTGATTGTTTTCGTGCTTCTCGGCATTCTCGGAATTTTCACTCTCAAAGACGTGGCGATCGCGTTGATGCCGGACATCGACAGTCCTTACATTTCCGTTTTCACGACTTACGAAAATGCGGGTCCTGAATCGGTGGAAAAATCCGTCACGAAATTATTGGAAGGGCAGCTCGTGAGCGTGAGCGGATTGAAAAATCTCACAAGTTCATCTTCGGAAGGCCGCTCTTCGATTTGGCTTGAATTCAATTACGGAACTGATTTGGATGTTGCCACGAACAATGTGCGCGACAAACTCGACCGCGTTACGCGCCGACTTCCCGACGATGCCGATTCTCCGACGATTTTCAAAATGGACAGCGACTCGATGCCGATTATGCGAATCGCCGTTCGAGGAAACAGGCCGCAAAACGAACTTCGCGAAATTGCCGACGACACGATTTGCGATTTGATTGCGCAGACTGAAGGCGTGGCGGAAGCGAGCGTTTCGGGCGGACGCGACAAAATCGTGCGAGTGGACATTTCGCAAAATCGCCTTGCCGCGTATGGTCTTACGATGATGCAAGTTTCCCAAAGCCTTGCAAGCCAAAATCTTGAATTGGGAGCCGGAAAAATCACGGAAGGTTCGCAAGATTATTCCATTCGCACCACCGGCGAATTTTCTAGCATTGAAGAAGTGAACGATACTGTAATCGCGGTGAAAAATGGCTACGCGGTTCGGCTTTCCGACATCGGCACGGCGTACATGGGCTACGCGGACAAAAGCAGCGAAGTCTACATCAACGGGCAGGAAGGCGTGTACATCAGCGTCACGAAACAGTCCGGCAAAAACAGCGTGACCGTCGCAAATGCGGTGTACGAAAAACTCGACGAAATTCGTGAAATCGTTCCGGGCGACATAAGCCTTGAAATTATCCGCGACACCACGGATTCAATTCGCGAGACAATCAACACGCTTTTGGAAAGCGCGTCGCAAGGCTTGATTCTCGCAGTTTTGATTTTGTTCCTGTTCCTGAAAAATTTCAAATCGACAATCATCATCGCAATCAGCATTCCGCTTTCGATCATCATAACTATGCTTTGCATGAATTTCGCGGGACTCACGCTCAACATGATGACGCTCACCGGATTGATTTTGGGAGTCGGAATGATTGTGGACGCTTCAATCGTAATGATTGAAAATATTTTCGTCTACAGGACGCGCGGCGCGAAAGCGATGGTGGCGGCGGAACTCGGCTCGGGCGAAATGGTAATGTCCGTCATAAGCGGCAACCTTACGACGATTTGCGTTTTCATTCCGTTTTTGTTTTACATGCGGGAACTCGGATTCATGGGACAAATGTTCAAAGGAATTATTTTCACCGTCGTAATCGCGCTCGTCTCTTCGCTTTTCGTGGCGGTTTTCCTTGTGCCGGTTTTGGCAGGAAAATTTCTTCCGCTCACAAACCGAAAGGAAAAGCCGGTGAAAAATCGATTCCTGAAAAAGTTCTACGCGATTCTCGACATTCCAATGGACGCGCTCACTGGAATTTACAGGAACGTTCTTGCCGCCGCGCTCAAAAATCGCGCGATCACAATCAGTATTTGCGTCGCGGTTTTGCTTACGGCGTTCGCGCTCATTCCCACGATGACAATCAATATGATGCCGAACGGACGGGAAGACAGCGTTGGCCTGAATGTTACCCTCCCCATCGGAACGACGCTCGAAGAAACTACAAAAGTAATGGATCAGCTCGCGCAAATTGTAAAGGACGAAGTTCAAGGCTACAAGAATTTGATTGTGAGCGTCGGAACTGGAAACAGAAATGCCACCGCGTACAAAGGTTCGATTCAAATTCAGCTTCCAAAAACCGAAGAGCAAATTGACACCGCGCAAGAAATTCAGCAGAAACTGCGCGCGCATTTTTCGGATTTCGCCGGAGTGCGATTCAATTTCGATCAAGGCGGCGGACGGCAAATGACCGGAAGCGACATCAAGATAAAAGTCCGCAGCGACGACCTTGACGCGGCGTTGCGCGTTTCTTCGCAAATCCGCGAAGTGATGGAAGGAATCAGCGAATTGGGCGAAGTGACCATCGACACGGAAGAAGGCGTTCCGCAAGTGGAAATTGAAATTGACCGCGACCGCGCGTATTCGTTCGGCGTGGACGTTACGACTGTCGCCCGCGAAATTTATTATGCGATAAACGGCGTGAATGCGACGACTTATCGCGATGCCGGAAAAGAATACGACCTTAAAATCGCGTATCGTCCCGACGACAGAAAATCGGCAGAAGATTTAGAACAGATTTATGTGAACGGAACGAATGGAAAAGTGAGCGTGGCGAATTTCGCCAAAGTCGTAAAAGGCTTGGGTCCCGTGACGATTCGTCGCGAAAACCAGACGCGGCGCGTCACGATTACCGCCGACATGATTGTGGAAAATGTGAACGCCTATGAAGTGGAAAACAAAATCAAAGAAGGAATCGCCGCGTCGTTCATTATTCCCGACAATGTTTCCATTTCCTATGAAGGCTCGTGGCAAGACATGCAGGAACAAGGCGCGGCTTATGGCGGAATCGCTTTGATGGCGATTTTGCTCGTGTTCGGAGTGATGGCAGGAACTTACGAAAGTTTCAAAGCGCCGTTCATCAATTTGTGCACGATTCCATTTTTGATTGTCGGAGTCGTTTTCATCTACAAAATTTCAGGGCAAGCGATTTCGATGATGAGCGCGGTGGGTTTGATTATGCTTGTGGGAATCGTCGTGAACAACGGAATCATTCTCGTGGACTACACGAACCTTTTGATTGATCGCGGCAAAAAAATGTACGACGCGTGCCTCGAGGCGGGGGTAAGCCGATTGCGCCCAGTTTTGATGACGACGCTCACGACAATTTTGGGAATGCTTCCGATGTGCTTCGCGACGAGCGGCAGCGCGGGAATGGTTCAGCCGATTGGCGTGGCGGTCGTGGGCGGACTCACGAGTTCCACTTTCATAACGCTGTTTTTCATTCCGGTTTTGTACTCGCTTGTAATGAAGGAAAAGAAGCGCGAAAAAAGTCGCCTTGAAATTTTTTTGACAAAATGAAATTCAAAATTGCAATTTTGTTTTGCAACGGAATTTCTTTCCAAAATTACAATTGAATTTTTATGCAAGGAGAGTTTAAAATTAGCACAAAAATGGTGTTCCAATTTTAACTTTGAGTTTTTGCAAAACTCGTTTATTTACCACGATTTCTCGCTTCGCTGCGAAATCGCTTTTTCAACAATTCAAAAGTTGAAACTTTTTCATTGTTGAAAAATAAGGAGAAAAAATGTTACGAATAGAAATTATCGCAAACCAGTCAGTTCACGATGAAATTATCGACGCGCTCGAGGAATACATTCCGAACATTTTGTACACGGTGATTCCGCTCGCCGAAGGTCGCGGCAAAGACAGCTACAAACTCGGAACGAGCAGCTGGCCTGAAACGAATTTCGTCCTGTTTTCCTATGTGAAAAAATCCGAAGCGGAGAAAGTCAAGGCAATAATAAAAGCCATAAAAGAAAAATTTCCCGACGAAGGAATAAAAGTTTTTTTCACGAAATCAAAAAAATTGGAAAAGAAATAGGATTCAATATTTTTGGCGGCGAAGAAAATTTCAATTTTATTTGCCTGTAAAAAATGCTCGAGTTTTGCAAAGCAAAACTCGTAAGCAGGGCTACGCCCTGCGACTTTTGCCAACACCGAAAACGCGTTTCGTTTCGGCATAAATTTTCAACATGGCATCTAATGTTTGGCTGATTAAAAAAATGGCTGCGGCATAAACGGCATAAATTCAAAACCTTCCGAAATGCTCGCGCGCGCCGAAAAGAAAGTCGTTTCCGCCCTTTCTTGTCCGCCCGGAATTTTCACGATTGCGAAAGATGGAATTCTTGGCGTGCCGCGAGGAAGCGCGCAACTTCCGGGATTTATAAAATAAGTCAAGTCGATTTCGCTTCGAGATGCGACATGCGTGTGCCCGTAAAAAACGATGTCCGCCAAAGAATCCGCCGCGCGTTGCGCCAAACGGTTCAATCCGTAATACGCGCCGTCCACGTGGCCGTGCGTTATGAAAACGTTCATTCCTGAAATTTTCAAAATTTGAGTTTGCGGAATTTTGATTTCGTATTCGCCGCGAAAAGAATTTTTTTCCGAACTCGCATGCGAAACTGAATTTGGATTCGGATTGAAATCAACTGGAAAAAAATCGCAGTCGCCGTTTCCACGAACAAAGGCGGCGACCGGCGGAAATGATTGCGCGAATTTTTTGTTTTTTTGCGTGTATGACAAAGCCGCGCAAAAATCGCCGATTCCGTCTCCGCAAAAAATCACCGCCGCGCAAGTTTCGCCGAAACGCTCGATTATCGCGCGCAAAATTTCTTTCCGTCCGTGAGAATCAGAAACGAGCAGAATTTCAGCGTCGCTCATTTTTGCAAGCGCGTCAATTTTTTCGGCACTTCCAATCAAGCCTGAATCTTGTTGCACAAGAGAAATCATTTTTCTTCAATTACAAAATGGTTGACCGACTGCAAGCCGCTTTGCGCATCGATGTAGCGCGAAACTTTGTAATCGTTTCCGACGATGCGCGAAACATGTGACAGCAAATTTTTATCGGGCGGAAGCGGACATTCGGTGAGCAACATATATTCCACGGCGTGATCCAAAAGCGCGTCCAAATCCACGACTTGAGTTTGCGACACTTCTTCTTTGTCCGTCTCGTCATCGATCGAGCCGCTTCCTTCGAGCGTTCTGTCAAGAACGAAATTTGAAGTGGCTTCAATTCCTGCGATGTCGTCCTGCGGGAAAAAAGCGTACACTGGATAAGGAATCATATTTTCGCGCGAGTCCCATTCGTCTTCAAGGCTTGCGATGGCATAGTTCGTTTTTTCCGGCGCGCCCACGATTATAAGACCCGCGAGTTCGCGCTCGCCGATAAGCGAAGGAAGCCTCGTGATTCTTTCGCCGGGAAAATCGTCGGGAAAAACCAGCGGAAAAATCAAGCCGCTGTCTGGCGTGCCGTCGTCAAGTCCGTATTTTTTTGCGAGCGACTCGACGATGCCTTGCACGTAATTTTTTTCGTTGTAGCCATAACCAAACACGATGCAAATTTTTTTGAATGAATGATGCCACGCCGGCATGGAATCGGAGGCGAGATTTTTTTCGGAAATAAAATCCAATGGTACGAGCGGCGTTTCATTTTGCTCAGGATTTTTTTTGCAAGAAACGAACACGACGCAGAAAATCGTGGCGAAGAAAATCAGCATGAAAATTTCTTTTGATTTTTTTAGAATCGAATCTTTCATAAAAATATATTATCAGATTTTCGTTTTTTTTGCAATGGCGGAATTTCTGTAAAAACCAAAATCAAACTTTTTTAATTTAGATTTTTCCAAGCGCGAATTTATTGAATCTTTTGCATTTTATTTTCTGATTAAAAATTTTAGTTGCCGATTTTGAAAATTGATTTGTGCGAAGGTTTTTCATTTTCCGACACTTTGAATTGAGTATGTTGATTTTCAGCCTTCCTAAAAAACTTTTTCAATGTATGGCCGCGAGGGACGAATCTTGAATCGGCTCACTGCGAAAACTATAATGGCAGGAATTATGATTCCTGCGAGCGCGCAGGCCGCCTTGAAGCCTTCCGTAGCCGCCTGATGAAAAACGGCCATGCTTATGGAGGGGGAAATAAAGAACGCTGTGATGGCGCACAGAATCGGCGTACAAAGTGAGATTATGCTTTGCACGGCTTCCGCTTTTGGGGAAGTCGCTATGGTTACTATGCTTCCTTCTTTTATTTCGAAATTTTTATCGTTGCTCACGGTGAACGGCGTTCCGCGCTGGGCGCACTGTTCCTTGCAGGAAAGGCACGCTCCTGTTATCATCGGGAGAACTTGAGCTTGTGAATTATCGTCGTTCACGGAAACGACAAAAGCGCTTCGTATCATATTTTACATCCTTAATTTTTAACGCCGGGCAAATTTAAATCTCACGGTTCTTTCAAAGTCGAAAGCCGCGCCTGGCATTCCGCTTCGCCCTGCGCGTTGCCGA